>JAFIFR010000234.1 GCA_020831935.1 Alkalimonas sp.
TATTGCCGATCAGCTTCTATGAAAAAGCGGGCAACTGCTTCTACAACAGCATCGCGGTGCTGGATGCCGATGGCAGCCTGCTGGGTGTTTACCGCAAAAGTCATATCCCGGATGGCCCTGGTTACTCCGAGAAATTCTATTTCACGCCGGGCGATACCGGTTTTAAAGTCTGGCAAACCCGGTACGCCAAAATCGGCATTGGCATCTGCTGGGATCAGTGGTTCCCAGAGTGTGCCCGCAGCATGGCGCTGATGGGAGCTGAACTGCTGTTCTACCCTACCGCCATTGGCAGCGAGCCTCATGATGCCACGGTCAATTCACGCGATCACTGGCAGCGCACCCAACAAGGCCATGCTGCTGCCAACCTGGTGCCACTGATTGCCTCCAACCGCATTGGGGTGGAAACCGAAGATGATTTTTCCATCACCTTTTACGGCAGTTCTTTTATCGCCAATGAATACGGTGCCAAGGTGCAGGAAGCCGATGAAAGCTCCGAAGCTGTGCTGGTCCATACCTTTGATCTGGACGAAGTCGCGCAAAACCGTCGCGGCTGGGGCGTATTCCGCGACCGCCGCATCGATTTGTACCAACCTTTGCTGACCAAAGATGGCAGCACCGCCCAAGGTGGCAACTAAGTTGGCGCGCACGCTAAGCACAACCCCACGGCAGGATGGCTTTTACATGCCTGCCGAGTGGCAACCGCATCGCCAGACCTGGATGGTATGGCCAGAGCGGACCGACAACTGGCGCTTGGGAGCTAAACCAGCTCAGGCCGCTTTTACTCAGGTCATTCAGGCCATCGCCCGCTTTGAGCCGGTCACGGTCGGCGTGTCTGCCAATCAGTATGGCAATGCGCTGGCCCAGCTGCACACTAAGCCTGAGCTGGCTGAGCGCATTCGGGTGATTGAGCTCTCCAGCAACGATGCCTGGTGCCGGGATACCGGCCCCAGCTTCGTGGTGAATGATAAGGGTGAGGTGCGGGGTGTCGACTGGACCTTCAACGCCTGGGGCGGTCTGAATGGCGGCTTGTACTTCCCCTGGCACCTGGACGATCAGGTCGCCAGCAAGGTGCTGAGTGTCGAGCAGCAACTGCGTTATCGCACCGAAGGCTTTGTGCTGGAAGGTGGCGGCATTCATGTCGATGGCGAAGGCACCGTGCTAACCACCGAAGAGTGCTTGCTCAACCCCAATCGCAATCCGCATTTAAACCGCGAGCAGATTGAGCAAATACTGCATGAGTATCTTGGCACCAGCAAGGTGATCTGGCTGCAGCAAGGCATCTACCTGGATGAGACCGATGGCCACATCGACAACATGGCCTGTTTTGTCCGGCCTGGTGAAGTGCTGCTGGCCTGGACTGATGATGAAAACGATCCGCAGTACGCCCGCTCCCAGGCGGCGCTTACCGTACTGGAAAACAGCACCGATGCCAAAGGCCGTGCGATTAAAGTACACAAGTTGCCATTACCAGCCCCCATTATCGCCGAGCCGGAAGAATACGCCAGCGTTGATTCGGTGCTGCATACCATTCCACGCGAAGCCCATGCCCGGCTGGCTGGCTCCTACATCAACTTTTATCTGTGCAATGGCGGCCTGATTATGCCAGCTTTTGACGACCCGAATGACCAGGTTGCCGCCAACATCCTGCGTAATTTGTTCCCGGAGCGCGAGGTGGTGCTGGTGCCTGGCCGTGAAATTCTGCTGGGTGGCGGCAATATCCACTGCATTACTCAGCAACAGCCTTTAGCTTAATGGATGCATCACTCAGCAGGGGAGCCAAAAGCTCCTCAGCTGATGGCAGGCAAAAGAGTTTTTGTTATGCTGAATGTTCATGCGGACGATGGGAGCATCCAATGCACCACACAATCGTAGTGGGTTTACTCACTCAACTTGCCTTGCTGTTACTGATGGGGTGTACCACAACGCCAGCAAGGATCCCCGATGCAGTTGCCTCTCAAGACCCCACACCCGTGGTTCAATTTGAACAGCTTCCAATCAATAAAGCGTTGCTCAACGAGGGTGTTCTGGATCAACCGCCATCTGTCCGTGATATCTTCCAATTGACCGAGCAGCAAGAACAAGAGTTCTTGCACTATTATTTTGATGATAACCGCTCAGATCTGGCTCCAGATCGACGACTGGCCAGCTTTATTGAGCGTCGTTATGCTGATTTCCATTATTACGGCACCACCCTCAAAGCCAGTGAGAGCTTACAGGGGCAGGCGGGCAACTGCATGTCATTGGCTACTCTGACCACAGCGTACGCACGATTGGTCGGCCTTGAAGTCCGGTATCAACTGGTTTATTCCGTGCCAATTTATGAATTGCTTGAGGATACACTCTATGTATCCAGCCATGTCCGAACCCAGGTCGTTTCGCCTCCAAACAGAAACCCCGAAACCGGTGTGGTGCAGTTTTCGAACAGCACCATCGACTATTTTCCTGGTAGTCTCAGAAGCCGTGGCAGCTGGATTGCAGAGTCACTGTTTATTTCAATGTTCTATCAAAATGTTGCGGCGGAGTACCTAAAACAGGGTGATGAGCAAAACGCCTTTCTTTATGCCATGGAGGCTTTGCGTATCGCTCCTGAGAACGCTGCGGCCATTAATATTATGGCTGTGCTTCATCGCCGGAAACAAGATGAGCACACAGCCGAGAAACTTTACCGGCATATCCTCGACTACAACCCTGTCAACTTGAATGCCATGATAAACTACCGTGAAATGTTGCGATCGCAAGGGCGGCTGACTGACGCAGCAGCCTTACATGAAGCCATCGCCAGGATTGACGATCCCAATCCCTACGAGTGGATTTACCTGGCAGATGAAGCCATACGCCAGAACAGTCTGGTTAGGGCTGAACGCTACTTGCAACGAGCCCAGCACTACGCACCTTATTTGGATGAAATCTACTACCGGCAGGCACAAATCGATTATCTGCGGGGGCACTTTGCCTCCGCACAGCGTCGTTTGCTGACAGCACACCACTACGCGCGCTCATCGGATCGACGCGGCCTGTACAAAGCAAAACTTGGCAGCTTGCATGCATCAGACTGAGAAAGCCTGGTTTTTATATCTGCTTAGCACAGCCAAAGGGCAAATATACACCGGCATTAGTACAGACCCTGAGCGCCGGCTGCGCCAGCACAATGGCGAGCTTACCGGTGGCGCCAAGGCCTTGCGTGGCCAGCGCCCTTTGCAGCTGTTGTACCAAGAGCCCT
>JAFIFR010000235.1 GCA_020831935.1 Alkalimonas sp.
GCCTGAGCGACTACGATTTACTTATTTTTGATACCGCACCCACCGGCCATACGCTACGCTTGCTGAGCTTGCCTGAAGCCATGGCGGCCTGGACTCAGGGGCTGCTGCAGGCCAATCAACGCGCAAAAAAACTTGGCGATGTATTGGACCATCTAACCCCCAAAGCCGGCCGCGATCTGGATAACCCGCTGGGCGATCCAAAGGATCATGCCACGGCCGGTATGGATGAACGCAGCAAAGCCATTACCGAAACCTTGTTGGCCCGGCAGCGTTTGCTGCAGCGCACCCGCGAAGTCTTGCTGGATCACAAGTTAACAGCGCTGTTGTTTGTACTGACCCCGGAAAAACTGCCGATCCTGGAAACTGCCCGGGCAGTAACCAGTTTGCAGCAGGAAAAGCTGCCGCTGGCCGGTTTAGTCGTCAATCGGGTACTGCCCGACAGCGCCGATGGTGATTTTCTGGCGAAACGACGTGAGCAAGAACAGCAGCATTTGGCGCACATCGCCAGCGAATTTGCCAAACTGTCGCGTTACCAAGTGCCGCTGCAAGCCACCGATATACAAGGGTTGGAGGCATTGCAGCAGATGTCGGCGTTATTAAGCGAAGCTGGGTTTTAGCAGCCCACTTTCTGGTATACCATAGCCATACTTGCTTGAAGTCCATAAGGATCCCCATGGAATACTATGTCCCGATCAAACATCTGCATATGTTGTTTGCCTATTTGACGGCGTTGCTGTTTACCTTGCGCCTGGTGCTGGATGCGCTAGGCAAGCCTGGCTGGCGGCAAACACCACTGCGTTTTATCCCGCATATTAACGATAGCCTGCTGTTGCTCTTTGCGCTAACGCTCTGGATTATCGGCCCCTGGCAGCTGCTCAGCCATGGCTGGTTGGGGCTGAAAATTGTGCTGCTGTTTGGCTACATCGGGGCAGGTATGGTGGCACTCAAGCAAGGCAAACCCAAAGGGTTACGCATTGGCTTTGCTGTGCTGGCGCTGGTGCTGCTGGCGGCAATCTTTCATCTGGCCACTGCCAAGCCACAGCTGTTTGGGTAGGCTGGCTTCACTGAAACTGCAACAGCTCACCTTGTTTATTGACGGCCAGGAAATTCGCCACCTGGCCAGCTTCAATACGTTGCACCATCAGTTTTAATGGCTGCACCGCTTCATCGGAGTTCGGTGCAAAACCACCACGGCCTTCCATGCTGGTGATAAAAGCGATGTCCCACTCCAGTTCGGTTTGCTTGGATTCTTCGACAAAAGCGGCAAAATCGCGCACGTCTTCCGGCAGCTTATCCACACACAGCACCGACTCCAGATAACCGCCTTCCCCTTGCTCAAAACGGGCTTTTTGCTCTGCGGTTGCATCTTTGGGCAGTTGCATCTTAGTGAGCACAAACAACAAACGCTGTGGTTCGGCCTGGCTGCTGGCCATTTGGATAAATTGGGCGTAATTTTCGATCATGGCTGGGTCCTGTTGCGGATAGGCTTCACTTCAAGCTTGATTCATACGCTGCAGTGTAACAGGCAGGAGGCGACAAGCCGAAAGCTCTTAAGTGGCAACAGCTACCTACAAAGAAGTAGCTGCTGCATCGGCTTTAGGCCAGCTCGGCTTGTGCCTGTGTTGTGACAGCACTGCTTTGCCGGGCAGCGCGGTGATAATGCCGCAACCCATGCTCTTTACGCCGGCCGCTGCTAAAGGCCGAGACCCGCTTTAAGTAGCCAATCACCCGGGTGCCGTGATCAACATCCTGGCTGCCACAGCTGCTGCAGTGGTGCAGGGTACGTTTATCAATGGCCTCACACTGATTGCAGATGGTGATTTTGACATTGACGCAGAAGTAATTGCAGCCGGTATGGGCGGCAATGTTCAGCATGGCCAGATAGCCGTCTTCATCCAGTTTTTCATCCAGGTTCAGGTGCAGCGCCGAGCCGCCATCCAGATAATCCAGCAGCTCTTTGCCATGCAGCTGGAATTTATCCAGCGCATTGGTCTGCTCATCTTCCACCACATAAAAGTAAGAGTTGTAGCAATCGCGCGGTACCTGGTAACCGTCTTCTTTGTCCCATTTGGCATTTTTGATCCCCAAGTTTTCTGCCGGTACAAATTCGGTGTTAAACAGATAGCCGTACTTGGCTTTGGCGGCTTTGTTGGCATCATAAATGGTTTTTAGCTGCTCACGGACAAAGGCGATGTAGGCCGGGTTGTTGCTGGCCACCAGGCCTTGCGATTCGGCTGCTTCGACCATGCCATTGATGCCGATGGTGAGAAACTGTTTATCCAGCGTGATAAAGCCAGCGTCGTACACGGTGAGCAGGCCTGCGGCCAGATACTCTTCCATCAGCTTGCGGTAGGCCACCTGGTACTTGTGGATCTTATCGACTTCGGTGGCCAGATCGCGGCCATCCTGCACCAGCCGGTTCATATTGATGGTAATCACATTGATGGAGCCGGTGGCGACGCCGCCTGCGCCCAGTGAGTAAGAAAAGGTGTTGTCGCTGATTTCGCTGCGCAGTCGACAGCACGAGGCCAGCGAATCGGCATTGTCCGACAGATAAACAAAAAAGGAGCTGTCGTTGGCCAGTTGTTTGGCCATGCTTTTAGCAAAGTGCTGATCTTTGCACTGGCCCTGTTCGGTGAGCATAGCGACGGTCACCACCGGGAAGGTCAGGATGGTTTTTTTCCGCTCTTCATTAAACCAGTCGAGGAAAAAGTGCTGCAGGGCATTCACCGACGACCAGTTGGGTTTGGTCAAGTCGTCATCCGGGAAGACAAAGTTGCCGAACATGCTGTCGAAGTAGTGCTGATCGTACACCGAAATGTTCCAGAACACGCTTTGATAACCGCGGGCGGCGGCAGGCTGATTCAGCGCATAGACCACATGCTGCAAGTGATTGGCAATCAGCTTCGGGTGTGTTTGCAGGTAGTTGTCGCCGTAGTCTTTGCGGGCAAAGTAGTCGAAGTAGGTCAGGAACTCGACGGTGGCCACGGCACCGGCAAACTGGCTGCTGATGGCAAAGACAAAGTTAACGAAGCAGCCGCAGAACGACTCCAGATGCTGGGGCGCTTTTGACTCACCGCCGAGCTTGGTCAGGCCATCGCGCAGGAAGGGGTAGAGGGTGACTGAGACGCAGTAAGGCTTTAAGCTGGTTTCATCGTGCACATAGATCTCATGCTGCTCTATTTGGCGGCCATACTCTTGTGCCAGCTCAGG
>JAFIFR010000236.1 GCA_020831935.1 Alkalimonas sp.
TGCTGCAGGGCCTTGCTCTGGCCAATAATGCCGCTGTCGGCCTGACTGGCGATCAATCTCGGCTCGCTGTCACTGCGGCTTTGCCGCAGCACCCGGTTATCCCGCTCCAGCCGGCAGACCCGGATCATGGCTTCAATCAGAAAACTGTAGTGCTGGAGGCGAGCCTCACTGGCTGCATCAAAGGTACCGGCTTGCAGTGCATCCAGCGTGATGACGCCCCAGCATTCTCCCTCCAGATACAGGCTCATGCCCATGCAGTCATGCACCGCCAACGGCTGCTCCGGCTTTGCATCCAGCAAGCCATCGTAGGGATCGGCCAGGTTGGAGTCCGGTGCAAAGCGGACCGGTTGCCGGCTGGCCATAATAGTCGCTAACCTTGGGTGATGCGCCACCACAAAATGCCGGCCCAGCGCTTCACGCGCCAGGCCTTGCATCGCCACGGGCTTTAGATAGTCCTGCTGTTTTTGGAGCCCAACTTTTTGCAACAACACGACGGCACCGCAGGAAAATTCCGTCATCAGATTACTGACCAGGCGCTGCAGCCGCACCGGCGCTGGCAGCTCCGCCACCAGATCGGCCAGTAAGATGGTTGGTAATACCGTCATTTTCACCACGCACTATTCACCACTTAGGGTAAATTTCACCAGTTGCTTTTGGGTGCAATATACCATGCGGCCCAAAAAAGCTATAGGAATCAAAGGTGGTACTTGCTGGCATGGCGCTTGCTCTTAGCAAATAGCAAATAGCAAGCTGACAACCCAATCGATAACAGGAGTACCCCATGCAGTTACTAACCCAGCCCCTTGGCAAACTGGCTACCCAAATCAGTGGTGCCACCCGGGTGTTTCATCAGTACAAACTGGATTTTTGCTGCGGCGGTCAGCAAAGCCTGGCCGAAGCATTGCACAAGCGTGGCCTGGAAACCGGCCCGGTGCTGGCAGCTTTGGAAGCACTGCAGCAGAAGCCGCAGGCAAAAGACTGGCGGCAGGCGCCGGTCAATGAATTGATTGACCACATTTTGCAGCGCTACCACGACAAGCACCGTCAGCAGCTGCCGGAGCTGATCCGGCTGGCACGCCGGGTCGAGCAAGTGCATGGCGACAGCCCGGATTGCCCAACCGGCCTGGCCGATCAGCTGGATGCCATGCTGCAGGAGCTGGAAAGCCATATGCAAAAAGAAGAGCAAATCCTGTTTCCGATGCTGCGCCAGGGCATCTACCCGGCGGGCCCTATCCATGTGATGCAACAAGAGCACCTGCAGCACGGCGATGAACTGGCCAAACTCGACGAGCTGACCGATGGCATTCGCCTGCCGCTGGGCGCCTGCAACACCTGGACCGCCCTGTACCTGGGGCTACGCGAATTAAAAGAGGATCTGATGGAGCACATTTTGCTGGAGAACGAGATCTTATTTGTTCAGCCAGCGCATGGTGACGGCATCTGCTGCGGCAGCTGCCAATAAGCAGCACTCAGGGAGCCTTCGGCTCCCTGAGTGGGTGTTAAGCGGCAAATAGACTCTGATGCAATTGTTTGACTACCGGACTGGCGTCGGCATCCTGCACCAAAAAGCAGAGGTTGTGCTTGGAGGCACCGTGGCAAATCATGCGCATGTTCACCCCTTCCAATGCCTGGAACAGCTCACCGGTAATGCCACGGCTGCTGTGCAGGTGATTGCCAATCACCGCTACCAGACTCAAGCCATGCTCCACTTGAACATCCCCCAACTGACGCAACTCTTCAATGGCGGTTTCCGTTAAGCTGTCAAAGGCACTGCCGGGCGCCTCATCCAGCGTTAGAGCAACGCTGATTTCCGACGTGGTGACCAAATCGACCGAAATATGATGACGGCTTAGCACATCAAACACCCGGGTTAAAAAGCCAGCCGCATGCAACATGGCCGGGCTTTTTACCGTGATCAGCGTTTGTGATTTGCGTAAGGCAATGGCGCGGTATGCCGGGCGCTCAGTAACCTCACGGGCAATCCAGGTGCCACCGGCTTCGGGTTCACGGCTGGAGCCAACAAAAACCCGGATATTCTGCCGCACGGCAGGCAATAAAGTAGCCGGATGCAACACCTTAGCACCAAAAGTGGCCATTTCCGCAGCTTCATCGAAGCTGATTTCGCGGATGCAGCGTGCCTGCTCGGTGAGCCGGGGATCGGTAGTAAAAATTCCGACCACATCGGTCCAGATTTGTACGACAGCGGCATCCAGCGCTTCGCCCAGCAAAGCGGCACTGTAATCGGAGCCTCCCCGTCCCAGCGTCGTGGTTTGCCCCTGCGCATCGGCACCAATAAAGCCCTGCATCACCAACCGCTCGCTGGCCAACAGCGGTTGCAACTGCTGTTGACACAAAGCACGGATGGCATCGACCTGGGGTTCGGCTTTGCCAAAGTGACTGTCGGTCCGCATCACCAGCCGGCTGTCGAAACAAGCCACAGCCGCATCACGCTCGGCCAATACCTGAGTGAACAGAACCGAGCTTAACCGCTCGCCAAAAGACAGCAACTCGTCTTTTTGCTGCACACTAAAGATAGGGCCAGCTTGCTCAATCAGCTGGCGCAGCTCGGATAACAGCAATTCAATCTGCGCTGCCACCGCCTCCGGGTGCTGCAACGCCTGCAACACCGCCATGGTTATGCGCTCGATATCGGTGTAGGCCGCAAAGCGCGGGTGCAGTTCGGTTTGTTGGGCAATAGCGACTAATTGATTGGTGACACCGGCACTGGCACTGACCACCACCACCCGAATACGGGGATCGGCCAGCACAATATCGGCACAACGGGACATAGCAGGGAAGTCGGCGACACTGGTGCCACCAAATTTAGCAACGATGAGTTCAGACATGGATCTCTCCTTATGCAGCAACAATAAGCAGAGCACGGCATTTGATAAAACCGGAAACAGGCAGGCAGCAAAAGCAGGCATGCTGTTAAGCAGTAAACAAAGGCCAGAAGCTCTCCACCAGGGTTCAGGTGACAGTCCCAGGGATTCAGCCCTGGCAACCGAAGCCATACGTTCTGTACCGTACGCTCCTCGGCGATGCTCCCCTCCCCTGTGCTGCGATGAACAGACATCTGACACAGGCTACCTGAACAACGCGCCTCTTCTGGTCTATCGAATTCGATGGACGGCGCTACTCTACCCAGTTCATTGCTAAAAATCAATAGCTATCTGGCCGTCT
>JAFIFR010000310.1 GCA_020831935.1 Alkalimonas sp.
CGGCTGCGGCAACGGAGCCAAGAGCGCTGCTTGATGCACTGGCATGGCCAGGCTTGCAACTGCCCGATCTGCTGCTGCCACTGCAAATTGACCTGGTTGAATTTGAATTGCAGCAATTGTATCTGAATGAGGCGCGGCTACTTGATGCGTTAAAGTTTGGTTTGCTGGTCGATCGCCGCAGCATTCAGCTGGTCGATTTGAGCCTGCGCCAGCAACAACTTGAATTCAATGCCAACCTGAAACTGCAGCCGCAACAACAGTATCCGCTGGATGCCAGCTTCCGGTTGTTTCATCCTGCGGTGCTGTCTGGCCCTTTGCAAGTCACAGCCGCCATCACCGGCGATTTAGCCGCTTTGCAAGCAGAGCTTTCCATCGATGGAGCTGTGGATGCCAACGCCACCGCCGAGTTTGATGTTCTCAGTCCGCAGCTGCCCTTCTCAGCGCAACTGCAAAGTGCCCATTTGCAATGGCCATTGGAAACAGAGGCTCAGTTCCAGCTTCAGCAAAGTCAGTTGCAGTTAGCAGGGACTTTGGAGCAGTGGACCGCCCAGCTTCGAACGGAGTTGCAAGGCGATGGGCTACCCGATAGCAGTATCCAGCTGGAAGCCAGCATGGATACCAAGCAACTGGCACTGCACCAGCTGACCCTGGCAACACTCGGCGGTCAGATTCAGGCACAGGGCGTTTTGCAGCTGCAAGAAAGGCTCCAGTGGCGCAGTCAATGGCAGTTTGAACAATTGGACCCAGGCTTGCAATGGCCTGAATATCCGGGTCTGGTGTTTGGCAGCAGCCAGCTCGATGGTGAGCTGACTGCGGAAGGTGGCTGGGCGTTGGAGCTGGCCGAGCTGCAGCTCTCGGGCTGGCTGAGAGAGATCCCACTGCGATTGGATGGCCAGCTGCGTCTTGAGGATCCAACAGGCTCCGGCGCCCTGGAGCTGACGGCAAAACCACTGCGCTTGCATCACGGACAAAACAAGCTGGAGCTTGCCGGTACCCTGACCGATGCCTGGCAGATGCTGGCCAGGGTGCAAATTGCCGATTTGGCAGACTCCGTCCCCGATAGCCGCGGCCAACTGGAAGGCAGCATTGCACTCAGTGGTGCCAGAGATACGCCCGAGTTGCTGCTGGATATCGCCGCGCTTGAGCTGGGGTGGCAGCAGTTGTTCAGCCTAAAAAGCGCCCGGTTGCAAGGCTCCCTCAACACCGAGCAACCGATACAAACCGAGCTGGACATCACCCTCTCCGATCTGCGCCTGCAGCAACTGCACTTTGATAGCCTGCAGCTGGCATTGCATGGGGATGAGCGGCAGCATCATCTGCAGTTGGCCCTGGATGGCGAGCAACTGGCTGCCGAGCTTCGCCTGGCAGGCCAGTATGACCGCCAGCTGCAACGCTGGCTCACCGAATGGCAAGAGGCCTGGTTTTCAACCGAGCTTGGTCGCTGGGAGCTACGCTACCCAATGCAGCTGGCTGTGCATGCTGCTGAGTCGGAGCTGCACCTGTCCGCCCACTGTTGGCAGCGCGATCTCGCCAGCTTGTGCCTGCCTGAAGACAGCCGCTTTAGCATGCAGCAAGCTGCAGTCACGTTGAGTCTGGAAAACTTCGAGCTGGCTTGGCTGAGTCCCTGGCTGCCACCTTTTTCCGAACTTTCGGGCCGGCTAAATGCGCAAAGCGAGCTCAACTGGCAGCAGGATGCTCCGTTGCAAGCCAGATTGCAGCTCCAGAGCCCTGACGGCAGACTAGGCTATCACTACGAACAAGAGCTGTTCATTCCCTGGCATCAGCTGGCGCTGCAAGCTGAGCTGATTGGCCAGCAATTTGCCATGGACTGGCAGGCCGGCATCACCGAGCAAGGCAGTCTGCAGGGTCAGATACAGCTTAGCGAATTGGACAGCGATCAACGCCATTTGGCCGCAGACATTCAGGTTGATCAATTTAGTTTTGAGTTTTTACAGCCCTTGCTGGATGACTTCAGTCAGCTGAATGCGGTGTTAAACAGCCAGATCCGATTGGAGGGCCCATTGCAACAACCGAGTGTGACCGGACACCTGCGAGTCCAGGATGTCTCGGTTCGCGGCCAGATGTCACCGATCGATATTGAGCGAGGGGCGCTATCCATCGACTTTAACAGCGACAGTGCTCAGTTGCAGGGCTTTGTGCAAACTCCGCAAGGTGAAGTGCAATTGCAAGGCGACAGCCAGTGGGCCGATCTGGCTGCCTGGTCGGCACAGCTCGGGATCCGTGGTGATGCCCTTTCCGTGCAGATCCCGCTGGGTCGGTTGCAATTGCAACCGGATTTAACCCTGACCGCCAACCCTGAACGCGCGCTCCTTAGCGGCACTGTCGATATCCCCTGGGCGCGTCTGGTGGTTGACAGCCTGCCAGAAGCGGCCGTCAGCATTAGTCGTGATGAAGTCTTGGTGGATGCTGATTTTAACCCACTGCAAGAAACCACCGACAGCAGAGCTTTGCCGTTTCACACCGATATCCGGGTTCGGTTGGGTGATCAGGTTCGCTTTGCCGCCTTTGGCCTGCGCAGCCATATCCGGGGCAGCCTGCAGGTCCGGCAAGACAGTGCTCAGCCCCGGCTTTATGGCGAGTTGAACCTGGTGGATGGTACTTTTCGATCTTATGGCCAGGATTTGTTGATCCGTCGCGGGCAAGTTCTGTTCAGTGGACCGGCCGATCAGCCATTCCTGAACCTGGAAGCCATCCGCAACCCAGATAACATCGAAGACGATGTCATCGCCGGTATTCGTGTCAGTGGCCCTGCCGATGAGCCCAACATTCAAATTTTCTCCGAGCCCGCCATGGCACAGGCCAATGCCACTTCTTACCTGCTGCTGGGGCGAAACCTGGACAGCGAGTCGGGCAGCGCCGCCAACCCGGTCACCACCAGCTTAATCGGTCTGGGCCTGGCGACCAGCTCCAGGCTGGTAGGCAGCCTTGGCGAAGCCTTTGGGGTGCAAGATCTGACGCTGGATACCGCCGGCACCGGCGATCAATCTCAGGTCACCGTCAGCGGCTACCTGACCCGCAATTTGCAAGTGAAGTACGGGGTCGGTATTTTCGAGCCTTTTGGCGAGTTCACCCTGCGTTACCGCTTAATGCGCAATCTTTATCTGGAGAGTGTCACAGGCCTGGAGCAGTCGGTCGACTTGCTGTACCGCTTTGAGTTTGA
>JAFIFR010000237.1 GCA_020831935.1 Alkalimonas sp.
GCGTGCGGCTGGCCGGGGTGGAAGCCATTGCCGCCGAAGGCTTTGAGCGCATTCATCGCACCAACCTGATTGGTATGGGTGTATTGCCGCTGGAGTTTGAGCCGGGCACCACCCGTCATACGTTGCACATCGACGGCACCGAGACCTTTGATGTGCGCGGTGAGCGTACGCCGGGTGCAACCCTGACTTTGGTTATTCACCGCAAAAACGGTGACGAGCTTGAAGTACCGGTGCGTTGCCGGTTGGATACCGCCGAAGAAGTGTCGATTTACGAGGCCGGTGGGGTGCTGCAGCGCTTTGCGAAGGATTTTTTGGAAGGAACAGTATAATGTTTCAATCACAGATCCGTATTCCAGCCACCTATATGCGTGGCGGAACCTCGAAAGGGGTATTTTTTAAGCTGGACGATTTGCCGGAGCAGGCGAGGGTACCGGGCCCGGCCCGGGATGCCTTGCTGCTGCGGGTCATTGGCAGCCCGGACCCCTACGGCAAACACACCGATGGCATGGGCGGCGCAACGTCCAGTACCAGTAAAACAGTGATTTTAAGCAAAAGCAGCCAGCCGGAGCACGATGTCGACTATCTGTTTGGTCAGGTTGCCATCGACAAGCCATTTATCGACTGGAGTGGCAACTGCGGTAATTTAACGGCTGCAGTCGGCTCTTTTGCGATCAGCAATGGCCTGATTGATGTGAGCCGCATTCCGCAGGATGGCATCTGCACCGTACGGATTTGGCAGGCCAATATTGGTAAAACCATCATTGCCCATGTGCCTGTTAGCAAGGGCCAGGTGCAGGAAACCGGCGATTTCGAGCTCGACGGCGTGACTTTTCCGGCCGCCGAAGTGGTAATCGACTTTATGGACCCGGCCGATGCCAGCGGCGCCATGTTCCCAACCGGTAAGCTGGTTGATACGCTGGAAGTACCAGGGGTAGGCAGTTTCCCGGCCACCTTTATTAATGCCGGCATCCCAACCATCTTTTTAAACGCTGCCGATTTAGGCTTTGATGGCACCGAATTGCAGGATGCGATTAATGGCAGTGCTGAAATGTTACAGCGCTTTGAAACCATTCGCGCCTATGGTGCTTTGCAGATGGGGCTTATCAGCGAAATCAGCGAAGCCGCCAGCCGCCAGCATACGCCGAAAGTGGCTTTTGTTGCGCCGCCAAAAAGCTACAGCGCATCCAGTGGCAAGGCGGTAGAGGCCGCGGATATCGACTTGCTGGTAAGGGCGCTCTCCATGGGCAAACTGCACCACGCCATGATGGGCACCGCCGCAGTGGCCATTGGCACCGCAGCCGCCATTCCAGGCACTTTGGTGAACCTGGCCGCCGGTGGCGGAGCACTGGAAGCCGTCCGCTTTGGTCACCCATCCGGGACGCTTAGGGTAGGGGCCGCTGCCGAGCAACAAAACGGTGATTGGGTGGTCACCAAAGCCAGCATGAGCCGCAGCGCCCGGGTGTTGATGGAAGGCTGGGTGCGGGTGCCGGGTGATTGTTTTTAAAGCCGTGTATTCAAATGACTAAAGGCGCTGCGGCGCCTTTTTTATCTGAGTTCTAAGCAATATTAGCTATTTGCGGTGAGTTTGGGTTGAGTCGCTGTCCGTTCGCACTTGCGATACACAAATTCAGGATCAAGATCTACACCACAGTGCCATTCAATGGTGTCAAAGGATACGAATACTTGCTGAAATGCGCCAGGCTCCTTGAGCCGTTTGAACACACCAAAGTCAAGGTAAGGATTCATATCTAAGGTGCCATGTTCGCCATTGGAAAACTCCACAGAAAGCCGGTAGTTTTCAAGTGCGGTGACCTTTTTGACCGATGGCTGCATGTTTATTCCTTTACTTCAGTGGCTGAATTTTAAATGGCTCTTCACCATTCATCACCAATGCCCAATCAGCGAACAGTTCGTCTTGATGCAATTCTGCCCATGCTAACACAAGCTTTGTCTGCTTTTTGGGAAGTGAGCCTTGCATTAACTCGCAGGTTCTGATGTCTATGGTTGCCCTGTATTCACCGTAGTACACATGAAAATGTGGTGGTGGGTGCTCTTTCGGAGCGTAATACATCCGGATAATAATGCCATAGAACATCGAGATAGTCGGCATATACACTCTCCTTTTTAAGTATAGCGAACTCTGTCTGTTTTTACCTACAGCAACTGCGATAACGGGCTTTTCACACCGCTGGCACCACGATTAAGCACATGGGTATAAATTTGCGTAGTGCGTACATCGGTGTGGCCCAGTTGTTCTTGCACGGTGCGGATATCGGCACCGGATTCGAGCAGGTGGGTTGCGAAGCTGTGGCGTAGGGTGTGGCAGGTGACTTGTTTTTTAATTTTGGCAAGCGCCGCTGCCTTTTTGATCGCCTTTCGTACCGTGGTTTCATCAATATGGTGACGGCGAATCAGTTTCGACTCGGGATCTTCGCTTAGCTGAGACGATGGAAATAAATACTGCCAACCCAGCTCCTTCGGAGCCGATGGGTACTTAAGCGCTAACGCATTGGGTAACCAGACACCGGCATACTCTTCTGCTTGTTTATCGCTGCACCAATAGTCCTGCACCAGAGTCGTTTGATTGTGCAGCAAAGGCAACAACTCCGGTGCCAGAGTCACACGCCGATTTTTATTTCCCTTACCCTGCCACACCATCAAAGATATGTAGTCGTAATCGATATCCTTAACACGAAGCCGCACTGCTTCCATTAAACGCAAGCCGCTGCCATACAATAATTGGGCAATGAGCTTATGTCTGGGATCAATTGCCAGCAGCACCCGCTGCATTTCTTCACGGGTAAGTACCACGGGTAGCTTTGTAGCAATGTTGGACTTGTTGAAACTCATCTCCATGGATAAAGGCCGGGAAATAATATTCCGGTATAAGAAAACTATGGCATTCAGTGCAGTGGCTTGGGTTTTAGGGGCGACGTTGCGTTGATTGCTCAGGTACGTCAAAAATTGCTCAACCTCTGGCTCAGCCATCTGTGCTGGATGTTTCTTAGCATGGTAAAGGATAAAAAATCGTATCCAGTACACATAAGTATCAATGGTACGACGTGCATAACGGCGTGTCGTCATAAACTCACGGATCGATTCAAGAAAAACAGATGCCATAAAATGCCTAAGGGATCCCCACAAATTTAAAGCTCATAGTATCAGCTCTTTTCCAATTTGA
>JAFIFR010000238.1 GCA_020831935.1 Alkalimonas sp.
TAATGAAATCACGAATGTTCAACACTTCGTGTTCGGTTTGCTGATTAAACTCATCAATGTCGGCCTGACTGATGCCCTTGAGAGGGAACATTTGCAGCAAGCGGACAATGCTGCGCTGGATCAGGTGAATACTGGTCGACTCCAGCGGCTCAATAAAGCCACTGGATAAACCAACGGCAATGCAGTTCTTATTCCAGTGCTTACGGCGCATGCCGGTACGGAACTTGATAAGTCGCGGTTCTGTCAGTAAGTCGCCACTAAGGTTGGCCAGCAAGGTCGCTTTGGCCTCATCATCAGACCAATGCTTGCTGCAATACACCATGCCGTTCCCCACCCGATGCTGCAGCGGTATTTGCCACTGCCAGCCGGCACCATGCGCGATGGAGCGGGTGTAGGGCACCGGCTCCCGTGTGGCGCTGGTTTGCACTGCTATCGCTGAATCACAAGGTAACCAGTGACTCCAATCGTCAAAGCCAGTATGCAGGGTTTGCTCAATGAGCAGGGCGCGAAACCCGGTGCAATCAATAAAGAGATCGCCGGCAATACGCTCGCCGCTGGCCAGTTGCAGTGCTTTAATGGTACCGGTTAGTTCGCAGGTCTCCACCTTGGCAATTTTTCCTTCGATGCGGGTGGCCCCGTGCTGCTCCGCCATGGCGCGCAAGAACCTGGCGTACAAACCGGCATCAAAATGAAAGGCGTAATTTAATGCTCGGTTCGGCAAATGGGCAAACTTACCGGCTTTAGCTGCCAGCAACTCAGGGCAATAGTCACCGTAGTCACTGGTCAATCCGACTTGCTGGCCTTTTAACCAGAAATGCTGAAAACCCGCCGCCCAGCAGTCCTGGCCGGTAGTGCCGAAGGAGTGAATGTAATCCTGTCCCTGATCGCGCCAGTTTTCAAATTGGATGCCCAATTTAAAAGTCGCCTGGGTGGCGGCCATAAATTCAGCTTCGTTAATGCCCAATAGCTTGTGCAAGGTCAATAAGGGCGGTATGGTCGCCTCTCCCACCCCGACGGTGCCAATATCATCACTCTCGACCAAACAGATTTCCAAGTGTTTGCCCAGTAATTTGGCGAAGGCGGCTGCCGCCATCCAGCCAGCGGTTCCACCACCGGCAATCACCACACGTTTGATTGCTTGCGACTGCATCTGCACCTCGTTGTTCACCATTAGGTTATCGGTTGAGCTTATTTAACAGTTCAGCACGGACTTGCCGGGCTGAAGTTTCCGTTATGGGGCCTTGCAAACCCTGAAGGTGTTCAGGAATGTGCCCGGCCTGATCCTGCTCAAATACATAATGATCAAAATGCGCACGCCAGGCCGCTTTTTGCTCGGCTGGTAGCGCATTTAAACTGAGCATCGCCAGGGTTAATGCCAGTTGCGGACTGGGTACATAAGCTGGACTATCACGCCACCAAAAATTCATCAGCACATTGAGTGGACTGAGCGCCTCAACATGATGCCACCACATGCTGGGGATGATTAAGGCATCGCCTGGTTCCAATTCAACCACTTGTGCATGGGCCATGGCTTCGGCAAACTTTGGAAACTGTGCAAGATCGGGCTTAGCAAAGTCCACCAGACTAATCGGTCTGCCGGCAGGAGAGGCATCAAGCGGCCCAATGTACAAATTGGGTAATTGTTCTGGTGGAAACAGGGTAAAACGTCTGCGCCCGGCAACCACCACCGCCAGGTTTTGCGGTAAATCGGCGTGGGCCGCGACGCGGCTTTGATTGCCCAGCCACAAACTAACCAAGGGGTTATCGGTATTTTGCTCTAAAGCTGGCACGCTTTGCTCGGGCAGCCATTGGGGGAACCAGCGCGGTACAAAAGTGGACCCTACATACCAGTGGGCAGCGTCACCCGAAATAGACAGCAGTTGTTCAAGTGTGGCGCGCACAGGCTGAAAGTTGTAGCCGCTGAAATCGGCATTGTAAAACACCCGGCCGCCACTTTGCACATCGCTGGTGTAAGCGGTAAGTGGCTCGCCACTGTAGTGGCGTAACAGATAGTCGCTGATGGCAACTTGCCCCTGGCAGGCTGCGCGCACAGCTGGCCAGTGTTTCGCAAAACCAGGCAAGTAGTGTGGCTGAGGACTATTCAGTTCAGCCATGCTGATGCTATCCGCGGTCTGGCCGGACAGCGTGGCTACCGGCTGTGCTTCGGGCCACATCTTAGTTCATGGCCACTTGTTGATTTTTAAAGCCAATCAAGCGGGCAAACTGGGCTTGCGAAGCCAGCATCATGTAAATCGCCTCCAGGTAACCGCTTTGCTGCAACTGCGCCAATTGTTCGCTGCCAAGCTGCGCCAACTGAGGTTCGTTGATGGTATAAAAGCCATGCAAACTGTGCTGTTGGCCATTGTCTAAGGTGACATCCAGCACAAAAGACTCAATCAACTCCAGTGCCAGCAGCTGCTGACTGAACTGCTTGGCATCAATGAGACCATGGTGCAGGGTTTCCAGTTGCTCCGCTACTTGCTGCAGATAGGGACTGTGCCCCCCAAACTCTAAAAACAAGGCTTCACCACTGGTGCGGCTGACTTTCGGGTGTGCCGTATCCAGGTGGATCACGCGCTCACCATTTTGCAGGCCGATGGTAAAGGGCACGCGAGCGATATCCAGCGGCAAGTAACCCGCTTGCCACTTCTGCTGTTGCACAAAGAGGTTTTCACCCGCTTGAAACCCCAGCAGCAACACCGGCATAAATTGACCGGTGTTGCCGTCTTTGTAGAAGAGGATGGGGTAATAGGCTTGCGCTGCACGGAATTCAGCTGGAAAGCTCAAGCAGAACATTTGGTTATCACCAAGCTTTGAGCTAGGTTCCGTGCGGATTTTGACATCCAGGTGGTCCACATTATTGAGTAATTCGATAGTAGCCATCGGCTCCCCTTTAAATTTTTTGTAAGCCGTGAGTTTTGATTTGGTGCAATAAGTCGCGATTAGGCACCAGACCCGCTCTGAGCTGTTGTATTTGTTGCTGCACTTCAGCAAAGGCCTGGTTGGCTCGTAAGTCTGCTTTGTTTGGCCGCTCGTTCCTTGGTAAGTGCCGCATACCATAAAGAATGTATTGGTAACTAGCCGCCGGAAATAGCTCTTCCGCCATCGGTAAATCATAGCGGCTTGGCACCAGGTATTGCCACATCGTCAGTTTTTGCTGCA
>JAFIFR010000239.1 GCA_020831935.1 Alkalimonas sp.
GGCCGAAGGTATCCTGATCGGCAAAATACTCGCCCACCAGCACGGTGCCGCTGCGAAGAATATCAAAATGGCTCATGCCAGCTGCCTCCATCAACGGCAGTTCACGGCGCAGCGATAGCCCTGGCACACTGTATAGCTGCGGCGCATCGGTACCCATCAAAATAGTGACCCCAGCCTGATACAAGGCACTGAGTAGCCGCTGGCGGTTTGCCGCATGGATTTCGGCCGTTTCACCGGTATAGTAAGCGCCAGAAGCCGAGTCCAGATAACGGCGCCAGCCATTCAGCACCCTGGCCGGCATGTATTTCAGCTCATCAAAACTTTCCAGTGCCTCCCGATCGGCAGCACCAATAATGGTTTCCCACAGCGCCTGGGTCGGCACCACAGCTACCCCGTGCGCTTTGGTCAGGGCAACCAAGCCGGCCATGTCATCCAGACTAAGCTCACCGTCAAAACCACCCAAGGCTGCCATGTAGCCATCCAGGTGATCAATGGTTCGACTGCCTAGCTGAATGGCTTGCTCCACTCCCACAGCTTCCGGTACGTGGCCCGCGAAATCGATGCCTTGCTGTTTGGCTTCATCGGCAATGGCCTGATACTGCGCCAGGCTTAAACCCGGGTGAATTTTTAACAAGTCCCAGCCCTCGTTTTTGTGCTGGCGCACGCGCTCACGGGCTTGCTCTGGTGAAGTCACGGTATGCTGATTGAAACTGGGACCGGCCAGATACAAGGTTGGCCCCAGCCGCTTTCCACTGGCAATGTCGTCTTTTAACCGCAATTGGTGCTCATGGCCCAGCATGCCACGTACGGTAGTGACACCACCGGCCAGATAGAGCTTGAGCACATCATCCAGGTAGCGGGCCGGCATGCCACTAAAATCCACCATCGGCGGTACATGGCCATGCATTTCAGCAAGACCTGGCAGCAAATAACGCCCCCGACCATCAATCACTTTGGCGCCCTCTGGGATCGCCAGCTCCGCCGCCGGTGCCACCGCCACAATGCGATCGCCTTGCACCAGTACCCGCTGATTGGACAGTAGCTCTGCCGAGTCCATCGGCAGCACCTGCACCTGATCAAACACAATTACGCTGTGCTGAGCGGATTCCGCCTGCAATTGCCAGCCTACAACCAACAACAAAGCGCCAAGCAAAACACCAGAAAGCCATCGCATAACCGTCAACCTGTGATGAGTGAACATGACGATAAGTATGATAAGCCATGGCTATTCCTGCAACCAGACTGCTGCCAATGGTGCCAGCACTGCGACCAAGTTATTGGGCTAGCAGCCCAAAAACCGCCTGGCAAAACGGCTCAATTGCTGGCTTTGCTGGCCTGCCTGGTAACGCACCTCGATCAGCACCGGCTGTTCGGGCCTGGCCAGCGCCAGCCGGATAGCCTGACTCAGGCTTGCTTCATCGTCGGCAACCAGTCCCAGCATGCCCATGGCCTCGGCCAGCTCGGCGTAATGCCACTGACCAAGGTTGGCGCAGTCCAGCTTAGGTGCAAAGGCTTTGATCATCTCCCAGCTGCTGTTGTTAAAAAGCACCACAATGGGACTCACGCCATAGCGCTGGCAATGGCCGAGCTCCAACCCGGTCATGCGAAAAGCACCATCCCCCACCAGGACCACCGGCCGAAGCCCACTGGTTATCTGCACTCCTATGGCAGCCGGTACTGCATAGCCCATCGAGGCATAAAAAGCCGGTGCCAGCAGCAAGCTGGGTGCAGCGTGCAACGAGGCAAACAAACAGTCGCCGATATCGGTCACCATCGGCAGGGTAGCCGGCTGCGCCGACAGCTCCCGGTGCAGGCACTGCATTAAGCGAATGGGATCCAATGCTTTGCTCGCCTCCGGCTCTGCCGGAATATCCAAGGGTCGAGCTGTCTTCGAACTCAGGCTAAAGACCGGCAACTCCATAGCAGAGAGAGCTATCAGCAAATCGCGGATACCAAAACCAACGTAGAACTGCTCGCCAATGCGACAGCCCTGCTGCTGCACGTCAAGCACCCTGTCGGCCTGAAACAGGTGCTGATGGGCGGCAAAATTGCTGTCGGTTGGCAAGACACCCAGTTGAATGATTAAGTCGGCCTGCTCGATCAGGGCATAACTCTGGCTGTCGGCCTGATCCAGAAAAATGCCACGGTAACAAGGATGCTGCTGATCAACCGCAGCCCGGCCAAGTAAGGTGGTCAGAATGGGGATTTGGCAGCCTTTGGCCAATTGCTCGACGTGCTCGACCGCGGCAAAGCGCCGCACATCAACATCCACCAACAGCACTGGCTTCTGTGCCACAGCCAAGCGCTGCTGGATGGCTTGCGCCGCCAATTGCAGCTGGGCTTCATCTACCTTGCGCCTCAGCAACCTGGGACGCTCAGCTACCGGAAAGTTGGACGCATCTCGGGGCCATTCAATCAGCACCGGCAAAGATTCCTGCTGGCAAAGACGGCAGGCATGCTGCAACTGCTGCCAGGCGGTGGCCGGATCGTCCAGCCGTACCTGGCAGGCGGTGATCTCTTCAAAGATTTTCTTTTGCGAGTCAAAACGCCTGGCCTGATGATGGATCAGCAGCTGGCGCTCTTTCTCCGTTTTGGCCGGATAGCCGGCAATCACCAGCAGCGGCACATGCTCGACATAGGCTTGAGCCACGGCATTCACCGCATTCAATGCGCCGGCGCCGTAGGTCAGGATCACCGCCGCAGGGCGGTTGCTGATCCGGGCCGCGGCATCGGCGGCGAACACCGCCGCCGGTTCATGGCTTAAATACACCAGGGGCAGCTGATTTTTTTGCTGCAACTGCTCAAACAGCGGCAGTACAAAATCGCCGGGGATCCCGTACAAGTGCTGCACGCCCATATCTTTGAGTTCACACAGCAGTGCATCCACTAAATTCATCGTCATCTCCAAATTTAAGCTTTGCACTTAGTCTCGGAGTAACGTGGTGACACTGACTTGATCACGATCAAGGAAGGGTTGCTCGCTTTAAGCGCAGAAGGGGTAGTTGGCAGCTACCCCTTGTCACAGGTTAACGCAGCAACTGATAAAACGGCAGGATCTGCACCGACTCGCCGGCTGCAACCTGGCCCCGCTCTTGCTCCAGCGCAATGTAGCAATTGGCTTTGGCGGCACCACTGAGCACGGCCGAGCTTTGCTTGC
>JAFIFR010000240.1 GCA_020831935.1 Alkalimonas sp.
GAACTGGTGGACTTTCTAACTTTACCCGCTTACGACTTGCTGCCGTAACGTCCAGGGTGTTCAACTACTTTGGCTCTCCCTAACCTGGGATGCTGGGAGCCACTGCAGCCGCTGCTGATCTTGCTGATGTCAGCAGCGGCTGAATTTTAACAGCTTAACGTGCACCCTTCACCGGTTACGCATTGATCTCATCCGCTGTTTCGGTGATCAGCCGGCGCAGCCAGATATGGCTGGCATCCTGATGCAGCAGCGGGCTCCAGATCATTTTCAGCTCGATGGATGGGATGGCAAAGGGCGGATCTAAAATCGCCATGCTGTCATCGTTCTCATACAGTCGCGCGGCCCGAAGTGGCAGGGTGGCAATCAGATCCATTTCCACCGCCAGATGCATCGCCACATGGTAGTTGCGGGTAAAGACACTGATGGTGCGCTGTTTGCCCAGTTTGGCCAGAGCTTCATCCACCCAGCCGAGCTTTTGAATGTCTTTCGGATCCATGCCCACGCCCACACCAAAGCCGGTTTTACTGACCCAGATATGGCGGCTTTTTAAGTAGCCTTCCAGATTAAACTGCTTCAGTACCGGGTTCTTGCGGTTGACCAGGCAGGCAAAATTATCGCGCCAGACGGTTTTCTGATGGAAGGACTGCGGCAGTTGATCAAAGCGGTTGATGGCCATATCCACTTTACCGTTTTCAACATCGTGAAAAGTGACATCGGACGGCGTCATAATATCCAGGGTGGTGGCCGGTGCCTGCTCGCGCATTTTTTTCAGCAGAGCAGGGATCAGAGTGGAGGCTGCGTAATCGCTGGCCATAATGCGAAACACCCGGCTACTTTGGCTGGGGTCGAAATCCTTGTGCGGCTGCAGGCTTTCTTCTAAGGTCAACAGTACACCGCGCACAATGGGCGCCAACTCTTTGGCGCGCTCGGTCGGCACCATGCCCTCGGAGGTACGCACTAAAATAGGATCGTTTAATAAGTCGCGCAGCCGTTTTAAGCCATTGCTCATCGCCGGCTGAGTGATATTGAGCTGATTGGCGGCGCGGGTGACGTTTTTCTCCCGCAGCAACACATCCAGATAGACCAGCAGGTTTAAATCGACTTTGTTGATATTCATCCGTTCAATGCTTATTAAGTTGGACATTGATTGTCTGAATCATAACACCGGTGAATGGGCGCTGCATTAAAATTTATGGCAGCGCCCAAAGCTCCTGTTCAGCTGGCTCAGTAGTAGGTCAGGTTATCGGCTTTGCCACGAAAGGCGTAGTAAGCCACCACGGTATAGGCCAGGATAAAAGGCAGTACAAAGACAGCGCCAAAGAAAATAATCTGCAGCGACTCTTTCGAGCTGGCGGCCTCGTACAGCGTCATCTCGTTCGGTACCACAAAGGGGTAGAAACTCAGCGCCAGGCCGGCAAAACAGCAAACAAAAATAATCAGCGTCAGCCAGAAGGGCAGCCAGGCACCTTTGTCATCCGGCAGTGGCAAACGCTTTAACACCAGATAACCGAGCGCAAACATACCAAAGCACAGCAAGGGAATGGCGGCATAGAAATACGCCAGCGGCGGCTCGGTCCAGACCGCATAGACATTGGCATTGACCAGTGGATTGATCATGCTGACTGCCAGAATACCACCAAAGGTCAGCACGCCGGCTTTTTTGCAGGTGGCGATGGCGTGGCGTTGCAACTCGCCGCTGGTTTTGCCAATCAGCCAGGCGTTGCCAATCATGGCGTAGGCGGCGGTGACACAAAGGCCACTGAAGCTGGCAAAAAGCACACTGCTCAGCTGGTAGTTCAGCCCCATCACATAAATACCCAGCATAAAGCCCTGGCTGAAGGTCGCCAGCAAAGAGCCGGCTTTAAAGGTCCAGTCCCAGTTGCGTTTTTGCGCCGGCTTGACCTTGGCACGAAAGTCAAAGGCCACGCCGCGCAGGATCAGACCAATCAGCAGCAAGGCGGCGGGCAAATACATGGCGTGCAAAATGGCGCTGTGGGCAGCGGGAAAGGCCACCAACAACAAGCCAACCGCCATCACCAGCCAGGTTTCGTTGGCATCCCAAAAAGGGCCGATTGAGGCAATGGCGGTATCGCGCCAGGCTTCGTTTTGCATCGGCAGGGTAATACCCACACCCAAATCGTAGCCATCCAAAATCCCGTACAGCAACAGCGACAGGGCGGTGAGGGCGGCAAACGCCAGCGCCAGATTTTCGGCAGTTAACCAACTCATGCTGTAGCTCCTTCTGCGGTTGTATTGGCTTTGCGCTCGGGCAGACCAGGCTGGGTTAAGTCGTACTCTTCGACATCGACGGCCTTTCTTGCCAGCACGAAGAGGGTTTTGATGTAAGCAAATAGCAGCACCGCGTACAGCAGCAGATAGAGGCTCAGCGTAATAGCCACCTGCTCACTGGCGATGGTGGTGACGGCATCGCGGGTTTTCAGCACACCATAGACCAGATAGGGCTGACGGCCGATTTCAGTGACGTACCAGCCGGCCAAAGTAGCCACCCAACCCGAGAAGGTCATACCAACCAGCAACTTGAGTTGCAGCGGTGTCAGGCTGCCATGGCGGTACAAACGGGCGCTGCACCACCAGGCCATCAGCAGCATCAGCATGCCGATGCCAACCATTAACCGGAAGCTGTAAAACACCGGTGCCACCGGTGGGTGCTCGCCTTCAAACTCATTCAGGCCTTTCAGCTCACCATCCAACTGGTGGGTTAAAATCAGGCTGGCCAGCTTCGGAATTTCCAGCGCAAAGCGGTTTTGGCGGTTTTCTTCATCCGGTATCGCAAATAGTATCAGCGGCGCGCCTTTTTGAGTTTCCCAGATCCCTTCCATCGCTGCTAATTTTTGTGGCTGATGTTCCAGCGTATTTAACCCATGCAGATCGCCAACAAAAATCTGCAAAGGCACCAGCAAGGCGGCACTGAACAGAGCCGTTTTTAACGTCAGTTGCGGGGCTTTTTTGTTGTCACCGCGAAGCAGACGATAAGCCGACAGACCAGCCACTAAAAAACACACCGTCAGCGCCGAAGCCAACAGCATATGAGTGAGGCGGTAGGGAAAAGAGGGGCTAAAAATAATCGCCAGCCAGTCGGTAGCATGGGCCACGCCATCGCGCATCTCAAAAC
>JAFIFR010000241.1 GCA_020831935.1 Alkalimonas sp.
AGCAGCTGCTGCAATACCACTGGCCGGGCAATGTGCGGGAGCTGGAGCATGTGCTAAGCCGGGCGGCCATTCAGGCGCTTAGCCAGGGCATGAGCCGACAGGACATCGTTAGCATTGAAGCCGACTGGCTGGGGCTGAGTTCGGCAGAGCCATCTGCACTGATGGCAACCCCGGCAGAAGCCACGCCGCTGGCAGATGTAGCGGGCTTAACGCTGAAACAGGCGGTGCATTGCACCCAACGCCAGATGATAAAAAGCGCCCTGGTGCAGCATCAGCAGTGCTGGGCCGATGCCGCCAGAGCCCTGGGAGTGGATGCCAGCAATTTGCACAAACTGGCCCAAAAGCTGGGGCTGAAAAGCAGCCGGGAACTGTCATGAAAGCGGTAAAAGCCTGGCAGTGGTTCAAAGTGTTGCTCTGGCGCTTGCTGGCTATCAAGGCATTGCTGCTGGGCCTCTTGGGGATCCCGCTGCCAGGCTTACCCACAGTGCCTTTTTTGTTGCTGTCGGCCTGGGCCGCAGGCAAGGGCTGGCCGGCATTGGAGCTATGGCTGTTACAACATCCGCGCTATGGCCCGCCTATTTTGGCTTGGCGTCAGCACGGTGCTGTGTCGCGCCGCGCCAAATGGCTGGCCAGTCTGATGATGACGGGCTCGGTGCTGCTGATGTGGTTCTCGGCCGCCCCTGTGTTGTTAAAAATTATCCTGCCACCGTTTTTAGCCGGTGTGGCGACCTGGTTATGGCTGCGGCCAGAGCCGGTCGCGCTTCCCCCTATGGAGCAGTCTCATGACCAAAGCAGATAAAAGTAAGCTGAAAGAGCTCACCCAGGCTCAAAGCCTGCGTTACAGCCGCCACCTGATGTTGCCAGCGATGGATTTTCACGGCCAGGAAGCCTTGCTGGCGGCAAGGGTATTGCAAATTGGCGTTGGGGGCCTTGGCTGCGCAGCAGCGCCTTATCTGGTCGCCAGCGGAATAGGTGCCTTGACCCTGGTCGATGATGATGTGGTGGACAGCAGCAATCTGCAGCGGCAGATTTTGTTCCGGCAAAGCGATATCGGCCAACCCAAAGCGGCGGTGGCAGCCCGGCATGTAAGCGGCATGAACCCGGATACCAAGCTTAGTGCGCTCACCCGGCGGCTGGGGCAGCAGGAGCTGCAGCAGATGCTGGCGGACTTTGACCTGGTGCTCGATTGCAGCGACAACCTGGCCACGCGTAACGCCATCAATGCCGCCTGTTTTGCTACCGGCACGCCGCTGGTATCTGGTGCTGCTATCCGGCTGGAAGGCCAGGTGATGAGTTTTTCAATGGATGGCACACAGGCCTGCTATCAGTGCTTAAGCCAGTTATTTGGCGAGCAGCAACTCAGCTGCATGGAATCGGGCGTGCTCTCGCCGCTGGTCGGGGTGATTGGCAGCATGCAGGCGCTGGAAGCCATTAAAATTCTGGCCAAAGTCGGCGAGCCCGCCTATGGCCGCCTGTTGTTGTTTGATGCGATGCAGGGCCAGTGGCAAAGCTTTCAGTTGCCGGCCGATCCCAACTGCCCGGTTTGCGCTGTGGGTTAGCTGTGTGGCCGGGGTTGGCACGGCAGTCAGGTTGTGGCGTCAGCTGACAGCTGCGGCAGGATCTCGGTTTGCACCTGATGCAGTAAGCGATAAGCATCGCCGATGCTGCAGTCTTCATGTTCTTTTTTCTTGTAGCCCAGACTGCTGAGTTCCAGATGATAGGTAGGCACCAGTTGATGCTGCGCCAGGGTCTGGCGCACACAGTTGAGCGGGCAGCCATCAATGGCCAGAATGGGCCGGCCGGATTGCGCAACTTTGAGCAGCTGTTTGACATGACCGCCAAGCCCGGCAATGCAGGACATCTGTGCCAGCCCCTGGCGGTCCAGCACCACGGCCAGATCATTGGCCAGCTGGGCGACATTGGAGCAGCCAGAGCAGGCATACACCAAAGGTTTCTGTTCTGAAGAGGTTGGTAGAGCCGGGTTCATAATCAGTACCTGTTTTCATCGAGGAAGATCCTCAGTCTAGGTGCTGAAAACAATAGCAATTTGATGTGCATCAAAGATACGAAGCCCTTACCCCGTCAGAGGTAAGGGGCTTGGTATCTCATTGCTTAGCCTTTACCCCGGCCGGCCATCGGCTCTTGGTGTGGTCAGTACCGGCCAGTACACCAGGCAGTAACAGCCAAAAGCCAGCACCCAGCCGGCAATGGCCAGTTGATACCAGTACAGGGCAAAGCCGGGCAGCCACTGCGCCAGTACCCGCAGCAGGACAGAGGCAATCAGCAGCACAAAGGCGGCGGCCATCACAGGTTTAGGCTGCAACATACGGCCGGTATGGCCGAGCGAGACCCGTGCCATCATCGCCAGGATCATCACGCCCATGGCGCCGGCGGTAAGCGCATGGATGGCGGTGCTTTGGCTCACCGCCAAACCGGCTGCTTTGCCAGCGAACAGTGTCAGTCCAACAGGTATAAAGTAGCAGGCGATGTGTAAAGACCAAAGCAAGGGCACCCGAAAAGTCAGCCAGATCTTGACCCGCAGCAGCCGCCAAAAGCAGAGCAAAGCAGCCGTGGCATACAGCAGGGCCATCAGCCGGGCCGGTAGCCAACTGGCCAGCAGCAAGAAGTGCAGCGCAAAAATCAGCCAGAGTGATCCAAGGGCGGCGTTATCCAGCCAGGGTTTGGCCTCGATTTTCGGGGTTTGGGTGCCATTGGCGGTAAACATTGGCAACACCCGGCCGGAGACGATGGCCATCACCAGGGTAATCAGCCAGATGGTATTGAGCATACCGTGCTGGCTGTACAGCGGCTGATTGAGCAGTACACCGGCATGCATCAACGCATTGCAGGCGGTTAGCAGCAGCAACAAGGGCACAAAGAACAGATTGCGGCTTTGGCCGGCTTTGAGCAAAATGCGGCCAAACAACAGGGCGGCCAGCGGTAAAAAAGCCAGATCAACCACTGCGACCAAAACGCCAGGCAGCGAACCACCAAACAGCGAACCACCAAACAGCATCAGCGCTCTGGCGGACAGCCATACCAGCGTCAGTAGGAGCAGGGGGCTGCCATGCGTGGCGCGCAGGCCGGTCCAGT
>JAFIFR010000242.1 GCA_020831935.1 Alkalimonas sp.
TTGTTTGGCGCTGTGCTGAAAAAAATCAGCCGCGCCTTGCCGGTCAAATGGCTGCCACTGCTGCTGGTGTTTTTGGGCATTATGAGCTCCATTGCCACCGATGCCGGTTATTTGATTTTGATCCCACTGGCCGGTTTGCTTTATGCCGGCCTGGGTAAAAACCCACTGATAGGCATGGCGGCCGCTTTTGCCGGTGTCTCAGCCGGCTTTAGTGCCAACCTGATCCCGGCAACGCCGATTGATGTGATCATTGGCGTCAATGCTCAGGTTTTTGCCGAGGCGCAGGGCATCCCTTTCGTCAATGCCGCAGGCGACGCCTTAACGCCAGCCACCATGCATTATTACTTTATTTTAGCCTCGACTTTTGTGCTGGCTGCCGTCGGCGCCTGGGTCACAATTAAATTTGTCGGCCCACGGCTGGAGCACAAGCCGTACACCGTCCCTGAGGATCTACAAATTTCCGACTTTGATGTCACGCCACAAGAGCAGCGCGGTCTGCGCGCCTCTGGCATCGCCTTGCTGCTGGCACTGGCCGCAGTCGCCGCTCTGGCGCTGGGCCCCCTGGCACCTTTCACCAACGAGGCAGGTCAGCAAGTGACGCCCTTTTTGAACAACATCATCCTGGTGATCACCTTTGTGTTTGCGACCATCGGCATTGCCTTTGGCGTTGCCAGCGGTAAATTTGGCAGCATGATGGATGTGGTGAAAGCCATGGTGAAACAAATGGACACCATGGGCTACATTCTGGTGCTAACCTTCTTCTGCTACAACTTTCTCGGCGTACTCAGTTACAGCGGCCTGGGGGCTTACATCACCTACCTGGGCGCCAATGCGCTGATTTTAATGGGTTTACAAAGCTACCCGGTGCTGCTGCTGATTGGTTTTGTACTGGTGACTGCGCTGATCAACCTCTTTGTCGGCGGGCTTACCTCGAAGTGGATGCTACTGGGGCCGATTTTTATTCCAATGCTGTACATGGTGAACCCGGCGATGACACCGGATTTGGTGGCAGCAGCCTTTCGGGTCGCCGATTCGGCCACCAACATCATTACCCCAATGATGACTTACGCCGGCATTATTCTGGCCTTTATGCGCAAGTACAATCCTGAGCTGCGTTTTGGGGAAATGATTGCGATGATGCTGCCTTACTCGCTGGCATTTTTGGGCGTTTGGATCCTGCTGTTGGTGGGTTTCTTCAGCTTTGGCATTCCGTTGGGCTTTTAGTCAGCCGTAATGCGAACAGGCGGATTACTTTAACGGTAATCCGCCAAAATTGCTTCCAGACTGCCATCCTGCTTTAACGCCTCCAGTGCCTTGTTTAAACGCTGAATGACCTCCGATGGCATGGCTGGATTGCAAGCCAGCCAGAGCTCGAACACCCGCTCCGTGGTGGCGACCGGAAATACCTGAACGCCTTCACGGCGGGCTATAAAAGGCCCACCAACCGAGCCTGCCAGCCATAAATCAATACGGCCGGATTGCAGCATGGCCAAATTGACCGGAATCTCTGTCACCCGTTCTACGCGAAGGCCCAGGCTCTCGGCATAATCGGTAAAGGCATCCTCGGTCTGGCCACCAATACGCAGCCCCCGAACCGATGCAAAATCAGCAAAACTGGATGCAGCTGGATCCAGACTAAATAACTGCACCTGCTCCTGACTGAGCGGGCCAACCCACTGATAGATGCTTTCCCGCTCTTCGCTGCGCACGGCAGAAAAAAAGCAGCTATCCGACTCGGTCTGGGTAAAGCGCTGTGCCCTACCCCAAGGCACAATCGAAAAACGCCCGTCATACCCCGTATTGTGCAGAACCAACTGTAGCAAGCGCACATTAATCCCGCTGACACCATCTTTAGCGGGGTAACTCCAGGGGGGATAATCCTCGGTGTATAGATTGAGACGAAACGGCTCCTCTGCCAGCACTGGTTGGGCAGCCAAAAACAGAATTCCTATAAAAGAAACAAAGCGTTCAAGCACAGCATCGCCGATTGAATTAGGTCGGATTTAAGTGTAGAAGCGCAGCGAGGCAATTGCCATAAGTTAACCCTTTTTTCATGAACAGCAGCCGCAAAATCTCTATACTGGCGACAAGACTCTCTGCGAGACCCGGCTATGTATCTGCGCAAACTGATCGTATCGCTCTGCATTCTGGTGGGCATCAGCCTGCTGCTGTCGGGTATTGGCTTTTGGGCACAACAAAATTCAGAGTTTCACACCAAGCGCAATCGCATTGCCAATCAAATGCTGACCGAGTTTATTTCATTGCGGGCGGATAAGCAGCGCTTAAAAGTCTGGCTGGCCGAGTACCTGCTGACCGAGGATGCCAACACCGGTTTTCGCGATACCTTGTTCCAACGGATGCAGCAGCAATTGGAAGCGCTCGACCAACTGGCCATTCGCGACCAGTTTTACAGCACCAGCGAAGCTGATTTGCAGCACATTATGCAGCAGGTGAAAGTAATCTCTTTGCTGCAATCCAACCTGATCACCCTGGAACATGCGTTGAAAACCCGTGAAATTGCAGCTTACCAGGACGACATTGAGCGCTGGCGCACCCTGATCGCGCTGTTTGATAAGTTCCAGGATACCGACTTATCCGAACTGCTGCAGCAAGCCATTGCCGAACAAAAGCAGCGGGCCGAAACCACAGAAACCGATGCACTGCATGCCTTGCAGCGGGTACAGCTGATTATGCTGCTGATCAGTCTGGCAGGCTTGCTGTTTGCCATTGTCATTGGCTGGCATTTATCCCGCTCTCTTAGCCGGCCGCTGCAACACTTATTGGCAGGTACCCAGCAACTGCAGCAAGGGCATTTTTCGCACCGTATCGAGGAACAAGGCCCAAAAGAGTTTGCCGAGTTGGCCCGGCAATTTAACCTGATGTCAGGCTACATCGAAGCCTTTGCCCGGCAGGAAAAGCAAAGTCAGCATGCCACAGAGCAACAGGTGAAAGATCGGACAGCCGAGCTGCAACACGCACTGGCCCAGTTGCACCATGCCGAGCAACGGCAAAAGCAACTGCTGGCCGATATCAGCCATGAGCTGCGCACCCCGGCGACCAGCATTCAGGGTGA
>JAFIFR010000243.1 GCA_020831935.1 Alkalimonas sp.
CGGGTCATCGATATCGACCAGCAGGATGCGCTGAGCGCCATGCGCCGGCTGGCCCGTGAGGAAGGCATCTTTGCCGGTGTCAGTTCCGGCGGTGCCGTCCATGCAGCCCTGCAACTGGCCGAGCAGCTGGACAATGCGGTGATCGTTGCCATCATCTGCGATCGCGGCGATCGCTATTTGTCGTCGGGCATATACTAGTGCCACAGCGCAAAGCCGCTTAATACTTAAAGCGGCTCATCTGGGCATCAATATCCTGTGCAATGGTGGCAATCAGCTGGCTTTGCTCGGCCGCATCGGTTGCCGCCTGGCTTAAGCTGGCTACCGCCGAGCTGATTTCCACTACATTTTTGCTAATGTCCTCACTGACCACACTTTGCTCTTCAGCAGCACTGGCAATCTGGGTCGCCGCATCACTGATGCGGTGGGTGGCGGCAATGGCCAGCTCCAGTTTTTGCTGGGCTTCTTTCGCCTGTTGCTGGCTTTGGCTGGTCATTTGCTGATTTTGTTGCATCGCTTGCACCACCGCCTGGGTTTTACTGGTCAGCTCGGTAATCAGCTGCTGGATCTCACCGGTTGAATCCTGGGTGCGTGATGCCAGACTGCGCACCTCATCGGCTACCACCGCAAACCCCCGGCCCTGCTCACCGGCACGGGCAGCCTCAATGGCCGCATTCAGCGCCAGCAAATTGGTTTGCTCGGAGATATTTCGGATCACCTCCACAATGCTATTGATGCTGCTGCTGGCCTGTTCCAGCTCATTCATCATGCCACCGGCGTGCTGCATGCTGTCGGCCAGTTGTTCAATCACAGCCGTGGTACTAACCACCGCCTGATCGCCTTGCTGCACTGAGCCAGCCGCTTCTTGCGCCGATTCCGCCGTCAGCGAAGCCTGGCTGGCAACTTCGGATGCGGTGCTGGACATTTGGGTCACCGCGGTCGCGACCTGTTCAATCGAGCGCTGCTGCTGCGCCACCTCCTGATGAGTACGCTGAGAAATATCGGCACTGGCACCAGATGAACCCTGCAGTTGGTGTACCAGCTTGGCGGTGTCCCGCACGATCTGGTGGGTTTTATCCAAAAACAGGTCCAATGCCGCCGCCAGCTGGCCGATTTCATCGCGCCGCTTTAACCCCAGGCGCTGGGTTAAATCGCCTTCCGACTGCGCCAGGTTGTCCACCATCAGGGTCAGCTGCTGCAACGGCTTGGCCAAACGGCCCGCCACCACAAAGAGCACTGCACCGCCCGCCAGGGCTACCGCAATGCCCAACAACACTTGCCAGAACAAACTCTGATTAAAGCGGCTGCTCAGGGTATCGTTCAGTTGCACCAGTTCTGCCAGCGCAATATTGGTTGGCACCCGGTACTCCAATAACCAGGGCGTCTCAAAAGCCGTTAACTGAATGGGGACCGTCACCACAAAATCATCGGCCTGCTGCCGGAAACTGGCGGTTCCTGAACGCACCAAAGGCTGCAGTTGCTGCCACTCAGCGCTGCTCAGCGGCTCACCCACCCCGCGCTGATTGCCACTGCTTCCAGCCAGGAAGCCACGGTACGACACAATCCGCAGCTCGCCATTGCCCTGGTACAAATTGTTGTCCAGCTCCTGCAGCAATTGCTGCAAAAAGGCCATTGAGATATCGACACCGCTCATGCCGACAAAGCGGCCATTCACCAACACCGGATGGACGATGGAACTCATCAGGGTGGGCACCCCCTGCACATCCCAAACTGCAGGGTCTATCACACAAGAGCCACGCTGATCGCGTGAGCACAGATACCATTCGTTCAGCCGCATGCCCTGAGCATCGCGGGTTTCGCTGTGCAAATCGGTGGTGGTGACCGGTCGTAAATCCAGTTGGTTGCGCTGATCGCGGGTCCAGTAAGGTCCAAACTGACCGTCATCGGTCGAGTGACGCCCTTCGCCCCGGTAATTTACATCCTGCCCATCCACTGCATTGGGTTCCCAGACAATGTAAGCGCCCAGTGCCTGTGGGTTGTTTTCCATAGCGGTTTGCACCAGGTGGCTGATATGCTCCCGGCTAAGTTGCGCCATGGCCCCGGAATCCAACAAGGATTGCATGGTGTCGGCCATGCCTTTGGCCACCCCGAGCGACTGCATAATTACCTGCTCAATTTCATCGGCCCGCACCTGCAACTGGTTGCCCAAAGAGCGCTCGACCTCGCGCTGAAACAGCTCGGTGCTGTTGCTGCGGTTAAACTGGAACAACTGGTGCGATAACAGCACACCCAAACCAATGCTGGCAGCCACTGCCAGTATCAGGCACGCACCTGCTATGGTCGCAATCTGACTGCGCATGGTGTTAAAAGCGAACATGGACATAACCAACTCCGGTAAGGGGAACTGTTCTAATTATGCTGCAAATTTGGGTTCTTGCCAGAATTAGGCTATGATCCTTTACATAATCCTTTGCTATTTCAAACAGGTATCCACCATGCACTGTAAAAGTCGCCTGGCGCTTTGTCTCGCCCTCGTTTTTAGCCCCCTCACCTTGCAGGCCTCCGATGTGGATGAACTGCGCCAGCAACTGGAACTGCTTAAGCATCAACTGCAGCTGCTCGAGCAAAAAATCGAGCAGCAGGAAAAGCAGCTGACAGCGCAGCAGCAGAGCATTGACAAGGTAGAGCACAGCAGCACGGAAGTAGCCTCAACCCTGGCCAGCATGGAGCAGAAAGCCGAGCAAGCCGACGGCATCTCGCTCGGCGGAGCTATTCGTACCACCTACAGCCACACCTCCTACAGCGACGGCAATAAAAACCGCGGCGGCGATTTTGCCTTTGATATTTTCCGGCTCAATTTGCATGGCAGTATTGGCGATGTGTTGCTGAATGCAGAAATCCGCTTCTTTGATTACATGACGGCGGTCAAGTATGCCTATGTCGGTTATCAGCTAAACGAAGACTGGCAGGTGCAAGCGGGCATTACCCAGGTGCCCTTTGGTAACTGGCCCTACAACTCGCACAACTGGTTTTTTAGCACCAATTACTACATCGGGCTGGAAGATGACCATGATTTAGGCATCTTGTTCAAGCGCCGTATCAAAGACAA
>JAFIFR010000244.1 GCA_020831935.1 Alkalimonas sp.
GTGATCAATCACCTTGTTGCCGACCACCATCCGGCTGAGCACTTCGGCGCGAAGCGCAGGCAAAGTAAAACGCTCACTGGCATAGAACTGCCGCAGTGCGTCTAGTCCCTGTAGCGCGGGAGCGCTTGCCGGCATGCGGTAAATGGCAACATCCGGGTGGTAACAGCGGCAAAAGGCGTCGATATCCTTGGCATTGTAGGCATCAAGTTGTGCCTGTACCGGCGTCTCAATTAAAGCGAGTGCATCGCTGGTCATTGGTTGTTTCCTTGTTGATACAGACACCATGGATGCTGTCCGGCTTTACTCCGATACATGGCTGTATCGGCTTGCTTCACTAAAACATCGGCAGAGACCGGGGCTGCCGGATTGAAAACCGCCACGCCAATGCTGCAAGAAACATCAAGTGCTTGCGCTGCATAGTGCTTACCGGGGGAGTTGAGCGTGCTGCTGAGCCGCTCAAGCGCTTTGTGCAGCTCTTCTTCATTCTTGATTCTGTCCAAGATCAACACAAACTCATCACCACCCAACCTGGCAGCAAAATCGGTCGCCCGGCTGGCCTGCTTCAACTTGATGGCTGTTTCCACCAGCAGCTGATCACCAGCATCGTGGCCCAGGGTGTCGTTTAAGGTTTTGAAGTTATTCAAATCAAAATACAGCAGCGCTAAAGCATGCTGCTGTCGCTTTGCTTGCAGCAAGCGTTGCGCCAGCTCTGCATTGAAATAACGACGGTTTGCTAACTTGGTCAAATTGTCATGATTGGCGATGTAAGATAGCTTGCGATGACGATGCCACTGGGTCAGGATGCCATAGCTGAGCAACAATACCGTCAACAACAAATAACTGAGCTTCGCTGGCCAACTGAGCCACCAGGGGGGAATGACATCCAATTGAATGCGTTTAATATCTGGCCCCCACAAACCGTCCGCATTGCTGGCACGCACTTGCAGCTCATACTGACCCGGAGCCAATTGGCTTAAGCTCAGTTGATTGCCCGCCATCGCCCGCCAACTTTCCATCAGCGGCAATAAACGGTACTGATACTGTATCCGCTCTGGGCTTAGATACTCCAAAGCTGCAAATTCAAAAGCATAATAGCTTTGCTCTGGCTCGATGCGAAGGTAGTCGATGAAAGCTGGATGGCTGTCTGCCATCAATTGCACCGACGTTAAATGCAACAATGGAAAATCGACCCGAGCGGTCAATTGCTCAGGTGCAAAAATCAGGATCCCCTGATTGCCGGCAAAAGCCAGCCTGGTCGAGGTGCTGCGGGATGCTGCATTGGCATGAAACTCCATATCCACCCAGTGCAGATAGCGTGAAAAGGGCGTAACGCTCAACGTGTCTGGCACTATCTGACTCAAACTTCGCATCCCACTCAACCAAATACTGCCATTATCCGCTCTGGCCAGGGCTCGCAACTGGTCTTCTGGCAAGCCATCGGCTGTCTTCAGATGGTGTCGCAATTGCCACTGTTGACCCTGCTGTTGCAGCACAAAAAGACCGTGGTCCTGAGTGGCCACCCATAACAGCTCTTGAGCCAACAACAAGCTGGTAATGTGCCGATCTTGTAACGATGGAATCGCCAGTTGCCTGGCAACTCCGGCTTCATCCTGCCACTGCCAGAGTCCGTTTGAAGTGCCTAGCAAAAAACCATCCTGCTGAGGCAAGGAATCCGTAATGTAGGCCGAGACAGGCAGCTGATACTCCAACTCGATACCAGTGTCCGCTAGCCGCATCACGGCAAAACCACCATCGTAGAAACCGATGTGCAACTGCTGCTGATGCCGCCGCAAGCTGTACACTTCACGCCCCGCGATCACCACCTCTGCCTGCTCCCTTTCGGGATCAAACAACAGCAAACCAGCATTGGTTCCCAACCAGACCTGCTCCTGCCAGGGGAGCAGGCTCCAGATCACCGTATGGGGCAACCCACCGGGCTCATAGGATGGCAGAAAGGTTGTCAGTTGCTGGTCACGAAAGTCAAAGTGATTCAAGCCACTTTCAGTACCAAACCACAGCGTCTCTCCTTCCATGGCAACCGACCAGACGTGTTTATTGCTGATGTTTTGATATTCCCCCAAATGCACAATAGCGGCATCGAGCGGGTTGGCCACCCCCAAACCATTGGTTGTCGCTACCCATAACTGTCCGCTCTGATCAAACAACAGTTGACTGATGTTGTTGTATGGCATGCTGTATTGGATTTGCGGGTGATGGCTAAAGTGTCTAAGCCCATGTTCTGGCAACGACATGACCCCGATGCCATCGTAAAAGTAACCCAGCCATAGTTCATCCTTTTGCAGTGCCAGCGCCCAGATGCTGTTCGAAGCCAAGCCGTCCTCTGTTAACCATTGCTGTTCAAGCCGACGACTCCGGGTATTCATCATCAATAAGCCATCGCGCTGAGTTGCAAGGTACAGCTGCTCTCCCAACAAAACGCCATCAAACAATCGTTGATGACGGACATCAAAGTCGGCGGACGCAGTCAGATCAACCGCATCGACCATGCCCTGCTGCCGGACAAAGAGCCCCTGTTTGGTGCCAATCCACAGCAGATCCCCTTGCTCGATAAGAAACTTTACCTCCGCATCGGGCAAAATTTGCTCGAACCGAGCCTCAGCTTCGTTGAACCAGAACAAGCCTGCATCGGTACCCACCCAGATCTGCAGTTGCTCATCCTGAAACAAGGTTAATACCGTCGCATCGGGTATCGGCAAGGCTTGCAACGCAAAATGCGCCCTGGTGTCATCAAAAATGTAAAGGCCGCGTTCAGTCCCCACCCAGAAACGTTGCTGCTGATCCTGCAACAGAGCCAAGATGTCGTTGCTGCCCAGCCCCGTCCGCTCTGATAACTGAAAATGCACGAAGCGCAAACCGTCAAAGCGCGCCAGCCCTCCTTTGGTGCCCAACCAGATAAAGCCATCCTGATGCTGACTGATGGCATTGATGTACGCCGATGGCAGCCCATCGCGCACCGACAGGCGACGAAAATGAAGTTGTTCAGCCTCCAGGCTGTAACTG
>JAFIFR010000013.1 GCA_020831935.1 Alkalimonas sp.
TTGTTGGCCTATGCCGCAGAGAATTCAGCGCCGGATGTGCTGCTGATTGATTATCAGCTGGGGCAGCACAGCAATGGCCTTGACTTGTATCAGCAACTGCAAGTCTATTGGCAGGGGGTGCCAGGGATTTTGGTCTCCGCTTCACCTCAAGCGGATTTGGCTCGTCAGGCGCAGCGGCTTGGGCTGTTGTTTCTGGCCAAGCCCATCAAGCCGGCAGCGCTTCGAGCCAGCCTGAATCAAATCAACCTATTGAAACGACAGGCTGCTGAATGAATCGGCAGCCAACAGCCTGGGGTTGGTATTCAGGCGGTGGATAGGGCATACTTCAGGGGTTTTATGCATGCAAAAAGGTAGCTTAGGTGCCAGCAGTCAGCAACCCCGTCCTAACCACCGGGGATCGGAGTTTTCAGTTCGGTGATGGGGTCTTTACCACCATCCGGGTGCAGCACGGTGAGCCGGAGCTCTGGCCGCTGCATCTGGCTCGTCTTCAGCAAGGAGTGGCGCGTCTGGGCATCCGTGACCCGGACTGGACGGAGCTGGGTGCGCAGGTCCGGGCGGCCATTCAGACACCGCACCAGGTCATCAAAGTGCTCATTTCCCGAGGCCAGGCGGGGCGAGGTTACAGCCCGGCTGAGGTCACAGGGCCTGCGGTCTATGTAACCACCGCCGCTTTGCCCGATGTCAGCCACTGGCAATCGGCTGGGATCCGGCTTGGTGTGGCCCGTTTGCAATTGGGTTGTCAACCCTTGCTGGCTGGCATCAAACACAACAACCGGTTGGAGCAGGTGCTGCTGAAACAAGAGTTGGCAAGCACCGACTGGGATGATTTGCTGGTGCTGGATCAGCGCGGTTTTGTCACCGAGGCCATTGCTGCCAATCTGCTTTTTTTTCGCGCTGGCCGTTGGTTTACGCCTCGCCTGGATCAGGCTGGAGTCGCCGGTGTGATGCGTGCCCGCGTGATGATGTGCCGCCCGATTACAGAGGTAAACTGGACCCTGGATGAGCTGCAGGGGGTGGAAGCCATCTGTCTTTGCAATGCCTTGACAGCGGTGGTGCCGGTTCGGCAGTTTTTAGACCGTGAACTGGCCATGCCGCCCGTTCATCAGTTGCAACAGGAGCTTGAATGCTACGCCGATTAGTTTTCCTGGCCTTTACTTTGCTGTTGATCGCCGCCTTTTTGCTGTACAGCAAAATGCAGCAATTGGCCAGTCAACCGCTGCAGTTGAGTGAGCCGCTTTTTACCGTGCCAGCCGGTGCCTCGGCACTGGGGCTTTGCCGTCAGTGGCAGCGTCAGCAACTGCTGAGTGAGCAGGACTGCCATCTGCTGCGCTTAAGCCTCTACCTGCAGCCTGAGTTGGCGGCCGTGCAGGCAGGAACCTACCGGGTCTCACCGGAGCAGTCGGTGATTGAGGTGTTGCAACATTTTGTGCGTGGTGAGGAAGCTCAATTTGCCTTTACCTGGCGCGAAGGTGAAACGCTGCAGCAGACGCTGGAACGGTTAGAGCAGGCAGACTACCTGGTGTTTGATCTGAGTGAGGAACAACTGCTAAGCCTGCTGCAATGGCCGGAGTCCTGGGGAGAGGCACCAACAAAAGGCGAGGGCTTGTTTTTTCCGGACACCTATCATTACACCGCCAACAGCCGGGCCAGTCAGTTACTGAGCCGGGCACATCAACGCTTGTTGCAGCAGCTGGAGCACAGTTGGCACTACCGTAGCCTGGATAACCCGTTGCAAACGCCCTATGAATTGCTAATCATGGCGTCCATTATTGAAAAAGAAGCGGGTCACGAACCCGAAAAACCCTTAGTCAGCTCGGTGTTTGCCAATCGATTACGCAGCAACATGCGGTTGCAAACCGATCCCACCGTGATCTATGGGCTGGAGAATTTCAGCGGTCGTATTACCCGGGCCGATCTGAACAATCCACATCCTTACAATACCTACCGTCACCATGGCCTGCCGCCAGGTCCAATTTCCTCGGTCAGCCGCAGCTCCTTGTTGGCGGCAGCTCAGCCGGCAGAAACCACCTTGTATTACTTTGTCAGCCGTGGCGATGGGACCCATGTGTTTTCCGAAACGCTGCAAGAGCACAATGCAGCGGTGCGACGATATATTTTAGGACAAAACAATGACTAAACAGGGTCGTTTTGTGGTGGTCGAAGGCCTGGAAGGGGCCGGTAAAAGTACTGCTATTCAAACCATTACCGACTGGCTGCAGCAACAAGGCGTGCAGCTTGTCAGCACCCGGGAGCCGGGTGGCACGCCGTTGGCTGAGCAGATCCGTTCCCTGGTCAAAGAGGTGCAAGCTGAGCACCTGACACCGGAAGCGGAGTTGTTGCTGATGTACGCTGCCAGGGTGCAGCTATTGCGTAACGTGATTGAACCAGCACTGGCGCGTGGGGATTGGGTGCTGGCTGATCGGCACGATATGTCATCGCGTGCCTATCAGGGCGGAGGCCGTCAGCTCAGCAGCCAGTTGATCGATGGCATCCGTCAGGCTGTGTTGGGCCCTTGCCGACCTGATCTGACGCTTTATCTGGATATTGATCCGGCCGAGGGGTTGGCCCGGGCTCAGGCGCGGGGCGAATTGGATCGGATCGAGCGCGAGCAGCTGGCTTTTTTTGAGCGAACCCGAGCCGTGTATCTTGCAATTGCTGCAGAAGAGCCGAATGTGGTGGTGATTGATGCTGGCCAGCCACTGGCCATGGTGCAGCAAAGTATTCTGGCGGAACTGGAACATTTTTGGAAAACAACCCATGCTGCCCTGGCTTGAACCAAGTTACCAGCAGCTGAGCAGCTTGCACCAACGTCTACAGTTGCCACATGCTTTGCTGTTAAGCGGTCGCCGGGGGCTGGGCAAACAGCAGCTGGCTGAGGCTGTGGTCCGGCTGTTACTTTGTCAGGCGGGGGGTGCAGAAGCCCCTTGTGGTCGGTGCAAGTCGTGCCAGTTGCAGCAAGCAGGGCATCACCCGGATTTTTGGCAAGATACGGATGCTTCAGAACGCATTGGGGTCGATAGCATTCGTCAGCTCAGCCGCTTCTTTCATGAGCATGCCCAGCAAGGCGGAGCCCGTGTGGCTGTTTTGGAGAGAGTGGAGCGAATGAGCGAGGCAGCGGCCAATGCCCTGTTGAAAACTCTGGAAGAGCCGCCGGCTGGTGGTTACTTGATCTTAACCAGCGATCAGCCTGCCCTGTTGTTGCCAACCATTGTTAGCCGTTGTCAGCAATGGTCATTGACAGTCGCAGATACCAGGGTAGTCGACTTGTGGTGGCAGCAACAAGGCGGGCAGACTTTGGATAAGTTTTTCGAGCCCTTGTTGCATTCGGCACCACTGGAAGCTTGGCAATGGCAGCAAAGTGGTCAACTTGAGCAAGTGCGCCAAAGCCTGCTACATTTGGAGCAGTACCTGCAAGGACAAGCTAGCATGCAGCAAACGGTGCAATTACTGGCTAAAACAGAGCAACTGCCTTTGGTGCTTAGTTGGTTTGTGCGAGAGCGGTTGGCTCAGAAGCCCCATGGTCAGCCTCAGGGTTACTGGCAGTTTTTGCAGCGGTTTCAGCAATGGTGCCGTGACGAACAACAGCTTTTAGGGCAAAATAAGCAATTGGCTTTGACAGCGCTGCTGATTGAACTGAAACGGTTAAATGCCTGATACGAGGTAGACAATGGAAGAAATCCCTCTGGACTTTATGGATGTCAAAGAGCTGTATCGTTGTTACATGTCTTTTTTAAAACAAGGTGGTCTCTTTGTCCGCACCGCCAAAACCTATAAAATGGGCCAGTCGCTGGCATTGAACGTGACCTTGCCCGATGCGCTGGAGCCTTTGCTGGTATCCGGTAAAGTGGCCTGGATTACCCCGCATGGTGCTCAAAATTCCAGCCCGGCAGGCGTCGGCGTTGCTTTTATTGACGACAAGCACCATCTGAACGATCAAATTATTAAACTGGTTGCCGGCCTGCAAGCCAGCAATGAGATTACCTATACCCTTTAGCTTGACAGGAATTTTCGTGTTTGTAGATTCACATTGCCATCTGGACCGTCTGGAGTGGGACAAACTTCAACTTGAATTACCCGAAGTGATTGAACGAGCACAACAAGCTTGTGTTGAACACATGCTCTGTGTCTCGGTTAGTCTGGCAGAGTTTCCGGCTATGGCGGAACTGGTGGCACCTTATCCGATGGTTTCGGTATCCTGCGGTGAACATCCGCTCCATCAAACCGCAGCCTTGGATGCAGAGCTGTTGTTGCGCTTGTGTCAGGCTTCCGAGGTGGTTGCTGTTGGTGAGACCGGGCTCGATTTTTATTACGCCGCAGACAGCAAAGCAGTGCAGCAAGAGGCTTTTGCACAGCACATCGATGTGGCCTGTCAGTTACGTAAACCTTTGATTATTCATACCCGTGATGCCCGGGCCGATACCTTGGCGCTGATGCGTGCTGGCCAGGCCAGCCATGCTGGTGGTGTCTTGCACTGTTTCACCGAGAGCTGGGAAATGGCCAAAGCAGCACTGGATATGGGGTTTTACATTTCCATTTCCGGCATCATGACCTTTAAAAACGCGGTGGAGCTTCGCGAGGTGGTGAAAAAACTGCCACTGGATGCTCTGCTGATTGAAACCGACTCACCTTATCTGGCGCCGGTGCCTCAACGCGGCAAGACCAATCAGCCGGCTTATGTGGCGCATGTAGCTGAGGCGATTGCTGAGCTGAAAGGGGTTTCGCTGCAGCAGCTTGCCGCCCAAACCACCGACAACTTTTATCGGCTGTTTTCCGGGGTAAAGACTGCCTAAAAAAAGGCCCAGAACTAATCCTGTTCTGGGCTCAGGGGAATGGCTCATCGGGAATGAGCCGTGCGCTATCGAAAACAACTATCAGGGAGAAACTGTTTTCAAGTGTAGTAACTTTGATGCTTTTTTTCCTGCAAGGTTCCTGTAAGGTGTGACAGCATTATCGGAACTTTTTCCCCAGCTTGCCCAGCACTTATCCCCAGCTTATCCTCTGGAGCGCTTATTATCCCTTACTTGTTGCTGTTTTCATGACAGCTAATGCTACGATTTTTAATAACTAAATATTTTTCTATTGTGTTTTTTATAGAAAATTAATCTGAAAAAAAATAGCTGTCAGCTCTTGCGCTTCAGTTGATAAAGTGAAACCTAATCTACCTAACTTTCCTAAGCTATTGATTAACTCTACAAAAAAGGTAAGAATGCTTTGTAACTCTTTCAGCTGAAAGGAAAGCATCATGTCCTCCTCGTCGACAGTGCTTCAAAACAAAGTCTTAGCACCCAAGATGAAGGTGCTGGCGGTCACCCAGCCAGGTCCCGAAAGTCAGCTTCGAATGGAAGAAGCGCCTTTGCCCAGCTTGCTGAATGGTCAGTTGCTGATTGAAGTTCAGGCCGCCGGTGTCAACCGGGCAGACTTAATGCAGCGCAGGGGTTTGTATCCGCCGCAGCCGGGAGAAAGTTCAATTCTTGGGCTGGAGGTCAGTGGCGTGGTGGTTGCGGTGCAAAACTCTGAGTTAGAGCACTGGCTTGGCAAGTCGGTGATGGCACTGGTACCTGGCGGTGGCTATGCTCAGTATGTAAAAGTGCTGGCCAGCCACTGCATGCTGGTTCCTGACGGTTGGAGCTGGCAACAGGCAGCGGCCATGCCAGAGGTTTTTCTGACAGCCTATCAGTTGCTGTTTTCGTTGGGGCACTTGCAAGCCGGTCAGCGTGTCTTGTTGCATGCCGGGGCCAGTGGGGTAGGAACCGCTGCCATCCAGCTTGCGCTGGCACGGGGAGCAGAGGTGGCTGTGACTGTTGGCAGTCATGAAAAAGCTGAATTTTGTCGCAGCCTTGGAGTGAGCTGTGCCATCAATTACCGTAGTGAAGACTTTGTTCAGCGTATTCAACAACATTGGCCCGATGGTGCCCAACTGATTTTGGATCCGGTGGCTGGCGATTATATTGCAAAAAATGCCCGTATATTGGCGATGGATGCTAAAGTGGTGGTCTATGCTTTGATGGCGGGGCGGCACGCGGAGCTTGATCTGGCGCCCTGGTTTCGCAAAAGGGCGCAGTTGATTTGTACCACCTTGCGCAACAGATCCGATCATTACAAGAGCGAGCTGGTTGCTTCGTTATGGCAGGATTTTTCCGCTGACTTTGGTCAGGGGCGTATTCGGCCAGTGCTGCATCAGGTCGTGCCCTGGACGGATGCAGAGCAAGCTCACCGGTGGCTGACAGAGAACAAAACCATGGGGAAAGTGGTGTTGCAAATTAAAGCCAGTGCAACAGCATCACTCGTTTAACACCGAATAAGGAACGGATGTCTATGAACTTGGGAAAAATAGCCAAGTCCAGTTACAGCAAAGCTGTACAAACCCTGATCCATAAAATATACGATCAGACCGAGGTTCAAGACTCTCTTTACGAACAAGCGCTGTTGTACTTCTTAGATGCCGATAAACTGCAGCAGCAACAACGTGCGGCAGAGCAAGAGGCTTTCTTGTACCGCGAGCGCTTGCAGCAGGTCACAGGCTCAGATCAGGCGAAGATAGAGCAACGCTTACAACAGGCGGAGAAGAGCCTGACCAGCATGCAGCAGGGAGTTGAAGAGCTTCGCAACGCACGTCTGGGTCAGTTAAAAGAGCTGTGCTACAGTATTTTAGAAATGGTTGAGGGAGCCGATGCCGATGAAACCAATGCCTTAACGGCCAAGCTCTTGGGCAGCATTCAACTGCTTTCACCGACCGAAGGCAAACAGGTCGCACGTAGCAATCAAAAAAGCAAGCACCTGTACAAAGCGGTGCTGGCTTTGCGGCTGCTGGATCGCTTGTTGCTGGATCAGCAAATTACCAACAGCTATGTGCTAAAGCGCTATCAGCACAATGAAGGCAAAGCGCTGGAGGTGACGGGTGGCAGAAGCTATCAGCCTTTTCGCGACGATGTACAGATCCCTCTGTTAATGGCTGCACTTATTCAGGACATTGGTCAACAGCACCCTGACGCGCAACGAATTTTACGTGGTGAGGATGGCAATCAGGATGAGTTCCGGGTGTTGGACAACCCTGAGCGGTTGGCCATGCTGCAAACCAATTACAAGGAAAGCCTGAAGTTTCTGACCCAGGCCTTGGGTAAAGATCGCTACATTGGCAACAGCAAGGATGAACGGGATTGGTTTGAGCGCAACGAGCAAGAAAAGCTGGGTTTTATGGTGACCTTGCTGAAGAATTCGATTAAACCTGAACAAGGCATTGGCAATCTTTTGAAGATACCGCAGATTTACACCTCGGTGGTGTTATCGACCAAGCACAATTACAGCTACGAAAGCTTACCGAAGGTAGGCTTGGTGATCGACAAAGCGGTGGAGAAGGGCATGTGCAGCAAAGCTGCTGCCGATGCCTTGATGCAAATCACCGGAATTTTCCCGCAGGGCTATGGCATTACCTTCATTCCTAAAGACTCGGATCGGCAGGATCTGGATCGTTACGAGTACGCCATCGTCACTGCTTTGTACCCGCCGCATCCCAATGTACCGGTTTGTCGCATGGTGACACGGAACTTGTCGTACCAAATTTCAACCATGGGTTGCACCATCCGGGTCGAGAACAATTTGTTTTTCCCTCAAGCACGCAAGAAGCTGGAAAAAATTAAGCCTGAACGGTTAAAAGAAATCCTGATGAAGTTGGTTTCCAACTATGAGGAGCGAAAAGACATGGATTTGATCCCCCGCTGCTGGCATCCCGAGGAATACTTTTCTTACGCCCGCAATCAAAATCTGTGGAACAAGGTGATCAACCAGCAGCTTTAATCGGTATTTTGGGGCCCTTGCCGCTGAGCCAATCGGCTGACAATGGTCTCAGTGCTATCCGTCGGCTCAGCGGTTGGCTGCTCCTTGTTTGAATCGCCTTCAGTCTTGGTTGAGCCAGGTTTCGTATTCGAGTCTGGCGTTTCTTCATCGGCGGCTTGTCCGGGCTCTTTGCTCGGCGCTTCGTCCGGCTCTGTTGGGTCGATAGCTGAGGACGGCTGCCCGGCCTGGGCCAAATCGCTTTGTTCAGTCTGTGGATCGTCGGAGTCATCGGTATCGACGTCGTTATCCAGCATTTGTGCTTGCACCACCTCTTCATCGACACGGGGATCCAGCGCCGCAGCCAGTGGCGATGAAAACACATCGCTGGATGCCATCACGTAATCATCGGGCTGTTGAGAAGCCACAATGCGGGCAGCTTGCTTTTGGCTGTAGTTGACGCGCTGCAACCGCAAAAACAGTAAAAAGCTGCACAGTCCAATAAAACCATACAACATAAAGTTGCCAAGCAGCTGCATCAAGGCGGATGCCAGCAGGGGACCAAGACAGGCACCGATGCCAAAGGTCAACAGGATAACCGCCGATAACGAGACCCGCTCATCTTGCTCGGCATGCTGATTGGCAAGGGCCGTTGCTATCGGGTAGAGCGTAAAAGCCAAAAAGCCAAAGCAAAAGGTGGCCAGCAGCAAAATATGGCCTGACAGCGGCAAGATGGCTATGAGCAGCACCACCAGGGTGAGTAAGGCGCTGTTGGTGCGGAGCAAGCGACTGCGTGGGATCCGATCCGACAACTTTCCCATCGGCCACTGTGCCACCAGACCGGCGATAATGGTGACCGCCATAAACAGAGCCACCTGCTCATTGGCAAGACCGGTGTTGCTGACATAGGCAGGCGCCAAACCATAAAAGGCACCGACAATGATACCTGCCACCGTGATGGTGGTCAGTGATTGCGGCATCCGTTGCCAAAAGGCGTTGATTTGTAACGGTGCAGGGTGCAACGGCGCAGGGTGGATGCGCCGGGTAATGCCTATCGGCACAATGGATAAAGCAAAACCAATGGCAACCAGCAGCAGAGGTTCCAGTCCGAGCTCGGGGAAGGAGCCAATGATCAGCTGGCCAGCCACCATACCGAAGTAAGACACAATCATGTAGCTGGCAAAAACAGCACCGCGTTGGTGGTTATCGGCTTGCTCGTTGAGCCAGCTTTCCAGCACCATGTACTGGCACATCATGCCCATGCCCACCAAAAAGCGCAGCAACAACCAAAAAGTGAGATCCGGCACCAGACCATGACCAAGTGCTGAAGCGGTGACCAGGCCGGTGCTGGCGACAAAGGCGCGAATATGGCCAACCCGGGCAATCAGTTTGTGCCCAACTTTTGAGCCCAGCACCAATCCGAGGTAGTACAGCGACATCAGGCCACCAATCCAGAGCTGGTTGACCTGCTCTTTGGCCAGATAAAGTCCCAGATAGGTGGTGAGCAAACCGGCGCCTAACACCATTAGAAAGGTGGAGAAGTATAGGGATGAAAAAGCCCTGAAAGGTCCGGTTTGCTGCATGATGCCTCCGTGTTGTGATGGCTTATTTCACCCGCATACCTGGAGTGGCACCGCTGTCCGGTGACAAAATAAACAAGTCACTGCCACCTGGGCCTGCTGCCAGTACCATGCCTTCGGACAGGCCAAAGCGCATTTTCCGTGGTGCCAGGTTGGCCACCATTACCGTATGACGACCGACCAGATCGGCGGGGTCGTAGGCCGATTTAATGCCGGCAAAGACCTGGCGGGTTTCGTTGCCAATATCAAGCTCCAGCCGAATCAACTTGTCGGCACCTTCCACAGGCTCGGCCAGCACAATGCGGGCAATGCGTAAATCTATTTTAGCAAAGTCATCAATGCTGATGGTGTCGGCTATCGGATCCAGCGTCTTCGTTGCTGAATCAGCCGCTGAACTCTGTGTTGACGGCTTGGCTGAGCTTGCTTGCGCGGACTGGGGTTGCAGGTTTTCTTTCGATGCCTCCAGCATGGCGGCAACCTTCGCCGGATCCACCCGTTGCATCAACGCCTTGAATGGCTCGATGCGGTGGTTTAGCAAGGGCTGCTGGTAGTTGTGCCAGCCAAAGTTATCTTGTAAGAACTGCTGTGCCTGGCCGGTCATCGTCGGCAGAATCGGGCTTAAGTAGTGCATCAAGACCCGAAACAAGTTCAAGCCCATTGAGCAGACAGCATGGGCTTCGGCCTGTTTGCTTTCGTCTTTGACCAGCACCCAGGGCGCTTTGGCATCGATGTACTGGTTGGCTTTATCGGCCAGCGCCATGATCTCACGCACCGCTCTGGCGTAATCGCGGCTTTCGTAGTGGCTGGCAATGCGCTCACCGGCAGCGGTGAATTCCTGAAACAGCTCGGGCTCTGCCAGGCTGTCGGCCAGGGTTGCATCGAAGCGCTTGGTGATAAAGCCGGCACAGCGACTGGCAATGTTGACCACTTTGCCGACCAGATCGGCATTTACTTTTTGCACAAAGTCATCCAGATTCAAATCCAGATCGGTGATGGCAGCGCTAAGCTTGGATGCAAAGTAATAGCGCAGGTATTCCGGGTTTAACTGCTCAAGATAGCTTCTGGCTTTGATAAAGGTGCCTTTGGACTTGGACATCTTGGCGCCATTGACGGTGACAAAGCCATGGGCAAAAACTGCGTTGGGTTTGCGAAAGCCCGCGCCCTCCAGCATGGCCGGCCAAAACAAGCTGTGGAAGTAAATGATGTCTTTGCCGATAAAGTGGTACACCTCGGCACTGGAGTCCTTGGCCCAAAAAGCATCAAAGTCCAGTCCCCGCTGTTTGCACAGGGCTTTAAAGCTGGCCAGGTAGCCAATGGGCGCATCCAGCCAGACGTAGAAAAACTTGCCGGGTGCTCCCGGGATTTCAAAGCCAAAGTAGGGCGCATCCCGGCTGATATCCCACATTTGCAGGCCATCGGTAAACCACTCTTGCAGCTTGTTGGCCATTTCTTCTTGCAAGGAACCACTGCGGGTCCAGTCTTTTAGCATTTGCTCAAAGGCTGGCAAGTCAAAAAAGAAATGCTCGCTGTCTTTGAGCACCGGGGTGGCCCCGGAAATGACCGAGCGAGGGTTTTTCACGTCGGTTGGGCTGTAGGTGGCACCACAGACATCGCAGCTGTCGCCATTCTGATCCAGAGCACCGCATTTCGGGCAATCGCCTTTGACAAAGCGATCGGGCAGGAACATCTGCTTTTCCGGATCGAACAGCTGACTGATGGTTTTGCGTTTAATGTGACCTGCAGCATCCAGTCGCTGATAAATCAGGTTCGCCAGTTCCTGGTTCTCCGGGCTATGGGTGGAGTGGTACTGGTCAAATTCAATGGCAAAGTCTTTAAAATCCGCCTGGTGCTCGATGCTGGTCTGGGCAATCATTTGCTCTGGCGACAGACCTTGTTGCTGCGCCTTCAGCATGATGGGGGTACCGTGCGCATCGTCGGCACAGACATAATAACAATCATGGCCACGGCCTTTTTGAAAGCGTGACCAGATATCGGTCTGAATGTACTCCAGCAGGTGCCCAAGGTGAATCGGGCCATTGGCATAAGGCAAAGCACTGGTGATCAGGATCTGGCGTTTCGACATCAATGAGAACTCTTGGCAAAATACAGGAAAAAGAATGCAGGGATGATACAATACCTGCGGCCGGATCGCATCCATCCTGACCCGACTTCGACACAATTAAGCGCATTCTTTTGCAGGGACATCGACACCATGCTGAATTGGTTTTCATCCAAGGGCTCAGACAGCCGCACAACGGCGTCATCCTCCAGCCCTTCGCCGTCTGATACGCCGGCAGCTGAAGCACCGGCTGCCAACTACATTTTCCAGCAGGTTCGTCGCCTGGTACTGGTAGCCTCCGGTAAAGGGGGCGTTGGCAAGTCCACCACGGCCGTGAATCTGGCGATGGCGCTGCAGGCTCAGGGGCTGCGGACCGGGATTTTGGATGCCGATATCTACGGCCCTTCAATTCCTACGATGCTGGGTCTGGCAGATGCCAAGGCTCAGAGCCGCGATGGCAAGCGCATGCAGCCGCTGCAGCAAGCCGGTCTGGTGGTGCAATCCATTGGTTTTCTGGTCTCGCCTGAAAAAGCCACGGTCTGGCGCGGCCCGATGGCCAGCCAAGCCTTGCTGCAACTGATTCATGAAACACAGTGGCCAGAGCTGGATGTGTTGATTGTGGATATGCCGCCCGGGACCGGCGATATTCAGTTGACGTTGGCGCAAAAACTAAGCGTGAGCGGCGCGGTCATTGTAACTACGCCGCAGGATGTGGCCTTGCTGGATGCACAAAAAGCCATTGCCATGTTCCAGCAGGTGCAGATCCCGGTACTCGGCCTGGTGGAAAATATGAGTTACTATCAGTGCCCGGCCTGTGGGCACGAGGATCCGGTTTTTGGTCAGGATGGCGGGGCAGCATTGGCCGCTCGTTATCAGTTACCTGTGTTGGCGCAGTTACCACTTAACAGCCGCATCCGGCTTTGTGCCGATCAGGGCCTGCCGATTTTATTGAGTGACGACCCGGCCGATGATGCGCTGTGTGAGCCGTACTTGCAGATGGCAGAGCAGCTGATGCATCAGTTGTCTGCTGTTGCGGCCAGCGACAAGGGCCCAACCATTGTGATGACAGACGATTAATGACAATAACAACTGGCAGCTTTAGCCAAACCTATGGAAAGCAAGCATGAGATTATGTGATCGTGATATTGAGCGTTATCTGGATGAGAACCGGATCCGCATTGAGCCCCGGCCAGCCAAAGACATGATCAGCGGTGTCAGTGTGGATATCCGCCTGGGCAACAAGTTTCGGGTGTTCCAGGCGCATGCTGCACCTTACATTGATTTAAGCGGCCCAAGAGCCGATGTCGACCGGGCTCTGAACTCGGTGATGAGCGATGAGATCGACATTGACGATGATGGCGTCTTTATTTTGCACCCCTCAGAGCTGGCGCTGGCCATGACGCTGGAGTCTGTCACCTTGCCGGCGGATATTGTCGGCTGGCTGGATGGACGCTCTTCGCTGGCACGGTTGGGCTTAATGGTGCATGTCACAGCCCACCGCATCGACCCGGGTTGGTCGGGCAACATTGTGTTGGAGTTTTACAACAGCGGCAAGCTGCCATTGGCCCTCAGGCCCAAGATGAAAATTGGTGCCCTCAACTTTGAATTAATGACCGGGGAAGCCGAGCGCCCTTACAACAAGCGGGACGATGCCAAGTACAAGCAGCAGACTGGGGCTGTGGCCAGCCGGATCGGAGAGGACGACAAAGGAAGCCGGTTGTAAAGCCTGGAGCCGGAAAATAAAAAGCCCATGCAGAGCATGGGCCAAAAGATAAGCAATAAAGCAAAAATGAAGCGCGATGATTATGCAATAAAACTGCATAGTCTGGCAAGAGCCTGCTGGTGAATTTCTTTCACTTTCTGGCATTTTTTTGCAACAAGGAGTTCCAATGAAACTTTTTGGTTCCATTCCATCGCCATATGTCCGCAGGATCCGTCTGCTGCTGGCTGACAGCGCCTATGAATTTGTTAATCTGAATATTTTCTCCGAACAGGATCGTGCTACTTTAGTACGGCTGAACCCCACTCGAAAAATCCCGATGCTGCTGGATGGCGACCAGGTGATTTTTGATTCGGGCTTAATTTACCGCTACCTCAGTGAAAAACTCGGTCGGCCATTGCTGAGCTGGGCGCAAGAGAATCAGGTGGTGCTGATCAATGCGGTCAATGACTCTTTGGTCGAGCTGTTGCTTTGTCAGCGCTCGGGCCTGGATACCAGTGATGACAAACTGTTTTTTAACTTGCAGCGGGAGCGGGTGGCTGAAGTGCTGGCGGTGCTGGAGCAACAGGCTGCACAGCAGCACTTTAGCGACTGGAATTACGCAGCAATCTGTTTGTACAGCCTGCTCGACTGGATTGATTTTCGGCAGCTGTGGTCATTGGAACCTGTCCCGACGTTGCAGCAGTTTGTCGCCGCGAATCAGCATCAAGCTGGTGTGGCGTTGAGCGATCCCAGGAAAGGCAGCTGACACTGCCTAAAATTGCTGCAGTTGAACGCGCCAGCATTGATTTTGCGCCAATAATCCGTATGATAAGCGCTAAGTCGGTACGTGGCGCAGCTTGGTAGCGCACTGTCATGGGGTGTCAGGGGTCGGAGGTTCAAATCCTCTCGTACCGACCAACAAAACAACCTGTTTTTTAACAGGTTTTTTTGTGCCTGCGATTTGGGTGCTCAGTAGGGCGCACCAAACCCGCCCCAAATTCTCACCGAGGAAGTTCACCCGGTTTTAAGCCTTTTCGACGAAAGACTCATTGTTTGACGGATTGCCAGGCAGTCGGGTCGCTTTGGGGAAGCGACTTTGTTGCCACAATTGCTGACGCAGGGTGTCTGTTGTGTCCCAGTTGCCATCCAGAATCCATTGCGCCAATGCCTCGGCTACCTTCGGGTACTGTACCTGCCCAGCACTTTTGGTTTGCAACCATTGGATGATGGTTTGAGCATTTAGCTCTGTCATGGCGGTTGCCAGGCCCAGCTGACGCAGGGTTTCCACATTGCTTTGTTGTTCGAACTGGCCTTGCAGCGGCTTTAGCAGCAGTTTTTTACCCAGGGATAAAGCCTCTGATGGCAACTCAAAGCCGCCGTTGGCAATGACGCCTTCACAGCGCTGCAAATGCCGTTGGAAATTTTGATGTGATAAGGGATGCAGGCTGAGGTTGTCGGCAACCTCATGCTGGCTCTGTGCCGGGTGATAGCAAACAAAGCGCTGGTTTTTAATGCGCTGCAACAAGCCTCTGATCTGAGGCAGGCTTTCAAAGGGCAGGTACACCAGCACATAAGGCTCGGTTGCAATGGCGTCGGAGTCCAGTTGGTGGACGATGGGTGGTAAAATGGGCTGCTGAAAGTGATGCCAGTGCAAACCGATGGCGTAATCGACCGGTGCAAAATACTGCATCACCAGTTTATCGAGTTGGGTCATGCCCACTTTGGGTACCTGATAGCGAAAAGCATTTTGGTGACTGATACCAATACAGGGGACTTTCTGCCGACGCGCGGCCCAGGCACTGATGGGTTCAAAGTCATTGATGACGGCATCGTAGCCGGATAAATCCAGTTGCTTTATATCACGCAGCAACTGGATTGGGTGGCTGTTCAGCACTGTTTTCACTGGGCGAACCCGGCCTTGCTCGGTTAGAAAGGTCAGTCCTTGCCGGCATTGGTAGTCGCCAAAATCATCCATTGAAAAATACTGCTCGGCTGGCCGGCCGGAAAACAGATAGTCCACCTGTACGGGCTGCTTCTTTAGTGCCTGTGCCATGGCTCTGGCCCGGGCGATATGGCCATTGCCGGTTCCCTGCACACCGTAAAGTAGTTTCATAAAACTCCTAAGTTAAGAGAGACAGAGCAATCTGTGCACAGGCCATGCCGAGCAGCGCTCCAATCAAGACGTCGGTCATAAAGTGCACGCCCAGTAAGATCCGGGATAAACCGATTAAGGTGGCCCAGCACAGCGCCAGCAGATAAAACTCCGGATAAAACTGGCCGATGAGCGTTGCCATTAAAAAGGCCGCTGCAGTATGACCAGAGGGCAAGCTATAACGATCACTTGGGGTGATAAAGCAGGTGAGAAATTCGCACAGTTCTTTCGGACGTCGACGGCGAAAGCTGTTCTTGGCTAACCAATAGATTGGCAAGTGAATGCTAAAAGCCAGCAGCCCGGCTTGCAGCAGGCGGTGGCTGTCGAGCCACCAGCTGAGTATGCCCAGCAGCAGGTAAAGGTGACCGTCACCGGTGCGGGACACTAGCTTGCTGACGCTGGCAACCTGGTAATTAAAGCGGTGCCGCAGGCAAAACAGCGAAAAAGCTAAATCTAATTCTGCTATGGGTTGTATGGCTCGCATTTCAGATCCTCCATTTGAGCACACAGCACAGAATGCAAAATCAGCATAGTTGGACAGAATGACAGTATGATGACAATGCAGGGCAGATTTTCCGGTGAAAAACCCTACAAAAAAGAAGGAGGTGCTAGCCAATATCGCCAGAGTCGGTAGAATAGTAGGCTTTGATTCATGACTGAAGTAATCGCATGACAGAGATTGAACAGGATCCATTTGCTGATATCCGGCCTTACCACGACGATGAGGTCGCTGGCGCTATTGCCGGCTTGATTGCCGATCAAGAGTTTATTAATGCCATTTTGCACTACCGCTTTCCGCATTTATCCGGCCCCTTGGGCTGGCTGTTGTCGCCTTTGGTGAAAGTAGCACTGAAGCGGCGTTGGTCCAGCTTGAAAAGCGTGCGCGATGTTCAGCTGCAAGTAGCGGCATTTATGAAAAAAACCATTGCCACCACCACCAGTGGGCTTAGTTACTCCGGGGTTGAGCAACTGCAACAGGATCAGGCCTATTTGTTTATCTCCAACCACCGGGATATTGCGATGGATCCAGCCATGGTGAATTGGTGCCTGCACAAGTACGGCATGAACACGGCCCGGATTGCGATTGGCGATAATTTGCTGAAAAAAGCCTGCGTCACCGCCCTGATGCGGTTGAATAAAAGCTTTATTGTCCGCCGCTCGGCCAAAGGCCCGCGTGAAATGCTGAAAGCCTTGGGTCAGCTGTCGGCATACATTCATCACTCGCTGGGCATCGAAAAGCAATCGATTTGGATAGCCCAACGTGAAGGCCGGGCGAAAGATGGCAACGATTACACCGATGCCGCCATGCTAAAAATGCTGTACATGGAAGGCCGACGCCAGGGCTTGAGTTTTGCAGAAGACATTGGCCAGTTGCACATTGTGCCGGTGACCATCAGTTACGAGCTGGACCCATGCGACAAAGCCAAAGTGCGTGAGCTGGTGCAAAAGCAAACCGAAGGACGCTATGTCAAAGGCGAGTTCGAAGACATTGACAGCATTATTCAGGGCATAACCGGCTTAAAAGGGCGGGTGCACGTTGCTTTTGGTAAGATGATCCAGCCGAATGTCGACTCAGCCGATGAGTTGGCGGCAGCGCTGGATGCAGAGATTTACCGCAATTACCGTTTGTTTCCAATCAACTACCTGGCGGCAGGGGTCGAGCACGATAGCATTGGTGCGCAAGACCGAGCCGACTGGCAAGCCAAGCTGGCAGAACACACGGAGGCTGAACAGCACTGGCTGAAGACCATGTACGCCGCTCCAGTTTTGAAACAGCAACAGCAGGCGGATAAAGACGCAGCTCAGCACTGAGTTGCGTGGCCGGGCCGAATTGCAGGCAACAAAAAAGGACACCGCGGTGTCCTTTTTAGATTGAAGTAAGTCAGCCTTACAGCGGAGTTACGTTCGCAGCTTGAGGACCTTTCTGGCCTTGCTCGATTTCGAAAGAAACGCGCTGGCCTTCAGTCAGAGTTTTGTAACCATCGCTCATGATAGCGCGGTAGTGAACGAATGCATCAGCGCCACCGTTATCTGGAGTGATGAAACCAAAACCTTTGTCAGCGTTGAACCATTTAACGATACCAGTTGATTTAGACATGTGATGTCTCCTGAAAAAATAAAAATTTAAGTGTGTAACGCATGATGCGTTGGTAGCCGGCAAAAATGTTACTTATGTGGCCAACCAGCGTGAATCTTCAGGGACATGACTTACTATGAAGCTGTGCTGCGAAGTGTTCAGGAACAAGTTGTGTACATAGGTCTGCATTACAGGCCAGACATCATCATATCAGCTATTTAGCGAATGTATAGTTATTTTTTCACTGTCACAAAGGTTTCATCAAAAAAAGTGATGCCCAATAAAAACGCCCGGCTATAAGCGGGCGTTTTAAGGCAAATCAAGCGGTTATTTGTTGTCAGCGGTTAGCTGTTCAAAGCGGTAACCGGCTCAAGGAAATCAAACTTCAGTGCTTCGGCCACAAACTCATTGGTTACCTGACCGCGGTAGACGTTCAGACCATTACGCAGATGCACATCGTCCAGCAAGGCTTGCTTGTAGCCTTTGTTCGCCAACCGAATGATGTAAGGCAGGGTCACGTTGTTCAGTGCAAAGGTCGAAGTACGAGGCACTGCGCCAGGCATGTTGGCGACACAGTAATGCACCACATCATCCACAATGTAGGTTGGATCCGCGTGCGTAGTTGGCTTGGATGTTTCCACACAACCGCCCTGATCGATGGCCACATCGACAATGGCAGCGCCTGGCTTCATCCGTTTGATGTGATCAGCGGTGACCAGTTTTGGTGCTGCAGCGCCCGGTACCAGCACGCCACCAATCACCAAATCAGCGGCCAGCACTTCTTTTTCCAGCGCATCGGCTGTGGAGTAGACGGCTTTGACCGCACCATTGAACTGAGCATTGACCCGGCGCAGCACATCGACGTTGCGATCCAGCACCGTGACATCGGCACCCAGGCCAACCGCCATTTGTGCTGCGTTGGTACCGACCATACCGCCACCAATCACAACGACTTTCGCAGGGGCAACGCCAGGCACACCGCCTAACAACATGCCTAAACCGCCGCAGGACTTCTCCAGGGCGCGGGCACCAGCCTGGATAGACATCCGGCCAGCAACTTCCGACATAGGAGCCAGCAGCGGCAAGCCACCTTTGTTGTCGGTCACGGTCTCATAGGCAATGCAAACCGCTTTGCTTTTGATCAGATCTTCGGTTTGTGGCAGGTCAGGTGCCAGGTGCAGGTAAGTAAAGAGGATCTGGCCTTCACGCAGCATGGCGCGCTCAACGGCTTGAGGCTCTTTCACTTTGACAATCATCTCGGCTTTGGCAAAGACGTCGGCAGCGGTTGCCAGAACTTCGGCACCGGCTTCCTGGTAGTCGTCGTCAGTAAAGCCAATACCAATGCCGGCATTGTGTTCAACGATCACCTGGTGGCCATGTTGGATCACTTCACGCACGCTGGCCGGGGTCATACCCACCCGGTACTCGTGGTTTTTAATTTCTTTAGGTACGCCAATCAACATAATGGAATCGCCTTTTTGTAGGGTGTAAAATTTGGTGCTAGTATAATGCTAATTTATGGGAATTAATCTCTGTTTTAATGGCTATATGTAGTGTAAAATTCTATTTAGATCTGAAAAAACAGAATAAGTGACTGCATGTTTTCGCAAAGTAAGAGCATTAAAAAGCTCGACAGAACGGATCGTAAGATTTTAGCTGAACTTCAGCGTGATGGCCGGGTTTCCAACGTGGAATTGGCCAGAAGGGTAGGGCTGAGCCCGACCCCCTGTCTGGAGCGGGTGCGTAAACTTGAAGCTGAACAATACATTCTGGGCTACAGCGCCCTGGTCGACCCGGTAAAAGTTGGGGCGGCTTTGCTGGTCTTTGTGGAAATTACCCTGAGCAAAACCTCGCCGGAGGACTTTGATGAGTTTAGCAAAGCGGTGCAAAAGCTGGATGAAATTCAAGAGTGTCACCTGGTCTCCGGCAGTTTCGACTTCTTGCTGAAAACCCGGGTATCCAACATGGCGGCTTACCGCGAGCTTTTGGGGGAAACCTTGCTACGTCTGCCCAGTGTGCGCGAAAGCCGGACTTACGTGGTGATGGAAGAAGTGAAACAAAGCAGTTTTATCAAACCCTGATCCAGCCTGGGTTCAGTTAAGGTGATTAAAGTTACCAATAGGGTGGAATTTCCAGCAGGCTGGGGCCAAACAGATGCATCCCAGGGCGCAGTCTGGTATCTTTCACCAAGCGGTTGAGCAACGATAGACAACAACAGTGAGGCGCGCTTTTGCCACGGATATCTTTCTTTAATTTAAACGGCGTTCAGCGATTGCTGGAAGTTGGGCTGATCCTTTGTTGTGGCCTGGCGCTGTTTTTACTGCTGGCACTGATTTCTTTTAACCCGGCTGATCCCAGCTGGTCACAGACCGGCTATCAGCACGGTGTTTCCAATTATGCCGGACCTGTCGGCGCCTGGCTGGCCGATCTTTTGCTGTTTAGTTTCGGCTGGATTGCTTATCTGATGCCGGTACTGGTGGCAGGGCTTGGCTATTTGCTGTTCAAACGCTTTCATCATGTGCTGGAGCTTGACTACCTGATCCTGGGGCTGCGCTTGATAGGCCTGGTGCTGACCCTGATCAGTGCGACGGCGATCAGCAGTATGAACTTTAATGACATTTACTACTTTTCGTCTGGCGGTGTAGTAGGCGATGTATTCAGTGGTTTGTTGTTGCCCTATTTAAACTTTGTCGGCACCACCTTGTTGCTGTTGTGCTTTTTTGCCACCGGCCTGACGCTGATGACCGGTATTTCCTGGTTTACTGTGATGGACGCCTTAGGCGCCTGGGTATGGCAGTTGGGCATCTGGTTGTTGCAGCTGCCATCCTGGTTGCAACAAAAATGGCAGCAAAACCAGCAGGAAGTTGCGCAAAGTCGTGACAAGTCGTTGCCTGAAGCGAACAAGGATTGGCTTGATGAACCTGCTTTAGCAGGCTCACCAACGATCAGCACTAGCTCAGCACCAGCATCTTCGGCAGTGGTGCCTGGCCGGGCCGAGCCCAAGTTGCCTATCCAACCGCTGGAGCAAAAAGATGCCCGAGCTTTTTACAGCGTTGACGATTTGGCCGAGGATACCTTGTCATTTAGCGCGGTTGATGAACCGGAGCTGCCGGAACAAATCGAAAAAACATTGCGTCATACCGAGCTCAAACCGAAAACAGCCCCGCTGCCACAGCCAGAGCTGGACGACGACGATGGCCCGGAGTCTGAGCCCCATGCGGTTACTGAGCTGCCGGGCCTGGAGCTGCTGGATCGGCCGGATAAAGCCCAGAACCCGATTGATCCGGCCGACTTGGAGCGGGTATCCCGCCTGGTTGAAGCCAAGTTGCTGGACTTTAATGTCGAAGCCAAAGTGGTTGGGGTCCATCCCGGTCCTGTCGTTACCCGCTTCGAGCTCGATCTGGCGCCAGGGGTGAAAGTCAGTAAAATTACCGGCTTATCCAAAGATTTGGCCCGCTCTTTATCCGCCATCAGTGTGCGAGTGGTCGAGGTGATCCCCGGCAAGTCTTTCATCGGCCTGGAGTTGCCCAACAAGCACCGGGAGATCGTCCGTTTATCCGAAGTGATTGGCGATGCCACCTTTGAGCAATCGCGCTCGCCACTGACCATGGTGCTGGGAAAAGACATTGCCGGTAAAGCCATGGTGGCCGATCTGGCCAAGATGCCGCATTTGCTGGTTGCCGGTACCACGGGGTCGGGCAAGTCGGTCGGCGTCAATGTGATGATTTGCAGTATCCTCTACAAATCGACGCCCGATGAAGTTCGTTTTCTGATGATCGACCCCAAAATGCTGGAATTGTCGATTTACGAAGGCATTCCGCACCTGCTGACCGAAGTGGTCACCGACATGAAAGATGCCGCCAATGGGTTGCGCTGGTGTGTTGGTGAAATGGAGCGCCGCTACAAGCTGATGTCGGCGCTTGGCGTGCGGAACCTGAAAGGCTACAACGCCAAGGTGAAAGAAGCGATAGCCGCCGGCGAACCGCTGATTGATCCCTTGTGGAAGCCGTCCGATGACATGCGCGATGAAGCGCCCAGACTGGAGAAGTTGCCTGCCATTGTGGTGGTGATCGATGAATTTGCCGACATGATGATGATTGTGGGTAAAAAAGTCGAAGAGCTGATTGCCCGTATTGCGCAAAAAGCACGGGCAGCCGGGATCCATCTTATCCTGGCGACGCAGCGGCCTTCGGTTGATGTGATCACCGGCTTGATTAAAGCCAATATTCCGACCCGAATTGCCTTTCAGGTCAGCTCCAAGATTGACTCCAGGACCATTTTAGACCAACAAGGGGCGGAAAGCCTGTTGGGGCAGGGCGATATGCTGTATTTACCGCCTGGTTCCGGCGTGCCGAATCGGGTGCATGGTGCCTTTGTCGATGACCATGAAGTGCATGCGGTGGTGGCCGATTGGAAGCGTCGCGGTCAGCCGAAGTACATTGCTGAAATCTTAAGCGGTGAAACCACCGAAGAGAACTTGTTACCCGGGGAAACACTCGAAGGGGACGATGGTGAAGCCGATCCGCTGTACGATCAGGCGGTGGCCTTTGTCACTGAAAGTCGTCGGGCTTCGGTGTCTGGCGTGCAGCGGCGTTTTCGCATTGGTTACAACCGAGCGGCTCGTCTGGTCGAGCAAATGGAACACAGTGGTGTGGTCAGTGGTCCTGGCCACAACGGCAATCGTGAAGTACTGGCACCACCGCCAGTCAAGGGGAATGGATGAGACATTGGGCATTGGCAGCTGCAATGCTGCTTGGCAGTGCGGTGTGTGCCGCGGAAAACGCAGCAGAGGCATTGCAGCAACAACTGAGTGGCATGACACGTTTTTATGCCACCTTCGACCAACAGGTCTTTGACATGCAGCAGCAGTTGGTGCAGCAAGGCGAAGGGACTTTGTGGCTGCAACAGCCGGGCAAGTTTCGTTACGAAATGAGCTTGCCGGAGCCCATCCTCTTTGTTGGGGATGGCGAGACCCTGTGGTACTACCACGAGCTGCTGGAGCAGGTCAGTATCTTTGATGCCAAAGCAGAGCTGGAGCGTACGCCCTTTACCTTGTTGATGTCGGACGATGCCGAACTATGGCAACAATACCGCATCAGCAGCATCGAAGGGGGTTACCGCATCGAAGCGGAAGATCCGGCCAGCCCGGTGCAGTACTTGCAGTTGCAATTTAATGATGCTGGTTTACAGCAAATGCTGGTGCTGGACTTAAATGGACAGCGCAGCCTCTTTACCTTTAGCCCACAGCCTGAAGTAGGCCAGGCCTTTGCTGCCAGCCTGTTTCGGTTTGAGCCGCCAGCCGATGTCGATATCGACGACCAAAGGTAAGGCCGGTGTCCAGCCTTAGCTTCGAATTTAATGACGATGTTCGGCCGCTGGCGGCCCGACTTCGCCCACAACGGCTGGCCGACTATGTCGGCCAGCAGCATTTATTGGCCGAAGGTTTGCCGCTGCGTCAGGCCATTGAGCAGGGCAAGGTGTTTTCGTTGATTTTATGGGGCCCGCCGGGTACCGGCAAAACCACTCTGGCAGAAATCATCGCCCACCATGCCGATGCCGACTTGTGCAAATTATCAGCGGTTACTGCGGGCATTAAAGAGATCCGCCAGGCGATTGAGGATGCCAAAACCCGGCAGTTGCAATGGCAAAAGCGGACCTTGCTGTTTGTCGATGAGGTGCACCGTTTCAACAAAAGCCAGCAGGATGCGTTTTTACCGCACATCGAAGATGGCACCATTGTGTTTATTGGTGCCACCACCGAGAACCCTTCCTTTGCACTGAACAATGCCATTTTGTCCCGTGCCCGCGTCTGTGTGTTGAATAAGCTGAGCGACGACGAGCTCAAGCCACTGATTCAGCGTGCTTTGACCGACTCTGAGTTGGGCCTGGGCCGGCTGCAGTTGAGCTTAAGTGCCGAGGCCGAAACTTTGTTGTTGCTGCTGGCTGGTGGCGATGCCCGGCAGTTACTGAACCTGCTGGAATTGATTGCCGAGTACAGCAGTGCTTCAGGCCAGCAGCAGCCGGTGAGTGCCGAGCTGGTGCGTCAGCTGGTGCCCCGCAAACTGCCGGGTTTTGATAATCAGGGCGATCAGTTTTATGATTTGATTTCGGCTTTTCATAAGTCGGTACGGGGCTCAGCACCCGATGCTGCCTTGTACTGGTACTGCCGTATCCTGGAAGGAGGCGGCGATCCGCTCTATGTGGCCAGGCGCTTGCTGGCCATCGCCAGCGAAGACATCGGCAATGCCGATCCACGGGCGTTGACGCTGGCGCTCAACGCCTGGGATACTTTCCAGCGGGTCGGTCCGGCCGAAGGCGAGCGTGCTATTGCGCAGGCGGCGGTCTATCTGGCGCTGGCACCGAAAAGCAATGCCTTGTATTCGGCCTTTAAGCAAATGCGTCAGCTGGTGCGCGAACAGCCTGATCATGAGGTGCCGCCTCATTTACGCAATGCGCCAACCAAACTGATGAAAGAGCTGGGCTTTGGTGCTGAGTACCGCTATGCCCATCATGAAGAGGGCGCTTATGCCGCCGGTGAGAATTATTTGCCCGAAGCGCTGTCCGATCTGCGGTTGTACCAGCCAACCGATCGCGGTCTTGAAAAGCAACTTGCTGAAAAAATGCGCTATTTAGCCGAATTGGACGCACAAAGTCCGAACAAACGCTACCGGGAATGATACAATCAGCTCATTTTCTATAATCTGGCCCTGTGGCCTTTTAGCCTGGAAGTTAGAAACCCTATGTTGGATGCAAAGTTTTTACGTGGCGAACTCGCCCAAACCGCAGAGCGCCTGGCCAGCCGAGGCTTTTCACTGGATGTGGCTACCTTAACGCAGCTGGAAGAGCGCCGACGTGAGTTGCAGGTCCGCACTCAGGAATTGCAAAATCAGCGCAACAGCCGCTCGAAAGAAATCGGTCTGGCCAAAAGCCGTGGCGAAGACATCGCTCCTTTGTTGCAGGAAGTCGCAGGCCTTGGCGAGCAGCTGGACAGCGCCAAACAGGCGCTCGATGCGCTGTTGGCTGAGCTGGAGCAGATCAGCCTGAGCATACCCAACCTGCCGGACCCATCGGTGCCCCTCGGCAAGGATGAAAGCGACAATGTCGAAGTGCGCCGCTCTCTGGAACCCACCACCTTTGATTTCGAAGCCAAAGATCACGTCGATCTTGGGGAAGCGCTGGATAAGGGGCTGGACTTTGAAAGTGGCGTCAAGCTGTCTGGCACGCGCTTTGTGGTGATGCGTGGCCAAATTGCCAAACTGAACCGGGCACTGACCCAGTTTATGCTGGACTTGCACACCCATGAGCACGGCTACACCGAGATGGTGGTGCCTTATCTGGTCAACCATGCCAGCCTTTATGGTACTGGTCAGCTGCCAAAGTTTGGCGGTGATTTGTTTCACACCAAGCCAGCCACTGAAGAAGGTCAGGGCATGGCTCTCATTCCTACTGCCGAAGTGCCCTTGACCAACCTGGCGCGCGATACCATCTTTGATTTGGCTGAGCTGCCGGTCAAGATGACGGCACACACCCCGTGTTTTCGCAGTGAAGCCGGCTCCTACGGACGGGATACCCGTGGCCTGATCCGTCAGCACCAGTTCGACAAAGTGGAGCTGGTGCAATTGGTGCACCCGGACCACTCGATGCAGGCGCTGGAAGAGCTGACGCAACACGCCGAGCGGGTATTGCAGCTGCTGGAATTGCCGTATCGGGTGATGCTGCTGTGCACCGGCGATATGGGCTTTGGGGCGTGCAAAACCTACGATCTGGAAGTCTGGTTGCCGGCACAGCAGTGTTACCGAGAGATTTCATCGTGCAGCAACATGGGCGATTTCCAAGCCCGTCGGATGCAAGCCCGCTTTCGATTGGCTGAAGGCAAGAAGCCGGAGTTGTTGCACACCTTAAATGGCTCAGGCCTGGCGGTAGGTCGTACTCTGGTTGCGGTGCTGGAAAATTACCAACAAGCCGACGGCTCCATTCGGGTGCCGACCGTGTTGCAGCCTTACCTGCAAGGCCAGACGGTGTTAACTGCCGAAGGCTAACCGGTTAAAGACAGCGGGCAGGCTTTGGCAGGCCCGCGATGCGGGTGGCTTGCTTGGCCGGGCCATCCGAAAACAGCATAAACAAATACTTGCTGCTGCCTTTTTCTGGCCCATACTGGGCTGCCATGGCTTTAACCAGCAAGCGGATGGCCGGTGAGGTCTGATGCTGCTGGTAAAAGTCCCGCACAAAATGCACCACTTCCCAATGCGCCTCGGTCAGTTCGATGCCTTCCTGCTCGGCAAAATAGCCGGCTATGCCCTCATTCCAGAGCGTTAAATCGGCCAGGTAGCCGTGTTTATCCAGCGGTATCCGCTGGCCGTTTACTAGCACTTCGGCCATAACACCACCTGATCTGCCTGCGCTGCCAGCGCAACCCAGTCTGCATCGCTAATGGCCTGCCAGCTGTCAGGCAGTTTCAGGCCACGGCTCTGCAAATCGGTTGCCAATACCTGAGCACGGCAGGGCAGAGCGGGCCAATCCAACGGCAGGGTGTAGCAGCCATCCTGACGCAATAGCAACACATCGCTGGGTGTGAGTTGCGCCAGCAGTGTCGGGCCAGGCAGCTCCGGGTAAATCCAATGCAGCAGTTTCATATTAAAAAGATACCACCTGAGAAAAGTGATGCCATTGCTGCTGCCAGTCTGGCTCGGCCAACAGGGTACAGTCGTAAGCCAGCACAGCGGCATCGGGTAGAAAGCGTGCCAGGCTCTGTTGACAGACCCAAGGCGCAGACAGCTCGTACAACGGCAAGAGCCCCAGCTGTTTGCTGCAATCTTTTAGCTGCAAGCTTTGGCTAAAGTCGGCATGGGGCTGCAGCAACACCACGGCCGGGCCGGTTAACAGCAACTGTGCTGGCTGTTCGACGGCCGCCAGCGCTAACAGGTAATCCAGGGCTTCGCGCGCCCGGCTGCTGTTGTAGGGGCTGCTGTGCAGCCAAACCAGGGTTGGGCCGGCCATCAGAACTGGATGACCTTGTCACAGCCAGCAAGACGCATGGCATGTTCCGCCAGACCCGCCAGCTGATAACTCTGTGGCTGGCTCTGTGCGCCGGTAAAAGCGACCAAGGACAGCCCGCGTTTTTCCGCTGCGGTACTGCAAAACAGCAAGGGGATTTGCTGGGCCTGGCAAAAGTCTGCCAATAAATAAGCGGCATTGGGTTCATCGCTGGGCAAATCAATGTCCGGGCTTGCTGCCAACACCGCATCACGATACAAAAAAACATGGTCGATGCTGTGCCCGGTCTCGATGGCAGAGCGGGCAAAGCGCAGGCAACTTTGAAACGCCTGGCCCCCCAGAGGTGACTCGGTAAGCAACAAAGCAAAGGTTGTCATAGGCCCCCAACGTTGCCAAAAAAAATGCCTCACACTAAAGGAGGCATTTTACTTAAAAACAGCGCCAGCACCAAGTCCATGAACCAGGCATGATGCTGGTTCAGTGCTTTAATCGTTGTTCAGCACACCCAGCAGGCTAAGCAAGTGAACAAAGATATTAAAGATGTTCAAATACAGGGCGACTGTGGCACGGATGTAATTGGTTTCACCACCGTGAATAATGCGGCTGGTATCAAACAGGATCAATCCTGACATGATCAGAATCACTGCTGAGCTGATGGCCAGTGACAGCGCTGGGATCTGCAAAAAGATGTTGGCCAGCACTGCCAGCAGCACCACAATCAAACCGACAAACAAGAAACCGCCCATAAAAGAGAAATCTTTACGGGTCGTCAGGGCGTAAGCCGACAGCGAGAAGAAAATCACCGCAGTACCGGCCAAGGCTTGCATAATCAGGCTTGGGCCGTTGGCCAGGCCAACGTAATAATTCAGCATTGGGCCTAATGAAGCGCCAAGCAAGGCAGTAAAAGCAAAGATCCAGATAATGCCACTGGCTTTATCGGCTTGCTTGTTGACGACGAACAGCAAGACAAAGCCAGCAATCATGCAGACCAGGGAAGCCATGGGCGAGATATTCAGCGCCATGGCAAAGACGGCAGCAATGGCACTGACCGCCAGCGTCATGCCGAGCAGGAAATAGGTATTGCGCAGCACTTTGTTGATTTCAACACCACGGCTCACCGAGCTGATGGTTTGGGTTTCTCTGTATGACATACAGGTCTCCTTGTACTTGTTGCCTAATTTTAGAATCGGGACTTCGTTAAAGCTTTGATAACTATCATACCCGCTAAGTTCCCTAAGCTCTAGTGCTTCTGTGTCAAAGCCGATGCAAAAAAGCAAATTGATGAAAAATTAGCTGGCTGAATGCAAGAATGTCAAAAAGGGCTTTTCTTTGGGCTGCAAACTGATTAGTATACGCCTCGCTGGAGGGATGGCAGAGCGGTTGAATGCACC
>JAFIFR010000245.1 GCA_020831935.1 Alkalimonas sp.
AACAGTGCCGGGTGGCTCATCATTTCGTGGTAGAGGAAATTCTCACGGGTGCTGACCATGGTGCAGCCGTCAATCACCATCAATTTGCCAAAGTGGGTGGTGTCATAAATTTCAATGTGCTGGAACGGCGATTGCACTTCATCCAGCTTGGCGGTAATGGCCAGGCCAAAGGCACTGCCACTGGGCTCAAAGACTTCGGTAAACCATTGTTGTGTATCCAGACCAGACATTGTCGTCCCCTTTGTTTGTTCCCATCCTGAGCGCAGGCTCGCGATTGGGCTGTGGTGTATCGGCTGCATTGCATTTTAGGGCCGTTATTTTGCCTGCATTGCGCCTTTCAGACAAATTTTTGATCGCATTTTGCTGCAACTGGCCGTGATAGCGCTTAAAATAGAACTATTGCCGCGAATACTGTTCCATACAGCATTCGCTTTCTTTTTTCTGCTGTGATGACAGGATAAGGATCCACCATGATTGACTGGGGTATCGAAAAAGCACGTTCCATCTACAATGTTGCTACCTGGAGTGAAGGGTACTTTGACATCAACTCCAAAGGAGAGTTGGTGGCCTACCCCGATCAGGATCACTGCAAACCCGGTATTCACTTTCCGGAGCTGGTGCAGCGCTTCAAAGACGAAGGCCTGACCTTGCCGGTGCTGGTGCGCTTTACCGATATTTTGCAGCACCGTATCGATTCCCTGATCATCGCCTTTCAAAAGGCCAAGCAGGAAAAAGAGTACCTGGGTCAGTACACCGCTGTTTATCCGATTAAAGTCAACCAGCAGTACTCGGTGGTCAAAAAGTTATTGAGTCACGACAGCGGCACCGTCGGACTGGAGGCAGGCAGTAAGCCGGAGCTGATGGCCATTTTGGGGGTGTCCGACAAGCCACTGAGCATTGTCTGCAACGGCTACAAAGACAGTGAGTTTCTGCGGCTGGCCACCATCGGCCAGATGATGGGCCACAAGGTCTACATTGTGGTGGAAAAGCTGTCCGAACTGAAAACCCTGCTGCGTGAAATCGATCAGCTGGGCGCGGCCCCTTACATTGGCATTCGCATCAAGCTGAACTCCATTGGCAAAGGCAAGTGGCAAAACACCGGGGGCGAGAAAGGCAAATTTGGCCTCACCGCCACCCAGGTGCTGCAAGCCATCGAGGTGCTCAAAGAAGCTGGCAAGCTCGACTTGCTGCAGTTGGTGCATTTTCATATCGGCTCGCAAATCGCCAACATTCGCGATATCCACAACGCCATCCGCGAGTGTGCCCGCCATTACGCCGAGCTGCGTACGTTAGGCGTACCCATTGATACCGTCGATGTGGGCGGTGGCCTGGGGGTGGATTACGAAGGGTCGCGTTCACGCTCAACCTGCTCGATGAACTACACCATGCACGAGTATGCCCGTAATGTGGTCAATGGTTTAAAAGAGGTCTGCGATGAGTACGACTTGCCGCATCCGAACATTATTTCCGAGTCAGGCCGGGCGATGACCGCCCACCATGCGGTGCTGGTGACCGATGCCATCGATATTGAGCGGGCGCCGGGCCTGAAGTATTTGCCGGAGCCAGGCGAGGATGCGCCATCGGTGGTGCTGGGGCTGTGGGATGCCTACACCAATGTCACGCCACGTACAGCGGTTGAGGCATACCACGATGCGGTGCATTATTTCAGCGATGCCCATACTCAGTATGTGCATGGCTTGCTCAGCTTGCAAGACTGGTCTTTGTTGGAGCAAATTTACTTTGCCACCATCAATCGGGTGCGCGATAACCTGGATTTAAGCTCGCGCTCGCACCGGGCCATTCACGACGAGCTGAATGAAAAGCTGGCGGATAAGTTGTTCGTCAACTTCTCGCTGTTTCAGTCGATGCCCGATGCCTGGGGCATTGATCAGCTGTTCCCGGTGATGCCGCTGGAGCGGATGCACGAGCCGTTGGATCACCGCTGCATCATTCAGGACATTACCTGCGACTCCGATGGCATGCTAAAAAGCTACGCCGATGGCAATGGCATAGAGTCCAGCCTGCCGATGCCGGTGTACAAAGAGGACGAGCAGTACCTGCTGGGCATGTTTATGGTCGGTGCCTACCAGGAAATCCTGGGCGATTTGCACAATCTGTTTGGCGATACCGATTCGGTGCATGTGGAACTGACCGACGACGGTGGCTACCAGCTGACCAATGCCATCAAGGGCGATACCGTAGCTGATGTGCTGCGTTACGTGCACTTTGATGCCACCAAGCTGATCCAGTCGTACAGCGATCAGCTGGAAACGCTGGACATCCCAGCAGAGCGGCGTGCCGCGCTGTTGGAAGAGCTAAAAGCCGGTGTCAACGGATACACCTATTTTGAAGATTAAGTCCTCGATTTAGAGGCCTGTTTGCATCTGCAAGCCGGCCTCTGAGGTTCTACTCACGGCCCGATGAAATATAAATACGTCGAAGGGTGTTTTGTCTAACCTCTTCTGCATTAAATCTTATAGGGCGCCATTGCCGTTCACTGTACATTTTAGTTTGGTCGTCAAAATAACTTGACTCAGGGTCGTGGGATTGGCTGTAGCTAAGCAACATTTTTGCCTCCGGGCCCGCATCGGTATACTGCAAGGCCATCACAAAACTACTGCCATAATTAATACGATAGGCTGCTGTTTCAGTGGAGTTACCTTTTTCATCCAGCAAGGTTAATGGTGAGCCTGACAATTCCCGACCTGTGTCAATAATGGCGAAGCGGGATGAGCTTCTTGATGGGTGCTTGGTTTCTGACATATTAAACACCCCTTCAAAAGAGTTGGCTCCGCTGATAGGAATTGCTTGGTGTCCTGTGGCTTTGATGACGTACTGCAGATCGCCTAGAGGTGCATCGAATGCGACATGATGCGATTGTAAGCGCAAGCTGGCTCTGGCTAAAGCAAGCAGCATGATATCGTCTGCTCCTGCTGGGTCGGAGCTTAAACCAGCAGGAGTATGTGCAGGTCGTTTTGCATCAAAGGGGATCGCAAAGAG
>JAFIFR010000246.1 GCA_020831935.1 Alkalimonas sp.
CAGGGCATGATCTGTTCAACCTGCGGGCGCGCTATCAAATGGGCGAACATTGGCAGCTGGCGATTCGGTTGATGAACCTGACCGATAAGACCTATTCCAGCCTGACCAGCAATCAGGTAGGCTCGACCGACATCGACTACCGGCCCGGCATGCCGCGCAGCGTTTTTGCCTCGGCCACCTGGCAATTTTAAGGCAGAAGGTAGGAGGATGCAGTGATGACCACATCAAACGCAATTCGCACCAGTCAATTGGTGCGCTGGCACCGTGTACTGCTCTGGCTGGGTGGCATCACTTTGCTGCTGTTTGCGTTGACTGGTGTCACGCACCCCATTATGAGCTGGACCGGCCCGCAGGCCGTCACCATGCGACCGCCGATGCTTAGCTTGAGTGAAGCAGAGCTGAACCAGGCCATGCAGCGGTTGCAGCAAGCCAATGTACCCGCTCAGTCGCTGGTGAAGCTGGTGCCCTACCAGCAGCAGGTGCTGTTGCAGCTGACCTCGAATTTGCAAAGCCCACGCCAGTACCTGACCTTGCATGATGAAGATAGTGCCATCAGCGATCAGCAGATGGCGATCTGGCTGGCCAGTCATTACAGCGGTTTGGATGAAAGCCAGGTGCGCAGCAGCCGGTTGCAAACCGAGTTTGACAGCGCCTACCCGTCGGTCAATCGCTTATTGCCGGTCTGGCAGGTTGAATTTGACTCTGGGCTTAGCCTGTATGTGCATACCGAAACTCTGAGCCTGGCGGGCATCACCAATCGCTATAAAACCAACTTGCAGGCGCTGTTTCGCCAGTTTCACAGCTGGCAATGGCTGGATGGGGTACCCATCATCAAAGCCCTGGTGATGACGCTGTTGCTGGGCAGTGCCTTGTTACTGGTGCTGACTGGTGGCTGGCTGTTGCTTCGACTGCCGTTTAAGGCAAAACGTCGTGGCCTGCGCCGTTGGCATTATCTGTTGTCCTGGGGATTATTGCTGCCGGTGACGCTGTATTTGCTGACTGGCATCTACCATTTTGCTTATAAGTATGTACAGCCGGATACCCTGGGTTTAACCGCCAGCAACGCCCAGCAGTTGCCAGACCATTGGCAACTGCCAACAGGCGTGCTGCCTACAGATGCTGTGCTAAACAGTGCCAGTCTGGTGCAAGGGCCCGCTTCGCACTGGTACTGGCGTTTATCACTGCACAATGCCGCCCAGCAGGCCGACCGCCACAGCCGCTTTGCCGGCCAGGCCTCTGAGCGCGGGGCGCTCTTTATTCCTCTGCTGCCGGATGCGCCGGCGCTGGACGATGCTGCTTATGCGTTGTTATTGGCGAAGCGTTTTATCGGGCTAAAGCCCGAAGCGATATCCGGGCAACAGCTGGTGCAGCGTTTTGGGCCGGATTACGATTTTCGCAACAAGCGCCTGCCGGTCTGGCAGCTCGATTATGCCAAGGGGCGAATTTTTGTCGACAGTGCCAGCGGTCAGTTGGTGGAGCAACAAAGCAGCAGCAGCCGCTATGAGCGTTACAGCTTTTCCTTTGTGCACAAATGGAACATTTTACAGCCCTGGCTGGGGCGGGATGGCCGTGATGTAGTGGTGGTGGGCATGATGGCACTGGTCTTGCTGCTGGCCGGCATGGGCTTTGCGATGCGGCTTGCACGGCGTTAGTCTTTGCTAAGCAGCTGCGACACTATGTCGCATGGTGCTTTTGGGTGGCTGCCGTTATTCTAAGTACAGACTTTTCCACTGCTGTGCGATAGTCTGTAACGACATTTTGCAACGGCTGCCTGGCAGCCGTCTTTTTTGTGGAACCTGTGTGTCATGCTTTCCCTGACTGTTCTTGAACCGCAGCATCAATTGCGCCAGTTGGCCCGCTTTCGTTGGGGGGTGATTGGCTTTATCGCGCTGGCGATGCTGGCCGCCTGGTTGCTGCATTACCCGGTCAGTTCCTGGCCTTTGCTTGGGCTCTTGCTGGTGCTTTTTGCTGCCTCCAATGTGTTACTGCCATTATTGCCCAATGCAAGCCAGTACAGCATGCGTTTGTATGCGCTCTATGCGTTGGCGGATATTGTGTTGCTCTGCTGCATGCTGGTGTTAACCGGCGGGGTCAGCAATGGTTTGGTCGCGCTGCTGCTGCTGCCGGTGGCGATGGCCTCGGTGCTACTGCCGGGCCGCTTGTGTTATTTGGTGGCGCTGATTGCGGTGCTGGCATACAGCTTACTGATGCAATTAGGGGATATCAGCGCACTGCCGATTGCTGGCGGTTGGCTTGAGTTGCAGCCGGAACACGCGGCTGGTGCAGCGCATGCGCATCATGGTGCTGGCCATGGCAGCTTTGATCAGCATCTGCTGCAAATGTGGTGGGCCTTTGCGCTTTCTGCGGCCCTGATCAGTTGGTTTATCAGTGCTCAGGCCCGTCAAATTCGCAAGCAAGCCCGAGTACTGAATCAGTTGCAGCAACAGCAGCTGCGCCAGGAGCAAATGCTGGCTCTAGCCACCTTTGCTGCCAATGCCGCCCACGATTTAGCCACGCCCATTCAAACCATGGCATTGATTGCCGACGAGCTTGAGGTCGACGCCGCTCAAAGTGACCAGTTGCAGGACTTGCAACAGCAATTGCAACGCTGCCAGCACCTGGTGCAGCAGCTGCGTCAGGATGCCGGCAGTCTGCGCCAGCCTCAGCAAGCCGAGCCGGTACTCAAGCTGACCGAGCAAACAGTGCAGCGCTGGTTGGCCAGCCGGCCTGATATTGAAGCCGACTGTCAGTTTGACAGCCAGACCGCGGATTTTTTATTGTCAGAGCCGCAAAGCCTGGCGGCGGCGCTGCTGAATATTTTGGATAACGCCGCCGATGCCAGCCTGGCGCGGCAACAGCCAAAGCTCTCCATTAGCTGTCAGCTTAACGCACAAGACTGCAGCATCTGCATTCGCGATTATGGCGAGGGTTTTTCCGAGCAACGCTTGCAAGAGTTGGGGCACTTGCCACAGCTTAGTAGCCAGGG
>JAFIFR010000247.1 GCA_020831935.1 Alkalimonas sp.
CCCGACTTTGACCAAAATACCGGCCAGCACCGCCAGCGGAATTTGCGCCGCTAATGGGCCCAGCCCCAGCAATAAAGCCAGCAGGAACAGCGCATGCACCATACCACTTAACCGGGTGCGGCCACCGGCATTGACATTGACCACAGTGCGCATGGTGGCACCAGCACCGGGCAAGCCCCCGATAAAGGAGCACAGCACATTGCCAAGGCCCTGACCGATCAGCTCTTTGTTTGGTTTATGCCGGGTACGGGTGATGGAGTCGGCCACCAGCGAGGTGAGCAAGCTGTCGATGGTGCCCAGCAGCGCCAGCGTCAAACCCAAGGTAAAAATCAGGCTCCACTGCGTTAAGCTGAACTGCGGCAGATGCAGCTCGGGCAAACCCGTTGGAATATCGCCAATCACCGGCACCTGCCACTCCAGCAGCACCGCAGCCAGGGTACACAAACAAAGCGCCAGCAAGGGCGACGGCAGATAACGGCTGATGCGCATTGGGGTACACCAGACAATGGCAAAGGTCATCAAACCCAGAGCCAGCGCCTGCACATTAAGATGTGCCAGCGTGTCAGGTAGCTTTGCCAGTGCCTGCAGCGGCGACGGTGACGGCGCGGCCCCCATTAACGGCGCCAGCTGCAGCAAAATAATAATGACGCCTATACCGCTCATAAAGCCAGAAATCACCGGATAGGGAATGTAACGCACCAAGCCGCCGACTTTGAGCAAGCCCAGCACAATTTGCAGCACCCCACCTACCAGCACCACCGCCAGCGCCATCTGGAAGCTGCCGCCAAGGGCTGCAATGGCCGAGGCAAACACCACCGTCATCGGCCCGGTTGGGCCGGAAATCTGCACCCGGGTGCCACCAAAAAGTGCAGCTACTAAGCCCAGCGCAATGGCCCCATACAAACCAGCGGCAGCCCCAGCTCCGGAAGCAACCCCAAACGCCAGTGCCAGAGGCAAAGCGACAATGCCCGCGGTTAAGCCACCAAAGAGATCGCCGCGCAAGGTTGCTGCGGAATAGGAAGAGTGAGTTGCCATGAGCCCGTCTTTTATCGTTGTTATCTGGATAGTTTGCCGATATTTGCAGCAAATTCATGCTGAAGTGTCGCTAAGTTACCGGTTAAAGACGGTTAAAACAAGGCGGATCAGTTGCTTTACTGCTTGACCGGAGCAGGTTCAGACTTGCTATGCTTGCAAAAAGCCTGTTGTGGAGCCTGTGCTATGGAAAAGAAAATCCCGCCCTTACTGTTGTTTGTGGTCTTTGCCGGGCTGATTTGGCTAACAGCCAGTTGGCCGGCGCCCTGGCCGCTGTGGTTCAGTCAACTGTTGGCGATACTGTTGCTGCTGGATGGCAGCATCTTCTGTGGCTGGGCTTTTTGGCAATTCCGCCGGGCCAACACCACAGTAGACCCACGCTACCCGGAGCGCAGCAGTCAGCTGGTCACCCATGGCCTCTATCAGTTTAGCCGTAACCCGATGTATCTGGGGTTTCTGTTGTTGCTGCTGGCTCTATCTTTTTGGTCGCACAGCTTGAGCAGCTTTTTATGGCTGCCGCTCTTTGTGTTCTGGTTGCAGTATTGGCAGATCATGCCAGAGGAACGGGCGCTGGCCGAGCGTTTTGGCGACAATTGGCAGCACTACTGCCAGCAAACCCGGCGCTGGTTGTAGCCGGTAGAACCGATGTCACGCCAGCACAATTTCCTGTAGATGATCCTGCAGATGCAGCCAATGGGCATTGTAGTATTGCGCTTTACTTAAACGGCCATACGCAAAATGCGGTGCCAGCGGCCCTTGCCAGCGCATAAACTGCTCCAACTCTGAAATGAGCTCTGCGTGGGCGACATCCACGGGCACAGTGGCGCGCAATTGAGGAGCGCCGGGCAAATGCTCGTTCAGGGGATGTTGCATCTTGTTAGCCGCGCTAAAAGCTGCCAGTGCCGTAGAGCCGAGGGTCAGTTGAAACAAGCGGGAACGCGACTCTGGATAACCAACACGGGAGTAGCGCACACTTTGAGCACAATGCTGAAAAATTTCAGTCAGGCTCCAGTCGCCCTGAGCCTGCAATTGTGCCAAGGGTAAGCGTTCCAAATAATTGGTTAATGCCTGCAAAGATGGCCGTCGCAGCGTGGCACCCATATGCAGGCCGGTCCACAGCACCACAGGGGTCGCAACAGCAAGTTGTAAAAAAGCCCGGCGTCTCATGGGTTCCTCAGGTGTCTGCAGCATCCGTCTGCATCATAACCTGAAATGAGGGCGCAGATCGATGGTGGCTGGTCCAGCCTTTCTGCGCTAAGCTGATATCAGTCTGCATGAAAGGAGAGCGATGATGCGTTGGTGCGTGCTGTGGGCCTTGTTCAGTGTTGCCGTCTGGGCCGAAACACCTGCCATCCAGCTTCAGCTATACACCGAGCACATGCCACCCTACAGCTACCTGGAACAGGACAAGGTCGATGGCATCAATGTGGCCTTGCTGCGACAGCTGTGCGAGCGAACCCAGGTCCAGTGCCAGTTTGAGCTGCTGCCCTGGCCCAGAGCCTTTGAACAGGCACAGCAGCAACCGATGAGCGGGGTGTTCTCCACCTCACGCAATGAAGCGCGTGAACCTTTGTTTCAGTGGGTTGGTCCCCTGGCATCCGACTGGGGGTATTTGTTTCGCTTACGTGGCAGAGCCGAAGTGAACCCCGCCGACCTGGAGGAAGCCAAAGCTTTTCGGTTGGCGGTTGCCCGCGGCGATGTGTACGAAAGCTACTTTAAAGAACGAGGCTTTCAGTACGGTGTCAATATGCTCGACTTTGCCACCAAGTCCGAGCCGGTGCCATTGTTTTTGGCCAGGCGTATCGATTTGTTGGTGGGTTCCAAACGCTCCGTGCGCAGCTGGCTGCAGCAGCATGGCGCAGACGAAGCCAGTGCCGAAGCCTGGCTTAAGTTAGAGGATGTCGGTGACAACTACCTGGCGCTTCACCCCAGCACCCC
>JAFIFR010000248.1 GCA_020831935.1 Alkalimonas sp.
AAAATAAACCCCAGCAACAAAGGCTGGGGTTTATAAAGTATAGCGGGTTGTTTGCTAAAGAGACTAAAAGAACTGCACGCCGAAAAAGCGTCCCAGCACATTCAGCAGGAAAATCACTGCCAGAATAGCTGGTATAAAGGTTCCCAGTGAAAAGTCGATGTATTTCTGCATCAGGCTGCCTTCAAACCCCGGGTTGCCTTCGCGCATCTCAGCGTGCAGGTTCACTTTCTGCCAGCGGTAAATGACAAACAGACACAACAGCAGACCATTGAGTGGCAGAATGCTGTAATAGAACACATCCATAATCACATCAAAGAACGACTTATCCACCCCACCATAGCTCAGGAAGCTGGTCAGCCAGTCGACCCGGCCAAACGACAAGGCGGACAGCACCGACAGCGCCACCATCACAACCCCCAACGTCATCAAAGAGCGGCGACGTGAAATACCCTTGGTATCCATCAAGCTGGCAACCGGCACTTCAATGATGGAAATCAGCGAGGTCATGGCCGCAAAAAACACCAGCAAAAAGAAGAACGAAGCCACAAAGGAAGCACCAAAAAAGCCAATGTCCTGCTGCAAAGCCAGGAAGATTTTTGGCAACACCATAAAGATCATGCCAATGCTGGAATCGGTTAGCTCGGATGGGTCAATCGATGGATCGGACCAGAACACCGCTGGCAAAATCAGCAAACCGGCACAGCAGGCAACCAGTAAGGATAAGCCCGCCACCATTTTACCTGCGCCGACAATGTCGTTGTTTTTCTGGATGTAGGAGCCGTAGGTAATCAAAATGCCCATCGCCAGCGACAGTGAGAAAAACGCCTGCGCCAGCGAGTCGGTCAGCACCTGCACATTGATCTTGCTAAAATCAGGGATTAAAAAGAACTGCACACCGAGCATGGCGTGATCAAGCGTCAGAACATAGCCGACCAACAACAGCAGCATCACGAACAGCGCAGGCATTAAATACGTAGCAGCCCGCTCAATGCCTTGCTTGACCCCACTTTGCAAAATTAAGAAGGTCAGGCCAATCACCACCGCCATGTAGATGTAGAGCTCATTGCTGTTAATAAAGACCCCAAAGGCGCCGTCCTGCGCCAGGGTGTCGAGTTGCCCCATCACCGCCTTGGCCAGATAGCCAAAAATCCACACCGTGATCACCAAGTAAAAGACCCCAATCATAAAGGGCGTGATCACCGCCAGCCAGCCTACCCCATTCCAAAGCGGAGTCTGACCAATTTTACTGTAGGCACCATGCGGGTTTTGCCGGGTGTGTCGCCCGAGGCTCATTTCAGCCAGCATGACCGGCAAACAGATAAAAAACACAAAAAAAGCATACATGATTAAAAAAGCGGCACCGCCATTTTGGCTGGCCATCACCGGAAAGGCGACCAGATTGCCAATACCAACGGCAGAACCTGCTGCCGCCAGAATAAAGCCAATCTTAGAACTAAACAGCTCGCGTTTCATTTTGGTTGGGACTCCCTGACAATTATTGTTAGAATTGTTTTTCGTTTTTTCAGCATGCTAACAGGGCGGACGCTGAAATCCTAGCTTTTCGGTCGCTGGATGCATGCAGCCACCGCATTCGCTGGATCCGATACGGTGCCCCTGCACAAGGATTACCCATGTTTTATATGATTTACTCCGAAGATGTTGCCGATAGCTTAAGCAAACGGCTAGAGACCCGACCTGCTCACCTGGCCAGGTTGGAAGCGCTGAAAATGCAGGGACGCTTGCTGCTGGCCGGGCCCTTACCTGCCATCGACAGTCTGGAACCGGGTACTGCCGGCTTTAGCGGCTCTTTGGTGGTGGCCGAGTTTGCTTCTCTGGCCGATGCCCAAGCCTGGGCCGATGCCGATCCCTATCTGGCTGCCGGGGTTTACCGGCAATCCACTGTGAAGCCTTTTAAGAAAGTTTTACCTTAAGGAAGCATCATGTCCGCAATCTTACTGACCGGCGGTGCCGGCTACATTGGCAGTCACACGGCTCTGGCCCTGCTGCGTGCTGGCTTTGACGTCATCAGCATTGATAACTTCAGCAACAGCAGCGATGAAGCCCTGCAACGGGTGCAGCAACTGGCGGGGCGCTCTTTACTCAGCCTGCAAATGGATATTCGTGACGAACAAGCCCTGCAAGGGCTTTTTTCCGAGCATGCCATTGCTGCCGTGGTGCATTTCGCCGGTTTAAAAGCCGTCGGTGAATCCACCGAGCAACCGCTGGCATACTACGACAACAATGTAGCCGGAACCATCACCTTGTGCCGGGTAATGCAGCAAGCCGGCGTGAAGCGGCTGGTGTTTAGCTCATCGGCCACGGTGTACGGCGACGCCAAAACCGTGCCCATTCCGGAGACAGCCCCACGCTCGGCCACCAACCCCTACGGCCAGAGCAAACTGATGATAGAACACATCCTGGAAGATCTGGCCGCCTCAGACCCGACCTGGTCCATTGCTTTGCTGCGTTACTTTAACCCGGTTGGCGCCGATAAAAGCGGCCGCATCGGGGAAGATCCCAATGGCATTCCCAACAATCTGATGCCTTTTATCAGCCAGGTTGCTGTCGGGAAGCGTGCAGAGCTCAGCGTTTTTGGCAATGACTACCCGACTCCAGATGGCACCGGGGTGCGCGATTACATCCATGTGGTGGATCTGGCCGAGGGGCACTTAAAAGCGCTGGAATACGTGCAGCAGCACAGCGGTATCGATACGTTCAATTTGGGCACAGGAACCGGCTACAGCGTATTGGAGATGGTGCAGGCCTTTGCCGAAAAAAACACCGTGCCAGTCCCCTACCGCATCGTTGACCGGCGGCCCGGTGATATCGCCAGCTGTTACGCCGACCCAGACAAAGCCAGCACCCTGCTTGGCTGGCAGGCCCGTTTAACACTGGACGATATGGTGCAGGACAGTTGGCGCTGGCAGCAACAAAACCCGGATGGCTAC
>JAFIFR010000249.1 GCA_020831935.1 Alkalimonas sp.
GATGGAGAAAAACAGCAACAACAGCAGCACCCACATCGCGCTGTAGGTGTGCAGCATCCGCATCAGGCGCTGAACGGTGACAGGGCTGACTTTCATCGGCGGGCCTTAAAACTCAACGTTGGCCGACAACCAGAAGCGTCGCCCTTCCTGGTTGATCGGATACAAATTGCTGTAACTGATGTTGTCCGGATTAGCCCCAGTTGGATTGGCATAAGGGGTGTATTGCAGGAAGTCTTTATCCAGCAGGTTGTACACCATCGCATTCAGGGTCCAGGCATCAGACAACCGGTAGCTGGCTCCCAGATGACTCAAGGTGTAGGCTTTAAAATCCCCCAGCGCATCAAAAGCCACACCAGCCCCGCGATAACGGCTGGAGCGGTACTCAGTTGACAGCCAGACACTTGCCTGCTCACCCAACTGCCAACGCAGGTTGCTGTTGAGCATGTGTTTTGGCGTATTGGTCAGTGGCAAACCTTGACCAGCACCGCTTTTTTGCTCGCTTTCGGTGTAGGTGTAATTGACAAGCCAGGATAGCTGCTCCATCAGCGGTAAACGAACTGACGCTTCAACACCTCGAGTTTCGGCTTTATCCACATTCACCATTTGCGAAAATTCTGCAATATCCGGCCAATAACCGACATCGACACAACCGGCCAGTCCTTCATTACCAGGGAAAGTGCAGTTAGGCCGAGGCGTGCCACGCGCCAATTTGTCGGTAAAGCGATTCACGAAAACCCCGGCGCTGGCCGTAAAGCCTTGGTCGGCGACATAAAACAGACTCAGCTCGGTGGTGGTGCTGCGCTCTGGCTTTAGATTGGGGTTGCCAACAAAGGGTAAACGGCCCTGAGCACCAAAACCATAGATGCCATCGGTCAGCTGCTCCACGCTGGGGGTTTTGTACCCCTGGCTAACGCCCCCCTTCAGAGTCCAGCGTTCCACAGGGTTCCATACCCCATAGACCCTCGGACTGAATTGGCTGCCGAAAGCGTCATGGTGATCGTAACGCCCGCCCAAGGTCAGCGTAAAATCATCGTGCAAGCGCCAGCTGTCTTCAGCAAAGACCGAGCGCATTCGCTGCTTAAAGGCTGCAGGGGCAACACCATCAAGCATTTCGGCTTGCCACCACTGGCCGCCCACCGACAGCTGGTGGTCACCCAGAGTGGTGCCCCACTTCAGATCGGCAATCTGGTTGTCGGATTCCAGCACCCGGGCCTCACCGGCCCCGGCGATGCCTGGTGGAATAATCCGACCCTGGGTTTCGGTTTGATTGCGCATCAAGCTGGCATCCAACACACCGAAGTCAAAGTGCCCCTGATAGGCCAGAGTGCTTTGCTGGCGGTTGTACTTTTGCTTCGGTCCATATCCGGCTGGGCCTAAGGTCCCCAATTGTCCCCGGCTGTTGTCGTAAGTTTGCCAGACATGGTCCTGATCCAAACTCAACAATTGATCAGCGCTCAACTGCCAGTTCAGCCGACCGCCCACATTGTAAATCTCTGCTTTAACAGGGTTGGCCCCCATCCAGGGCACTACCTCTTCGCCTTCGCTGTCGCGGTAACGAATGTTGGCGGCTTCGCGCTTGACAGCGCTGCCCCGCAGCACCAGACCCAGCTGATCTTGCAGCACAGGTCCATTGAGGTAAACGTTCAGACCATGGCCATTGCCAAACTGGCTGTGCTGCTGCACGATGGTGTTGATGGAGGCTGCGCCGGCCCAACTATCACCGACCTTGCGGGTAATGATATTCACCACCCCGCCCATGGCATCCGACCCATAGAGGGTCGACATCGGCCCTCGAATGACTTCAATTCGTTCAATAGCTGCCAGCGGCGGCATAAAACTGGTAGCAGTACCACCAAAACCATTGGGGGTAACATTGCCAGCAGAGTTTTGGCGGCGGCCATCAATCAATATCAGGATATAGCTGCTGGGCATACCGCGAATGCTGATGCTAAGTCCGCCGGTTTTATCCACGCTTTGGCCTATATCAATGCCTTCGACATCAGCCAGTGCTTCGGCAATGTTGGTAAAGCGCTTGCGCTCCAGTTCATCGCGGGTAATAACACTGATACTCGCTGGGGCTTCAATCAGCAACTGCTCAAAGCCTGCCGCTGTCACGACGATGGTTTCAATATCGGCGGCCTGATCCAGTAAGGCACCAGCCTGTGCAGCCGGTAACGCAGAAACAACAAAGGCAGCAAGCAGGCTGCGGTGAAAGGGGTTCATTCGTCTCTCCTGTTATTGGGACGGTGTCAAAGCAGGGACACCGAAAAGCGCGACGAAATGATAATCGTTCTCATTATTGAGATCAATAAAAACAATGATAATTATTTTTATTTGTATGCAATCATGTACAAAAAAGCCCGGCATCAAGCCGGGCTCTGTTCGGGACGTACACGAGTTAGAAGCGGTAACGGAAGCCTACTTCGAAAGAACGCTCCGGCCCAACGTAGATGCCCTGACGCAGACCAGCAATGTACTGCTTGTCGGTCAGGTTTTTCACCGCACCAAAAAGTACAAACTCCTTGGACAAACGGTACTGTGCCGTCAAGTCCAGCACCGTATAGGATGGCAGCAGACCGCCCCAAATCCCGCCGGCGGCATCGGTTGGCAACTCAGTCTGGTTGGTCGGATCGCCGTATTGCTCACCACGGTGGTGGGCTGTCAGTGCCAGTGTCAATTGGTCGGCACTGTAATTCAAACCCAGATTGGCCATAAACTTCGGCGCATACGGTAGACGGTTGCCTTGATGCTCACCGGTCTTGAACTTCGAAGTTGGGATCCAGGTGGCATTGGTATCCAGGCTAAAACCGGCACCGAAATCATAGGCCAGTGCGAACTCCATGCCTTTGTGCTCTGTTTTGCCGGCATTGGACTGAGACAGGTTCGGATCGGTATTGCCTGTTACGACCTGATTGCTGAAGTCCATGGCAA
>JAFIFR010000250.1 GCA_020831935.1 Alkalimonas sp.
ATGAGCGCTCAGAGCGTCGTGGCGAGCAGCAGTACTTTGGCGTCAATGGTTTGCAACCGGAGGTGGTAAAGCCGCTGGTGACGTTTTTGCAGCAGCAAGGCGTGCGGGTAGCGGCGCATGTCGAGTCGGCGGCAGACTTTGCCCTGGCGGTGGAGGCCGACGTGGATTTGATTGCCCACCTACCTGGTTATCAGTGGTGGCAGGGTTATGCGCCTGAACTGTACCGACTGAGTGATGAAGCCATTGCTTTGGCGGCAGAGAAACAGATCCCACTGGTTGCCACGGCCGGTGTTAGCCCGCTGTTTTATGCCAGCCAACCAGAGCAGTTGGAGCGCGTGAAGGCCTTGCAGCGGCAAAACCTGCAGCGACTGCTGCAAGCCGGGGTGCCTATTCTGATGGGATCGGATCGCTTTGATGCCAATGTGCTGGCCGAAGTGGACTATCTGCACAGTCTGGATGTATTCAGCACTCAGCAGCTGCTGCAATTGTTGGTGTCGGATACGGCGCGCTTCTTGTTCCCTGAGCGCTCGCTGGGTCGGTTTTCGGAGGGGTATGAGGCGAGCTTGCTTGTGTTGGATGCCAATCCGCTGGACGATTGGTCTGCGCTTCGGCGTATTCAATTAAAGATGCGGCAAGGTCAGTTGCTGGATTAGCGTTTTAGCATTCTTCAACAGATTTAAGCAGCTAATTAAGTGAGCCTGATGCAAGCTGCCGCTTCTGAAATGACTTGATGGAAGATTCTATGATTCGAAAAGCAACACCGGATGACTTTGCTGAGCTGGCTGAGCTCTGGTTGAGGGCATCTTGCCAGGCGCATCCATTTATTGCAGAGGATTTTTGGCAGCAACAGCAAATGGCGATGCAGCGCAACTACCTGCCGCTGGCCAAGAACTATGTCTACCAAGCCACGCCGGTGTCACCTATCGCGGGCTTTGCCTCGGTGGTGCAGCATAAGCTGGCAGCACTTTTTGTCGCCCCGGAGCAGCAAGGGCAGGGCATTGGCTGGGCCCTGCTGACCCATGTCACCCAGCTGCAGCCTTTGCTGGCGCTGGATGTATTTGAACAAAACCTGAATGCACTGCGCTTTTACTACCGCTTTGGCTGTCGGTTACAAGAGCGTAGCCTGCATCCGGAGACGCAGGCCTGGCAATTAACCTTGGTCTATCCCTGAGTTACTCGTTAGCCTCATAGAATGCAAAGCGCAGCAGCACACCATCGGTACTGGTGATATACAGCTGATTGTTGTGCATGGTTGGTGTCGCCAGAAAGCCGCCATTGTGCAAAATGCGCTGCATAATGGCATAGCTATCGTGGCGCCAGTCATTTTGCACCATGCTGCGATAATCAAAGCGGCCACTTTCCTGGTTGAGCACACGATAGCGGTCTTCTGTCGCGTTGTCGGTGCGATACGCGTGCAGCACGTCGCCGTTGTTACTATCTAGCAACAACAAGTCTCCACGCATACTGGCTATGACAACCTGGCCATCGAATACCAGTGGGGAGCTGAAGGTCCAGACATAGGTGCGGTGGCGCCAACGCTCTTGCCCCGTTTTTTTGTCCAGCGCCAGTAACCAGCCGGTATCCGAGGTGCCGACATAAAGGCTGTGATCATCAAACGATGGGGTACCAACAATCCAGGAACGCTCCGCATCGTAACGCCATTGCTTAGTACCTGTGTGAAGATCGAGGGCATAGAGGTAGCCATCGCGGGAGCCAATATAGACGCGGTCTTCATCCACTACCGGGCTGGACTGGATGCCATGCCAGACTTTGAGTTTTTGTTCGGTTTCCGTTTGAAAGCGCCACTGCTGCTCTCCGCTGTGCCTATCCAGCGCATAGAGGGCACCATCCCAGCTGCCAACCAGTACCAGCTCACCTGCCAGTGCCGGTGAGCTGTGTACCATACCACCTGTTTTAAAGGCCCAGCGTAATGTGCCGGTATCGGCATCCAGCGCATAGAGGTGCTGATCGCTGCTGCCAAAATAGACCACGCCCTCGTGCAACAGCGCGGACGACAGGAAAAAGTCCCAGGGATCGGTAACAGGCTGATCGGCCTGAATGCCGAGATAACCCCAGCCAGCGAAGCGTTGCTCGCCCAAAGTGTTAAAGCGCCACAGCTCGAGACCTGTGGTTAAGTCAACTGCGTAAAATGTGCCATCCAGACTGAGTTGGTACACCTTGTTGTTATACACAGCAGGCGTAGCGCTTAGTGCGCCACCGGTTGGAAAAATCCACTGAATGGCTTTGGTGTGGTGGTTAAAGGCATACAGATTGCCATTTTCCGAGGCAAGCAGCAGCGTATCGCCAGCAAGCACCGGTGAGCTGACCACCAGGCCGGGTAATCTGAGCTGCCAGTCGGGTTCATCCTGCCAACCCTGAATCGAGGCATGGATATAACTGTTACGCTCTGTGTTGTGTTTGAAGCCGCTTTGCTCATTAGCCCATAGCAGCAAGCTATGGCTCAGCAGGTACAGCGCCAGTAGATAATGTGTGATTGTTTGCATAGGTTGAACTCCATCAGAAGGAGCAGACAGTCTGCTGGCAGTTGGCGACTATGTCCTGAAGACAGCCTTAATTCGTGCCTTCAGCTTTCTTAAGGCATGGTTTAAGTGGGTTTCAGGACTATTTATCCGCTCAGGGTGCATCTTGACGTGATGGAAACGAACCAAGGTACCATGCGATGACAAGGCGCTATGCAATACTGACGATGATTTGTCTGGGGCTGCTAAGTGGGTGTCGGGCAGGCTGGCATGACTATACTATCAGCATGCCCGAAAGTTTAGATGCAAAGACCTGTTCTCTGGCTTTCGCTAAACAACAAGAGTTGGTGGCTTGGCCACTGTTGATGTAACAGGCCACTGCTATCGCAGACCCGGCATCCTGCCGGGCCTGGTTTCCCCTGTTCTGGTATCAGCGCTGTGCAATC
>JAFIFR010000251.1 GCA_020831935.1 Alkalimonas sp.
GGGTAAGCGCCGGCTTTGGCCAGCTCACTCTGGCGGGTACCACTGACCAGGAAGTGGTTTTTCAGTGGCTGGGCTTGCAGCATGGCCTCAAATGCTCTGGCGCACAGCTCTTCTGGTTGCGATAGGTACAGCTGATTGCGGTCACGATCCAGGGCGGCGCAGTGCACAAACCAGCTGCTGGGCTGGTTGCCATCCGGCGAGAGCAGCAGAATTTTGAAGCCCTCCAGCAGCAACTGATTTAATGGGTGGGGCTTGATGCGTTGTGCGTGCAAAAAGCAACGGCTGGCAAAATGTTGCTTGCCGGCATCAACGAATACCTTGCTGGCGATGTAGTGATCAAAGGCATGAAACCACTCGTGCGCCAGGCTGCCGGCGCCGGCATTTTTCGCCAGCGCTAAAATACGGCCCTGCGGTTGATAATGGGCGCAAACGCCGGGCCTGCCGCCGATGCCAAAGGTGAGCGTTAGCGACTGATTCAGGGACAGCACCTGCTCGGGTACCTGCAGCAGCTGCTGCAAATCGCACAGCGCATCAAAGAACAGGTTGGCGGCCCGCTGTTGTTCTTCAGCCGTCACCCAGCGGCCGATGCGAATGCCACGAAAGCCAAACAACTTGACGATATCGGTGAAGCTGACGTCGGCTCCGGCCCGGTGATTGGGGCCATTGCGGTAAAAAGACCGCTCCAGTCGCTGCATCCGTTAGGGCTGCCAGCTGTGGTGTTGCAGCCATGCCAGCGGGATCCTGGTCAGTGCTTGCTGATGACAACTGGCCAGCACCAAAGGCGGTGCTACCCCTGCGTCCCTGGCTTCCAGCCAGCGGCTGACACACAGGCACCAACGATCACCGGCTTTTAAACCGGGGAACTGAAACAACACCCTGGGGGTGATCAGATCATTGCCTTGCTGCAGGCTGAAATCCAAAAACGCCTGGGTCACCACGGCACACAGTAAATGCTGTCCTTTATCCTGTCCGGCATGGTGGCAAAAGCCATCGCGGAAAAAACCGGTGGCAGGCTCGCTACAACAGGGTTCAAGGGGGTGGCCGAATACATTGAGGGCATTTGAGGTCATGGTGGTTACTCTGGTTGACTTTGATGCTGTGGAGTATGCATGACTACATCGAAGCGATCACTTTGCATGTCGATTGGCTATACTGAAAAACATCGCCACGATGTGAGAACAATTTATGCTTCATGATGCAGCGCTGCAGGTTCTTGGGCAAACGACCAGCTTAGTAGAAAAGTTGCAGCACATCCATGACTATTTGAAGCGCCATCATGCCTGTATTTCCCGCATCGCCATTGCTTTGTTTGATCCCAGTACCGACATGGTACGCACCTTTATCTACAGCGGTGAAAAAACGCCGCTGAATCATTACCATGCCAAGTTGTCGAACTGTTATTCGCTCAAGCAGCTGGCCGAGCAGCGCAAGGCAAGACTGGAGCAAGACCTGTCGGTTTTTAACGGCAGCCCGCACCTGCATGCACAGCGAATTTACGCGGCTGGCTTTCGGGGAAGTTACACCATTCCAATGATTTGGGGCAATGAGCTGTTGGGTTTTTTATTTTTTAACAGCAAGCAGATCAATGCCTTTGATGATTTCGCCATTGAAAACATGGATGTGGCAGGCCATTTGATCACGTTGATGCTCTGCAACGAGCGGGCGCAAATAAAAACCTTATCCGCTACTTTGAAATCGGCGCTGGATTTAACCCACAGCCGTGATCCGGAGACCGGGGCTCATCTTGAGCGAATGTCGCGTTATGCCCGCCTGATTGCACGCCACTGTGCAGACGCATTTCATTTGGACGATCATTTTATCGAGCACATTTTTTTGTTCGCACCTTTGCATGATTTGGGAAAGATGGCGATACCGGATAAGGTTTTGCTAAAGCCTGGTCCTTTGACCGAAGAAGAGTTCAACGTCATGAAAACGCACTCTGAGGCCGGCCTGGCGATGGTGGATAAACTGATGGAGAACTATGGGTTATCCGGGCTAAGCCATTTGAGTGTGCTGCGTAATATTGTGATGCATCATCATGAAGCCATCGATGGCAGCGGTTACCCCAGTGGTTTGAAAGGCGATGCTATTCCGATAGAAGCACGTATTGTGACCGTAGCGGATGTGTTTGATGCGCTCACCAGCCGGCGGCCCTACAAAGATGCCTGGACGAACGAGCAGGCATACGCCCAGCTGCAGCGTTTGATCGGCTCCAAGCTCGATGGGCGCTGTGTGCAGGCCCTGCTGGATAATGCTGCGGAAGTTGCGCAGATCCAAGCGAGTTTCAGCGACAATGTTTTTGGTTAAGGCAGCTTAGTAGCGCACAGAAACCACCGAGTTTTCCACCCCAAGTGGCGTGGGCCGGTAACCATCGGCTTGCCAGTCGTTGTCGTACTGCTCGTTGCCGGCCTCATCCAGCAGGCAATAACGGAATTCAAAGTCGTCCTGCTGATCGGTCGGCAGTTCCAGTACGGTTTTGAAACTGCCATTTTTAAGTCGTTTCAGTGGCTCTTTTTGCCAACCCTGGGCTTCGCACAGCAAGAAAGCACTGCTGGCTTCTTTGGCGGCTTCGGCCGGGATCTCAAAAGTGACTTTAACCACAGGGCGGCTTTTCAGAAATTGTTTCTTCAATGGCATCGGGAGCTCCTTGGTGCAACAGTTCATCAGGCCCTGCTGCCTGGCTTTGGTGCAAAAGGCACCATCAGCAGGCAACGACAACAGCTTTGCAGTTGGTTTTAACCGCTACTGGCAAGGAATACAGAAACTGTGCCAGCTTGGCAGCTGCTGGCTATGCTGCCAGCGCAGCATGACAACAGCGTGACAAAACCCGGCCAGATGGCCGGGCTGATTAAGCATAGCAGAGACTCAGCGCAGTGGGGTGGCGTGCGCCGCGCCGCGGAATACGGCATTGATGTACAGCAGGT
>JAFIFR010000252.1 GCA_020831935.1 Alkalimonas sp.
TGTTTTAATAAAAATAGTGTACCGCAAAAACTTGTATATACAACCAAGATCAGCTATTTTTATTACCAGCATGTTCAACCAATGGGTCCTCATCGCATGGCCGTCGCAAAATTTGCCGAAATCAAAGATTTTATGCTGACGCAGATCGAAATCGGGGCCTGGCCCGAGCACAGCCGGGTTCCGTCCGAGAACGAGCTGGCCGAGCAGTTTGCCGTGAGCCGGATGACCGCTCGCCGCGCGCTGCAAGAGCTGACCGAGCAAGGCATTTTGTACCGCACCCAGGGCATCGGCAGCTTTGTTGCGGCACTGAAATCGCAATCCTCCTTGCTGGAAATTCGCAACATTGCCGATGAAATCCACAGCCGCGGTCACAGTCACAGAGCCGTGCTGATTCAACTGACCGAGCTACCCTGCCCGGCCACCGTGGCGGCAGCACTCGGTTTAAAGCACAACGAGCGGGTGTTTTTCTCGCTGATTGTGCATTTTGAAGACCGCCAGCCGCTGCAGCTGGAAGCCCGTTACGTCAATCCGCGGCAAATCCCGGAGTACATGGCGCAGGATTTTTCCGCCATCACGCCGCACCTGTATTTAAGCCAGGTGGCACCGCTGACCGAGGCGGAGCATACGGTGGAAGCCATCTTGCCGGATAGCTTCACCTGCCAGCATTTGCAATTGAAAAAACCCGAACCCTGCCTGCGCCTGACCCGTCGCACTTTTAGCCGCGATGGTGCCGTCAGCCTGGCGTATCTGACCTCCCCGGGCAGCCGTTACCGGCTCGGGGGCCATTTAAACTTCGCGCCAGCAGGCGCAACCAGGAGCTCATGATGTCTGATCCACGTATCGATAACAGCCGGGTGATCCGCGCCACCAGAGGCGCGGAAAAAACCGCCAAAAGCTGGCTGACCGAAGCCGCCAAACGCATGCTGATGAACAACCTGGACCCGGATGTGGCCGAACACCCGCAATCGCTGGTGGTGTATGGTGGCATTGGCCGAGCGGCCCGCGACTGGGCCTGCTTCGATAAAATTGTTGAAGTGCTCGACCGGCTGGAAGACGACCAGACTTTGCTGGTGCAAAGTGGCAAGCCGGTCGGTGTCTTTCCTACTCACCCGGATGCGCCCCGGGTGCTGATTGCCAACTCCAATCTGGTGCCGGCCTGGGCCAACTGGGAGCACTTTAACGAGCTGGATAAAAAAGGCCTGATGATGTACGGCCAGATGACGGCCGGCTCCTGGATTTACATTGGCTCGCAAGGCATCGTACAAGGCACGTACGAGACCTTTGTCGCCATGGCCAAACAGCATTTCAATGGCGATGCCAGCGGCAAGTGGATCCTGACCGGTGGCCTGGGCGGCATGGGCGGCGCTCAGCCACTGGCCGGCACCATGGCCGGTTTTCATATGATTGCCTGTGAAGTGGATGAAAGCCGCATTGATTTTCGCCTGCGCACCGGCTACGTCGATGTCAAAGCCACCAGTCTGGATCAGGCGCTTGAGCTGCTGGAGCAAGCCAAAGCCTCCGGCAAGCCGACCTCCATCGGTTTGCTGGCCAATGCCGCCGATGTCTTTGCCGAGCTGGTAGAGCGCAACATCATCCCGGATGTGGTGACCGATCAAACCTCCGCCCACGACCCACTGAATGGGTACCTGCCACAAGGCTGGAGCATGAGTGAAGCGGCCGAGCGCCGCCTGCAAAACCCGGAGCAAGTGGTCAAAGCCGCCAAGCAGTCGATGGCGGTGCAAGTTCAGGCCACGCTCGATATGCAGAGCAAAGGCGCCGTCGCAGTCGATTACGGCAACAACATCCGCCAGATGGCTAAGGACGAAGGCGTGCAGAATGCCTTCGATTACCCGGGCTTCGTGCCGGCTTACATCCGGCCGCTGTTTTGTGAAGGCGTTGGGCCATTTCGCTGGGTGGCGCTGTCGGGCGATCCGGAAGACATTTACAAGACCGACCAAAAAGTCAAAGAGCTTATCCCGGACAACCCGCATCTGCACCACTGGCTGGATATGGCGCGTGAGAAAATCCACTTTCAGGGCCTGCCAGCCCGCATCTGCTGGATTGGCTTAAAAGATCGCGCCCGCATTGCGCTGGCCTTTAACGAGATGGTGAAAAGCGGCGAGCTGAAAGCCCCTATCGTGATTGGTCGCGACCATCTGGACTCCGGCTCCGTTGCCAGCCCGAACCGGGAAACCGAAGCCATGCTGGATGGCTCAGATGCGGTCTCCGACTGGCCACTACTGAACGCCTTGCTGAACACCGCCGGTGGCGCCAGCTGGGTCTCCCTGCACCACGGGGGTGGTGTCGGCATGGGCTACAGCCAGCACTCAGGTGTGGTGATTGTGGCCGATGGCACCGAAGCGGCCGCCAAACGGCTGGGCCGGGTGCTGTGGAACGATCCGGGTACCGGCGTGATGCGCCATGCCGATGCCGGTTACGACATTGCCCAACACTGCGCCCGCGACCAAGGGCTGGATTTACCGATGCTGAGCACCAAGGAGTAAGCCATGACTACCCCATTTATCGTGACACCCGGCCAGCTCAGCCTGAGCCAATTGCGCCAGCTGTGGCAAAATGACCAAGCCATTGCGCTGGACAAAGCCGCCTACCCGGCCATTGCCGCCTCGGCCAAAACCGTGGCCGATGTGCTGGCCAAAGGCAAAACCGTCTATGGCATCAATACCGGCTTTGGCCTGCTGGCCAATACCAAGATTGCACCGGATCAGCTGGAATTGTTGCAGCGCTCCATCGTGCTATCGCATGCCGCCGGCTATGGCGATCTGATGGCCGACCAGACGGTGCGGCTGATGATGATTTTAAAGGTCAACTCGCTGTCGCGTGGCTATTCGGGCATCCGGCCAGAAATCATCGATGCGATGATTGCCATGATCAATCAAGGCGTGTACCCCTGCATTCCGGC
>JAFIFR010000014.1 GCA_020831935.1 Alkalimonas sp.
CATCAGTTAAGGCAGCTGGCCGAAATAGAATTAGATTTTCATAATTGAACCGAATTATAAGAAGGTTTGACGACTCATGATGTTAAATTATCTGGAATTTGAACAACCCATTGCCGAGCTTGAAGCAAAAATTGATGAGCTGCGCAATGTCAGCCGCAATGGTGACTTTGACCTGGGGCTGGAAGAGGAAGTCAACCGGTTAAAAGAAAAGAGCCTGGCGCTGACCAAGAAAATTTTCGCCGATCTTGGAGCCTGGCAAGTCGCGCAATTGGCGCGCCATCCAAATCGCCCCTACACCCTGGATTACATCGAGCACATCTTTACCGATTTTGATGAGTTGGCCGGTGATCGCACTTTTGCCAACGATGTCGCCATTGTGGGTGGCACGGCCCGGCTCAATGACCGGCCGGTGATGGTGATTGGCCACCAAAAAGGACGCGATACCAAAGAAAAAGTACGGCGCAACTTTGGTATGCCACGTCCTGAAGGCTATCGCAAAGCGCTACGCTTAATGGAAATGGCCGAGCGTTTTAACATGCCCATCATCACTTTTATCGATACACCAGGCGCTTACCCTGGGATTGGCGCCGAAGAGCGTGGCCAAAGTGAGGCCATTGCCCGTAATCTTAAAGTGATGGCCGGTTTAAAAGTTCCGGTGGTCTGTACCGTGGTCGGAGAGGGCGGCTCTGGCGGTGCTCTGGCAATTGGGGTGGGTGACCGGGTTAATATGTTGCAATACAGCACCTATTCGGTGATCTCACCGGAAGGCTGTGCCTCCATTTTGTGGAAAAGTGCTGAAAAAGCTGCACTGGCTGCTGACGCCATGGGCATTACCGCCGAGCGGTTAAAAGAGCTGGATTTGATTAACCGGGTGATTGCTGAACCATTGGGTGGCGCCCATCGCAATCCTCAGCAAATGGCCTTGTCGCTCAAAGAAACCATTTTGGATGATCTGCAGCAACTGGATACGCTGTCGGTCAAAGAATTGCTGGACAAGCGTTATCAGCGTTTGATGTCCTTCGGGTACTGCTAACGGCGGCGGCCAGCTCCCTTTAAGAGCTGGCCTTATCGACATGGACAGAGCCGAGCCTCGTTCGAACCCAACAAACAACAGGCAGTTAGAGCAGCATCTGACTGCCTGTTTGCATTTGCATCAACCTGCGACCATCGTTCTGGCCTTCAGTGGTGGTTTAGACTCCATGGTGTTGCTGGACCTACTGCATCGCATCCAGCCAACGGCCAATTGGACGTTGCAGGTGGTCCACATCCATCATGGTTTGCAGCCTCAGGCCGATGGCTGGCTGGCGTTCTGCCAGCAGCAATGCGCCCACCGAGGTGTGTCGTTTTACAGCCACCGGCTGCAGCTGGCAGGGCGCCACAATCTGGAAGCCAGAGCAAGAGAGGCGCGCTATCAGCTGCTGGCCTCGTATTGCCAACAGCCAGGTTCTGCCCTGGTGACGGCCCATCATGCCGATGATCAACTGGAAACCCTGCTGCTGGCGTTAAAGCGCGGCAGTGGTCTGGATGGTCTGGCTGGTATGCCTGACAGTCGTCCTTTTGCCGGTGGTTTGTTGTTGCGTCCTCTGCTGGCAGTCAGCAAGGAGCAACTGGAAGCCTATGCCCGCCGCCAGCAACTGAGCTGGGTCGATGACCCCAGCAATCAGGACTGCCAGTACGATCGCAATTTTTTACGGCAGCAGGTGTTGCCTCTGCTCAAAGAGCGTTGGCCTGCTTTTGGCCGCAGCGCGCTGCGCAGTATGGACCACTGTCAGCAAGCAGCCAGACAACTGGATGACCACTGGCAGCAGCAGCTTGCCCCCTATCTGAGCGATAGCGACCGGCGTTTGCCGTTGCAAGCACTGCACGAAAAGCCACTGGCCGATCAGCACTCGCTGGTGCGAACCTGGCTAAGGCGTCATCAGCTGAACCCGGAGCTGAGTTGGCTGCAGCGATTGCAGCAGGAGGTAATCGCTGCCAAAGAGGATGCCTGCCCGCAGCTGCAATTGCAGCACTTTTGGTTACGACGGTTTCAGGGCGCTTTGTATCTATGCGCCTTTCAGCTAGCAGCACCGCAAGTGTCTTTGCAGTGGCAAGGGCAGGCAGAGCTGGAGTTGCCGGCAGAACTTGGCTGCTTGCAGTTTGTCCGTACTGGCGAAGCGCCGGGACCGGATTGGCTGCCGTTGCTGGACTGCGACTCATTGCAGGTCGTTTTTGGCAAGATGAACCTACGCTTTAAGCCTGCGAAGATGCCACACAGTAAACCTTTAAAGCAGTGGTGCCGGTTGTGGGGCATCCCTCCGTGGCAGCGACCTTATTTACCTTTGCTGGTGCACGAAGGGAACCTGATGGCCGTTGCTGGGCAAGCAAGTCGTTACCCAGCAGAGTCTGCCAGGCTATGGTGTCGCTATACTGAGCCTCAGGCTTGACGAACCCGGTTTTTACCCGCCTCTTTGGCTAAATAGAGTGCTTTGTCGGCCGCACTGAAGAGTGCCTCAGGCTGCTGATCCTTTTGCCAATGGGCAATGCCGATGCTGGCTGTGACCTGATGCTGTTGGCAACTGTGCTGGCGTTGAATGGCTTTAACCAGCCGCCGGGCGATCAGCTCGCTGCTGGCGACATCGTCATCACTGAGCACGACAGCAAACTCATCACCGCCAAAGCGAAACAAGGAATCGGTTGATCTAAGGGTGCTGTGCATGGCTTCTGCCACGGCTATCAGCACTTCATCGCCAGCGGCATGACCATAGAGATCATTGACCTGCTTAAAGTTATCCAAATCCAGCAGCAGTATCGCGCAGCGGCTGTTGTTGCGGTTTGCCAGCTGGATGGCTTTGCTCAAACTGTCGTCAAAGAAGCGCCGATTGCCAAGGCCGGTCAGGGTATCTTTCAGGGCCATTTGCTGCAAACGGGTCACCACCAAAGCATTGCGCAATGAATACAGCCACTCCACCTCAAGTGCCTGCAATCGGGTGCAAATTAAGGGCGTAAATGGCTGCTCGCTGTAGTAATGCAGCTTGGCCAGGCATTGCTCTTTTAGCATCAATAAACTGCGGTGCTGATGGCTGGCTTCGCTGGAACCGGCTGCGCCAAAATCACCAATGGCGGTCTGCAAATGCACGCCTGCCAGCGGCAAAATATTGCCTGCTGCCATCGAAAAAATCTGCAATTGTTCGCGCAAGTCCAGCGTGCTTTGCAGTTGCCCCAATAAGGACTGGTGCTGCTGCACATGAGACGCACGCCAATACTCGTCGGTCGCTACCGCCGCGTAGCTGGGGGCATCCGGCAAACTTATTTCGCTTAGCAGGCATAGGCTCATAGTGGTGTCCTGATTGCAATGACCTTACAGCTTTAAGCAAAAAACATGCCTTGTTATTATTTCCTAATTAAAACAGCGGGTTGAGTTGTACGGTGTCAGGCGTGAGTTCAACTGTCGGTTTATTGGCGCCAGCAATACGCCCTAATCCGACTGCAAAAAATTGATGATGCTGTCCAGCTGATGCAGGCCATCTTGATAGCCAATTTCGATCAGTCGGCGGGTGTATTCCTGCTCAAACAGCAGATAACTGGCCAGGCTGGAATCGGAGTGCTGACCAATGCCCATCAGCCGGAACATGGTGCGAATGGCAAGCGGCAAGGATAAAAAGTGCTCGCTGGCTATTTGATTAAAGTTCTGACTGGGGTTGATCAACAAACTGTCGATGGGTTTGAGATTGGTCTCAATGCCATGTTGCTGCATGGTTTGGATGGTGCCATTAATCCGTTGCATCCGCTCTAGATCCGAGTTCAGTGTATCGGCGAAGATGGTATCGAGCAAATGGCCGGCTATGGTAGCCAGACCTGGGTGATGAGGCAAATGCTGGCTGCGATCATGGCTACGGGGTTGCTCCAGACCGATGATCAGAATTTTTTCTGCGCCAAGATGAATAGGGGCGCTTAACGGGGAAAGCTGATTGACCGAGCCATCGCCAAAATACTGTTGATGAATTTGCACCGATGGAAACAGCAAGGGGATCGCTGCCGAGGCAAGCAGATGGTGCAAGCCCAGCAAGGTACGCTGGCCACAACGCTTCGCCCGCCGCCACTCATTGGCGTGGTCGGACTGAAAAAAGGTGATGGAATCGCCATCGTTGTAACTGGACGCGGTGACAGAGACGCTGGAGAGGTAGCCGCCCATAATGTTGCGATCGATGCGCTTCAGATCCAGGATTTTCCCAAGCAATTGTTTGAGTGGGGTGTTGTCCAGCAGGCTGACCGCACGTTTGTTGGCGTAATCGGCCTGAAAGGCACTGAACAAGCCGCGCAGCAAATGCCGGAATACCCGAGGGTAATCCGAGTAGTACACCTGGTTGGTATGAAACTGGCGCCAGACCCATTCAATTTTTTTCACACCCAAATGAAAGCAGGAGGCATAGCAGGCGATGCCGGTGCCATTGATGGCGCCGGCTGAGGTGCCGCAAATAATATCGAAAGGAATTTTACTGTTGCGTGGATACTGGCTGGCAATGGCTTTGAGCACGCCAACTTGGTAGGCCGCTCTGGCGCCACCGCCGGCGAGCAGCAAAGCAACTTTTTTTCTGCCCTGGGCTTTGGATCCTTTCATACGACTGAACTTTTACCTGTTTTCGGGCTCTTCTGAGTGTGCGCTTGTCCAGAGTCCATAAAACTCGTTAAACTGCTGGCTCAAAAAGGTTTATTGAGAATGTATTTGCTATTGTATGCTGAGCAGGCCACAAAGACGACCTTATTTATACTTCGCCTTGATCTATAGTCTGGTCGTAGAATGAATTGAACGCAACCTAATTACTAAACGAGGCTAGCTATGTCAGAGCGAGATCCCTCCGAGTCATCCGCAACATCAGCATCAGGGCAGCAGCTGTATTATCTGGGGTTGGCAGCCGTAGCGGTAGCAGTGTTGTTGGCCTTGTGGCTGTTGTTGCGTCCAGGCAGCCCTGAACCTGAGAGGGTGGTGGTACCGCCGGTTGCCACACCGGTAGCGCAACCCGTGCCGGAGCCCATACCGGCACAAGCAGCGGAGCCAGATCTCTTGCTAGAGCCTGAGCCAGAGCCAGTGATGGAGCAGCCGGAAGCCGCTGCTGAGACAGAAGCCCTTGCCGGGCTGCCTGTGTTGGAGCCTGAAGCCGTGCCTGAGCCAGAATTACCCGGCTTGAACGAATCGGATCCGGTGGTTAAAGACTCCTTGCTGGCGTTGCCGAGGCAGCCTGGCCTGGCAGGACTCTTTGTGCGCGAGGATATGGTACGACGCTTTGTGGTACTTACTGACAACCTCAGCAGAGGGCAAATCAGCAGCGATCATCTGGTGCTGACCACACCGGACAGCCCTTTTGCGGTCAGAGAGCAGGAGGGGCAGCTTAGCCTGGACCCGGCCGGCTTCAGCCGTTACGAGCCTTACCTGCAATTGCTGGAAAGTGTCCCGGTGGAAGCCCAGTTGGCGCTGTTGCGGCAGTACCAGCCATTGCTGGATGAAGCCTTTGCTGAACTTGGTTATCCGGATACGCCCTTCGAGCAACGTTTGCTCGAAGCCATTGATTACTTGCTGGCGCAGCCGGTGATGGATGGATTTTTTGAGTTGGAGCTGCCGACAGTGATGTATCACTTTGCTGAGCCGCACCTGGAGGCAATGAACGATGTGCAAAAGCAACTGATCCGCATCGGACCGGACAACCAGCGCCGATTGAATCAAATTTTGACGAAATTACGTCAGGCGTTAGTAAAATGAGCCTCAGGAGCCTCTCTTGTTGATTATTGATTAAAGTATAATTAATTCAGCTGTTTGTAGCTTCCCCTTTGCTTGCTTAAGGCTATGCTTAACCAGATAGTCGTGTTGGCAGCTAAGGGGTTACGCATGCTGAATCAGTTGAGTGTTAAACTAAGGCTAACATTGATTGTTGTTGTGCCTTTGGTGGTTATCTTGGTGCTTGCCACCATAGCGCTGCGCGAAATGCAGCAGCTAAATCAGGGCATCAATAGTCTTTATCATGATCGGGTGGTGCCGCTTCGACAAATCAAAGTGGTTTCGGATGCCTACGCGGTCACCATGGTGGATACCTTTCACAAATACCGCAGTGAACAAGTCAAGGCCAGGCAAGCGCAACAAGCATTGCAACAAGCCCGGACGGAAGCTGAGCGGTATTGGCAGCAGTATCTTGCGACCGAGTTAACCCCGGATGAACGCCGTCTGGTCTCGGATGTCGAGCGTTTGCGGCAACCTTTTTATGCCGAAGCCGATCGTTTTACAGCGGCCATCGCACAAAACAACTTTACAACCTTGATGGACAACAATGAGTTTAATCGTCGCCTGTATGCGGTTGCGGATCCGCTCAGCGATGCATTGGACGCTCTGATCATGCTGCAACTGGACGAGTCCGATCGTTTTCGGGTTGCTGCCGAGCAAGGCTTCCGGCAAAACCGCACGGTATTTATTGGTTTCTTACTGGCTTTATTCATCATTTTAGCGGTTTTGGGGTTCTGGGTTTACCGCTCTGTACAAAGGCCCTTGCATGAACTTAAAACCTCGATTCAACTGCTTGGCAGCAGTCTGGATTTACGGGTGCGGGCGAAGTTAGCTGGCAAGGATGAATTGGCGGAAGCTGCAACGGCTTTTAATGGCTCTATGGAACGGCTGCAACTGTTTTTCAAAGAGCTGGATGGGGCGATTCAGCAACTGGCGACAGCAGCAGAGCAAATGAGCCATATCAGTGAGCAGGTCAGTGCAACTTCCGAAGGTCAGGAACAGCAAGTGACCATGATAGCAACCGCTATTACCCAGATGTCTTCAGCCATTCAAGAGGTTGCTGGCAGCGCGTTACGGACGTCGGAGCAAGCTGGCGAAGCCGATACCTTATCCGAGCAAGGCGTGAGCCGGGTCGAATTGAGTATTCAATCCATTCGTAAGCTCTCCGCTGCCCTGGATGAAGCCAGTCAGGTGATTACTCAGCTAAACGACGAGTCCGGCAAGATCAGTCAGGTGCTGTCGGTGATCACCAGTATTGCTGAACAAACCAACCTGCTAGCGCTGAATGCCGCCATCGAGGCGGCCAGAGCCGGCGAGGCGGGGCGCGGTTTTGCCGTAGTCGCTGACGAAGTACGACAGCTTGCAACCAATACTCAACAAGCGACCGAGTCGATTCGCGGTATGATTGACAATTTGCAGCATTCATCCAAAGAAGCAGTGCAGGCGATGGAAAACTCCGATCGATTTGCCAAAGAAAGTGTGTCGCAAGTGAGTGAAACCGGCGACGTGATAACCCAGATGAAGAACTCTGTCGGCCAGATTGTGGATATGAATGCACAAGTCTCAACGGCAACGGAGCAACAAACCATAGTCGCGGAAGAAATCAGCAGAAACATCAGCGATTTCACCACCAGTATTGCTGAAGTGACCCACAGTGCCAAACAAAGCGCTGAAGCCAGTGACATGTTGGCGCGCTTGTCGTCCGAGCTCCAGCAGAAAGCGGCTGGGTTTAAGGTTTGATGCCGGTACTGTGTTTTTATTGTTCAGCCGGTTGCATGACGGTTGCAACCCTGGCAGCTTTTGCGCATAATGCGCCCTGCCAATGCGTTGGCCACTATGGTAACCCCATCGGTCCTCTCGCAATGCTAGTAGGTGAACTCGGTCAGGTCCGGAAGGAAGCAGCCGCAGCTTATGACGCATGTGCCGGGATGTGGCTGGTGGGGTTGCCACCCAATCAGCTCTGATTGTTCAAAAACTCCACTGCTTTTCGCACCGCTTCTTCGACCTTCATCTGCATCTCAAAGCGCTCACTCTGTGGCAAGTAAAATGCCATATCGACCTCGTAGCGAATGTAACGTGGCGGCAATTGATTCAGAATGATGCAGCACAGGTCGGCCATATAATCCGGGTCTTTGCCCTGGTCCAGCCCTTGCTCGGAAATGTAATCAACCACCAGTTTTTCGTAGTAATTGTGAATATCATCGTTCAGGATCATGGCTTTTTTTCCTGGTTGTAAAGCAGCTTGTTGTAAAGCAGAGAGTACTGCCGTTTAGCATAATCGGCTTTTAGCAAAAAAACCACTGCATTGGTAATGCTTTGGCTGCTTGCTACAATGCAGCCCAAAGTTCAACAGGCCCTAGCCAGTCAGGAAATAAAATCATGCAGAAAAATCAAAAGCCTTGTTACTACGGCGACTACCTTCAGCTGGACCAGCTGTTAAACGCCCAGGCGCCAGAAAGTGCCCACTACGGTGCAGAAGCCCATGATGAAACCTTATTTATCATTGTGCACCAGGTGTATGAGCTGTGGTTCAAGCAAATTTTGCATGAATTAAAGTCGGTGTTGGCGGTGTTTTCAGCCGAAGAAGTCAAAGACGAGCAGCTGACCGGCATTGTCCACAAGTTGAAACGGGTGATTAGCATCCAGCAGTTGCTGAATCAGCAAATTGCCGTGATGGAGACCATGACGCCACAGGACTTTATGTCGTTTCGTGATTACCTGGTACCGGCTTCTGGTTTTCAGAGTGTGCAGTTTAAAATGCTGGAAATTGGACTGGGCTTAAAAAGCGATTACCGCATCGACTTCGACAAGAACTCTTTTTACACCCGCTTAAACGACAAAGACCGCACCTTCCTTCAAGCGCTGGAGCATCAGCCCAGCTTGTTCGAGCTGATTGAAAAGTGGCTGGAACGCATGCCATTTCTGGAGTTCGGCGACTTTAGCTTTTGGCAGCTGTACCAGGAGGCCACCAGCAGCATGCTGGATCAGGACGAAGCCATTGTGCGCGGCATTGAGCAGCTGGCGGAACAGGAGCGGCAACAGCAACTGGCTGAAATCGATAAAACCCGCCATAAGTTTGCTGCGCTGCTCGATAGCAGCGCTTATCAAGAATTGCAGCAACAAGGGGCTTTTCGGTTAAGTCAGCGCGCCATGCTGTCGGCACTTTTTATCAGCCTGTACCAGGAAGAGCCGGTGTTCAACCTGCCATTTCAGTTGCTGACTTGTTTGACAGAAATCGACGAGAACTTAACCATCTGGCGCTACAAGCACGCCATGATGGTGCAGCGGATGTTGGGCACAAAGATTGGCACCGGTGGTTCATCCGGCCACGATTATTTGAAGCGCACGACGGAAAAGAATCGTATTTTCACCGATCTCTTTCATATGGCGACCTTTTTACTGCCGAAGTCGGCCTTGCCAGCCTTGCCTCAGCAGCTGAAAAAGCGCTTAGGTTTTTATTTTTCCGGCGAGTAACGGCGTGGTTAGTTCAAAGGCTGCTTTAAAAAGTTGCAGGTGCAGTTGCGTTAATGCATTCAAATCGCGCTGGTAGCCGCCGCCAATGACGGCTGCCAGCGGAATTTGTGCATTATAGCAGCGTTGCAGCACCAGTCGGTCCCGTTCCAGCAAAGCCGCGGTACTCAGTTGCAATAAGCCCAACTCATCCTGTTGATGGCAATCGACGCCGGCATCGTACAGCACCAAATCCGGTTGAAACCAGTTGAGCAGGCAATCCAGTGCCTGCGCCACTTCATGCAGGTAATCGTGCTCGGAGATATCGGTCGGTAGCGCCAGATCCCAATCCGATGCCTGCTTGCGGTAAGGAAAGTTTTTGTCGCAGTGCACCGAGCACGTGATGATGTCGGGGTTATCTGCCAACATCAGCGCGGTACCATCGCCCTGATGCACGTCCAAATCGAAAATCAGAATACGGCGAACACCTTGTTGCTGCAGCGAGCGGGCTGCAAACACCAAGTCGTTAAACAGACAAAACCCAGAGCCTTGATCGTAAAAGGCGTGGTGGTAGCCGCCACTTAAATGCAGCGCCAGGCCAGTTTCAAGTGCCCGCTCGGCACAAAGCCGGGTACCGGCCATCGAGGTCAGTGAGCGGGCAATCAGAGCTTTTGACCAAGGAAAACCAATGCGGCGCATCGCTTTGGCATCCAGTCGCCCTTCACACAAGGCCTGGACGTAATCAGGGCAATGCACCAGGCTCAGTTCGTGCGGCTGGATGGGGGCAGGCTGCTGAAATTGCGAAGCGGCAACACCTATCGACAGCAGTTGTTGCTGCAGCTTTTGGTACTTGCCAATAGGGTAGCGGTGTCGCTCTGGCAGCGACAGTGCACTGTAACAGCTGTGGTAAATCAACGGGACCGGCATCTTAACGCTTACGCTGCTCCTGAAACTGGATCTGTTGTTCGACGTCACTGATGGCGCGACGGCAACGGCCCAGCCGTGCCTGCAGCGCCAGTTGCTGCTGCACAGGCTGGTTTTGTTGTTGAGCCAGTCGCAGCATGTCTTGCAACCGCTGTTCAAATTCTTTGTACTGACTTAGTTGCTGGTAAAGATCACGGCTCGATTGTGTGATTTGCTGCACCAGCTGTTGCGTCTTGCGCTTGCCGACTTTAAAGCTGCGGCGGGTTTGGTGATTGGCAAACGCCCGGGTCAGGGCATGGCACTGAGCAGCAATGCGCTCAGCCAGCCTGTGCTGTTGCTCGGCACTGACATGCTGCTGGCCGCTCTGGAAGTGCTGCAGTCGTGTTAATTGCTGCAAGGCTTCATCCACGTAATCGGTTAAAAAGGGCGAGTGACAGCTAAAAAGCTCAGACTGAAACCAGTCGATGGGTTTGCCGGCCATTGGGGTTTTATCCAGCTGTAGCGCTTGCTGGCGCAGTTGATCCAAGCGGGCTCTGAGTTCATGCAATTGTGACATCTTAACTCCAGGCTTGCCAGGCCAGACGCAGCGCGATAGCAACCACCACACAGACAAAGACCGGACGGATAAAACGGCTGCCAAAACGAATGGCAGAATGAGCACCAAGCCAGGCGCCCGCCATCAGGCAGAGTCCCATCGCCAGCCCCAACAGCAGAAACACATGGCCCAGCAGCAAGAAAACTACCAGCGAAACGCCATTGCTGATAAAGTTCATGGTGCGGGCGACACCAGAGGTCAGCAGCAGATTAATCCGGTACAGCGCCATGGTCGATACCATCCAAAAGGCGCCGGTCCCCGGGCCTGCCACACCATCGTAGAAACCCAATGCCAGCCCCTGGCTGCGCTGTTGCCAGACTAAACGACTATCTTGTTTTGGCAGCTCCAGATGATCATCCGGCACAACGCGGTTGAACAGGCTGTAGAGGGCGGCTGCCAATATCACTACCGGCAGGTATTTCTCCAGCGCCGCCGGGCTTAACTGATCCACCAGCAAGGTGCCAAGGGCGGCACCTAGCGCCGTAAAAATCAGACTTTGCTGCCAGAATCCTGGGTCGAACAAACGTTTGCGGTAGTAAGTCAGTGAGGCAGTAAACGAGCCGAAGGTCGCTGCCAATTTGTTGGTCCCCAGCGCCAGATGCGGCGGCAAGCCCGCGGTCAGCAAGGCTGGAATCGTCAAAAGGCCGCCACCGCCGGCGATGGCATCAATGTAACCGGCCAAAAAAGCCACGGCGCACAACAGCAGCAATACACTGGGATCGATGGCAAGTTCTGCAAGCAAGTTCGGGTTTCCTAGTAATGAATAGAGCGCTTAAAGGGCGGCAGCGCATCCAGCATGGCTTTGCCATAGGCTTTGGTGACCAGACGGCGGTCCAGGATGACAATCTGGCCACTGTCCTGCTCTTGACGCAGCAGTCTACCACAAGCCTGCACCAGTTTCTTGGCGGTTGCCGGCACCGTCAGCTGCATAAATGGATTGCCGCCCTGACGGCTGATGGTTTCGCTCATGGCTTCTTCAAGCGGCGAGGTTGGCACGGCAAAGGGCAGCTTGGTAATGACCAGATTGGTTAGCAGGGCACCGGGCAAATTCAGACCTTCGGCAAAGCTCTGCGTGCCAAACAAAATACTGGTTTTTTGCTGCTGCACCTGTTGCTGGTGCTGGTCCAGCAGCTGCTGCCTTGCTGCTTCACCTTGCACCAGCAGCTCAAAGCCTTTGGTTCGCAGCGCTTCAGCCACCTGATTCATTTGCCAGTACGATGCAAAAAGCACCAGGCTGGCTTGCCCCTTGGGCAAATAATCCGGCAAGCGCTGGCACAGCTCTGCCGTATAGCCCTCGGCGGTGGGTTCATGCTGCATTTTGGGGAGCACGATTTGGCCTTGTTTGGCATAAGCGAAAGGCGAGTCCACTTTCAGGGTGCGCACCCCTTCGAGCTGATCCAGGCCGAGCTCACGCAGTGGGTAGCTAAAAGAGTTCAGCGCGGTCAGGGTGGCGGAGCAAAGCACACAGGCAAAAGCTGGCTGGAACAATAAGCGCTCCAGCTGCGCCTGCACTTTGAGTGGGCTGGCACAACCGATGATGTGCGGCGATGCGGGCTCAGGTTGCTCCACCCAGCGAGCCTGATAAGCCGGGTTGTGCTGCGGCTCGGCCCACAGCTGCCACAGCGCTTGTTGCTGGCTAAAGCGTTGGTCGAAGTACGACAACTCCTGCAAGGTACTGCTGATGGCTTTGCCCGGAAGTTGCTGCTCTGCCATGGCTTCACGCACCTTTTGATGCAACAACTCCAGCTGATTCAGCACCTGGCGGCTGGACTTCGCCAGCGACTCCGCTTGCTGGCTGAGCAGCAGCGGCAAGGCGGCATTGGCAAAACGATGCTGCGGTTTGTCCTGAAACCAGCTGGGTATAAAAGCCGGCAGTTGCAGCTTCACCGGCTGGTAGTCACGACGGTAATCGTCAATCCGTTCTTGCAGTTTGATGGCGGTTTTAAGCGCTGACTCCGGTAAATTGGCCTGCATCCGCTGGCTGAATTTCAAGGCTTTTTCCAGCCAGACTTCCTGCCCGAGCAAGGGCGCGCTGGCCGCTAGGAAGCTACGGGCGCTGTCTACCAGATGATGCCCTTCGTCAATCACGTAAACGCAGTCTTCCGGAGGCGGCAACTGGGCCGACCCGGCTTCCAGATCGGCCAGTAAAAACGCCTGATTGGTCACCAGCACCTGGCTGCCACTGATTTCGGCACGGGCCAGATGAAAAGGGCAATGCTGATGCCGGCGGCTGGAGCGGTGGCAATGGTAGGGATCGGCCTGGATCTGCTGCCAAAGCGCATCCGGCACTGCGAACGGCAGGCTATCGCTATCGCCCAGCCAGTGCCGCTGCTGCCAGGCTGTTAGCAACTTGGCAGCCACTGCCTGATGCTTGGAACTACTGTCAGGGAACAGCTCGGGTTGGTGCAACAACTCCTGCAGACGCTCGATGCAGGCATAGCGCTGTCGGCCCTTGACCAGGCAAAACTCAAAATCCAGCCCCGAATGCTGCTGAAAAAAAGGCAGATCTTTGGCAACCAGCTGCTCCTGCAATGCCACGGTCGCGGTGGCAACCACCAGGGTTTTGTTGTGCGTGAGCACATAGGGAATGGCGGCCAGCAAGTAAGCCAGAGATTTGCCGGTGCCGGTGCCAGCTTCGACCAAAGCGATGCGATTGTGGCGATGGTAACTGCCGGCAATGGTATGAGCAATTTCAGCGATTAACTGGTTTTGGCCGGGACGTGAGCGGTAATTCGCGAGTTGTTGCTTTAACCGCTTTTGAATAAGCTGGATCTGTGTTTGTGTTTTTTTTGTAAGCATAAAGCTGCAGGAGGAGCTTGGTTGATTTATGATAACGCAGCACGCTGCCCTGAGCCACGACAGATTAGGTGGAAAGTTCATTTATTTTCGACGAGTGCCTCAAGTCTAAGCTGCTCGCTCGTATGAAATTGTTTACAGCGATAGGGGGCGGTTGCTGGCAAAATTCTCCCTGTTACTTTTTATGGGCTGTCGATAAGGTGCTTATTTTAAATGGCTTTTTTTGAAGCTGAAGTTTGCTTTCAGCAATTGTGGAAGGAAATTTTGCCGGTAAAAAATTTTAACATCCGCGGCTGAGTTAATTTCATTGCGAAAGTTCAATAAAAGGTGTTGACCCTGCAGAAAAATTACGTTTATCATCAAAGAGTGACGAACTGGGGGTTGCCCGGTTTAAGCGGAATGCCAGACGCCGTAAAGGTTTGGTCAATGTGAAAAATAGAATCACTTACTTACAGTGGTCCAGGGAGAAATACATGTATACAAATAATAAACTAAGCAAAGCTGTGCGCTTGGCCATTGCTTTTGGTGCTGCTTCGGCAACTGCTTTTACTGCGCATACCGTAGCGGCAGATGAAGAAGCCTCAGCACGCGTTGAGCGTATCGAAGTTACCGGTTCACGTCTGAGAAGAACTGACTTAGAAACTGCCTCACCAATCACTGTTGTAGACCGCGCTTCAATCGATGCCGGCGGCTTCCGTAACCTGGGTGAAATTTTGACAACTCTGAACCAGGCGGATGCGCTGGGTTTAACCAACGTCACCAACGACACCAACGGTAACGATGGTACCCAGACCATTTCTTTGCGTGGTATTGGTTCAAGCCGGACTCTGGTCCTGGTTGATGGCCGTCGCTGGTTGGCACTGGGCGGTGGTCAGGTTGATATCTCTCAGATCCCGGTTGCTGCTGTTGAGCGTATTGAGGTTCTGGCTGACGGCGCATCTGCCATCTACGGCTCCGATGCAATCGGTGGTGTAATCAACATCATCACCCGCTCAGACTACGAAGGTTTTGAAATCGATGCCAGCTATGGTGGCAACTTCGAAGGTGATGGCGAGACCATGGCTTATGGTTTCAGCCTGGGTGTGTCCAATGCCCGGAGCAACTTGTTCGTCAACTTTAGCCGCACTGAGCAAAAAGCAATTGGTGCCGGCGATCGCGATATTTCTGCTGTGCCACTGGCGAACACCGACCTTTATCTGTCTGCCTTTGGTGAGTACGGTATCTTCTTTGCTGATGGTGCCTACTACTCATTGGATCCGGCCCGAGAAATTGCCGGCTTGGCTCCAGGCGACCGCACAGTAGATGACTTCGTATTGTCTTCTGCGATTTATGGTGTCAGTGATGATCGGCCAGATACCCGTTTTAACTACGCGCCAGAAAACTACCTGATGACGCCTTCAGAGCGTACTGCGGTATTTGTTAAAGCCAGCCATGAGCTGACCGATAACGTGCGTGCCTTTGGTCAGTTCACCTTTAACCAGCGTAAGTCCAATACTCAGATCGCCTCTGTTCCTGTGACCAACTACTTCTCTGGTCCACAGTGGCAGATTCCGATCTCAGAAGATAACGTCTTTAACCCATTTGGCCAGGATATCCTTGGCTCAGGTTTCCGGATGTCTCCGGCCGGCCCACGTGACCGTTACCAGGACTACGACACCTATTTCGGGACTGTCGGCTTTGAAGGTGACTTCGAAATTGGCGATATGCCGTTCTACTGGGATGTAGCTTACTCCCGCGGTGAGTCCAGCCGTCACTCTCGTGGTGAGAACTACGTCAACCTGGGACGTCTGCGCAATGGCCTAGGCCCATCTTTTGTTAATGCCGATGGTGAGCTGCGTTGTGGTACTGCTGACGCCCCTATCGCCAACTGTGTGCCGGTCAACTTCTTCAACGGCATCACTGGTATGACGCCAGAAATGGTCGACTACATCACCTACACTCAGCATGAAAAAACCGAAGCCCGGGTCCGCAATCTGACAGCCAACATCTCTACCGATTTGTTTGAACTGCCTGCAGGTGTGGTCTCAATGGCGGCTGGTGTTGAGTTGCGTGAAGATGCTTTCAACAACGTACCGGATTCTGTCGTTCAATCTGGTTTGGGTTCTGATAACTTCCGTGAAACCACCCAGGGTGCGAAAAAAGCAGAAGAAGGCTACGTTGAGTTTGCCGTGCCGGTACTGCGTGACCTGCCAGGTGCCCAGAATCTGGAACTGAGTCTGGCAATGCGCTATTCCAAGTTCACCAACGATGGCTTGGTAGGTTCTACTCCTGTCACTGAGTCGTTCAGCAACAACAGCGGTAAAGTTGGTTTTACTTACGTGCCCTTTGAAGGCCTGATGCTGCGTGGTAACTACGCTCAGACCTTCCGCGCTCCTTCCGTCAGCGACCTGTTTGGTGGTGGTGCTGAGAGCTTTGGTGCGGCAGTTGACTTGTGCTCGAACTCACCAGCTGCTGGTTTTGCCTACTCTGAGCTAACTGCGGAGCAGCAGGCGCGTTGTGCGTCAGTCTTCGGTATCGGCCCAGATGGTGCACCACAGCCAACGTCACAGATTCGTCAGTTGGTCGGTGGTAACCCCTTCCTGCAGCCTGAAAGCGGTAACACCAAGACATTAGGCTTTGTTTACAATCCAGATTTCATTGACGGTTTTGATATGTCATTGGACTGGTTCAAAATCAGCCTGAAAGATGTGTTGTCGTCTGTAGCGGCCAACACCATCATGCGCAACTGTATCGTCGAAGGCGATGACACTGCTTGTGGATTCATTGAGCGCTCTGGTACCGGTGAAGTTCAGACCATTCGTCGCTCTTCGTTCAACCTGGCCAGCGTTGAAGTGGAAGGTTTGGACCTGAGTGCGAACTACCGTTATGAAACCGACAACATGGGTACCTTTGCTGTACGTGTGAACAGCACCTACACCATGTCGGCCAAAACGACTTTGGGTCAGCTGTCTGACGCACAAAGCGTGGTTGGTCGTGCCGTTGGTGCCTTCGGTGGACCAACCTGGCGTCTGCGTTCCAACATTGCAACAGTATGGCGTTACGACGATCTGGACGTGAACTGGACTATCCGTCACACCAGCAGCTTGACTGAAAACTGTGCAGCAGGTGAAGTCGCAGCCGGTATCTGTAACAACACTGTGCAGAACCCGGATGGCAGCAACAATGTTGGCGATTCTTTCAACCGCATTGGATCGGTGTTCTACCATGACGTCTCGGTTGGTTATGAACTGCCTTGGAATGCCAGCATTCGCGTAGGTGCTCGTAACGTCTTCCGTAAAGACCCACCTATCTCATTGAGTGCGTTTGCGAACAGCTTCCTGCAGAACTATGATATACCAGGTGGTACTTACTTCATGACTTACCGTCAGCAGTTCTAAGAACTTCACTGACCATACAAAAAGCGGCCAAATGGCCGCTTTTTTTACAACTAAGGGTTCGACCATGCAGCAAAACGCTTTAATTACCTTGTTGCAAAACATCTATCACCGGCAACCTGAGCCTGATGACGCCATTATTGAGCGCGCGATGACCGATCAGGTCTTTTGCCGCCAATGGCTGTATCACTCGCTGGGCAGTGATGCCTCTGAAGATGAGTTGGCCGTGGTATTGGCAATAGCCGAACAGACAGGCCTGAAGGCTGAACTGGAGGTGTTAACATCCCTCTGGCAACCGGGCAGTCAGACGCCAGCAAGGTTACACCAGCAAGCTTTTCGAGCTTGCATCCAGCCTTACCAGCTGCCAGTCATTGTCTCCAATGCGACAGTCGCTCTATGGAGCAGGTTGACTCAGGCTCATCCGACGGTTGAGCTAATTCAGCCCATCCCTGAGCTCAGGCTTGGTCAAATCAGGTCTGAAGATTTATCGGCCGCCATCATTCAGCGTGCCGCGGAGAATATGGCTCAGGCGGCTTTGTATGGCCCCGACAAAACCGGGGTGCGGTTAGATGCCATTCGGAATAACCAGCAAGCCATTTTACCTCTGCCTCCAGTTGAGCCCTACAGTGTTTCGTTGCAGCGTATGATTTCCCAGGCACTTGGCTTAGCGGTGCATTACGCAGAGCCTCTGATCGTCTATCGCTATCGGCCCGGGGAAGAGTACAAATGGCATTGCGATTTCATTGTTGACACAAATGCTTCGACTCGGCAAGAGCTCACCATGTTTGGGCAACGTTCTGATACCGTTATTTTTTACTTAAATGACGCATGCAGAGGGGGTGCGACCTGCTTTAAAAAATGGCAGTACAGTGTTGAGCCTGAAGCCAATAGCTTTGTCCACTTTCGCAACCTGACAGCAGAAGGTCAATTAAATCAGGACTCAGTGCACTGTGGTGCTCCTGTGGAGTCGGGTGAGAAGTGGATTTGCACCACTTGGTACAGAACCAAGCCGATGTGGCATCGTCGTGGACTATTAACAAAAAAGGATAACTGATTATGGGCCAGCTTACCGCAGGTTTTGCGGTCCCTTTGTATTGGGATCAGCACCCGGAACCCGCCGCAATGAATGCGGCACTGACTGAGTTATTTCACCAGAAGATGACTCAGCCTGAGTTTACGAATCCGAACCCCTATACCGTTCGCAATGATGCTTTGTACGAAAGCCGTTTCGACCTTTTTAGCTGGCCTGAGCCGGTGATACGCCAGCTCAGCGACTTTTGCTGCTCTCGAGTTATGCAGTGTGTTGCTGAAATCAATGGCTACGATCAGGCCACTCTAAAACGAATCCAGTTGGGAGCCGACTCCTGGTTTCATGTGACCAAAGATGGCGGCTACTTTGCGATTCATAACCACCCGATGGCGTCCTGGTCAGGGGTGTACTGCGTCAGTGACGGTGAACCGGATCCTGGCATTAAAAACAATGCACAATTAACATTTATAAATCCGTTTATACAAAGTACAATGTTTGTTGATGCGGGCAATGCACAAATGAAACAGCCTTTCAGCCATGTGAGTCAGGGGTTTCAATTGAAAGCTGGTCAGTTGGTGCTTTTTCCATCATGGTTGTTGCATGAAGTAAAAGCCTATTTTGGTCAGGGTGAGCGTATTACCGTTGCATTTAATTGTTGGTTTCATATGCGCCCATAAGGGTGGTGTACTCGAAGAGGGAATTGTTATGAAGAAGTTTGGTTGGGCGATAGCGCTGTTCTTGGCCTTCTGGTCGATCACCGCCAGCGCAAAACACAGCCTGGAAGATTTTGCCAGGCATGCGCAATTTATTGATATCAAAATATCACCCAGCGGCCAGTATTTAGCCGCTACCATGCGGGGAGAAGAAGGACGAATCGAGTTGGTTGTGCTGGATATGCAGCAAGATATGAAACCAATCTCACGCTCTGCGTTTAGTGGCAATAACTCTATTTACGATTTTAACTGGGCGAATGATGAGCGCATCGTGTTCTCGTTAAGCCGCGAGTTCGGCTCGCAGGAAGCTGCTGTGCCAACCGGTGAGTTACTTGCGATGAATGCTGATGGGACCCGTCAGCTTCCTCTGTTTGGGCCCAATGCCCGTGACAGGGACCTGGCTTCGGCCCGCATTATTCACTGGCTGCCTGATGACCCGCGTCATATCCTGATCCAGGCGCGCCCGTACTCGCGCAATGAAACCTATACCACGGTATATCGGTTAAACATTGACACAGCCCGAAAGCGCCAGGTCGCCAGACCTCCGGTTCGTGAAGCCACCATCATCACGGATGGCAATGGTTACCCGCGATTGGCCGTGGGTGCTGATATTCGCAGAGACAATGAAGTGGTGATTGTGCACCGGGCGCCCGGCAGTCGTGACTGGCAGGAGGTCTCACGGTACGACAGCGACAAAGGGGGCTTTTCACCTTACATTTTCCTGGCCAATGAGAATGAGGTGCTTGGCATCAGCGATCGGATGACGGATACCCGGGCCATTGTGATTTTTAATATTGAAACGGGTGATGAGCGCTTGCTGTACCACAATGAAAACGTGGATGTGGCACCTATTTTCAGTATTCGCAATGGCTTTGCCGATGAAGTCATCGGTGCTGTATCCGAATACGAAACCTTAGAGTACGAATTTTTTGACCATGTACAGGACACCCGTTTTCGTGACGACTTGGCAGGCTTAATCAATGCTTTTGATGGCCGGCGATTGTTTCTTCGCTCGTCAACCAGAGACAATCGTTTGAGCATTGTCTCTGTCTCTTCAGAGTCCGAACCGGCTGAGTTTTATTTATTTGACCGGGAGAACAAGCAGGTAAGTTATTTGCTCAATACCCGTCCCTGGATCAATCCTGAGCAGATTGCTGTTAGTCAGTCCATTGTTTATCCGGCCCGGGATGGTCAAGCCATCCATGCTATTTTGACCTTGCCAAAAGGGCAGGAGGCGAAAGATCTTCCTTTGATACTGATGCCACATGGTGGACCACACGGTATCAGAGATGCTTTGTGGTTTGACCCAACGGTCAAAATGTTGGCACAACACGGGTATGCTGTATTGCAACCCAACTTCCGCGGCTCAGGTGGTTTCGGTCGCAGCTTTCAGATTGCCGGCTACCGCAACTGGGGTACGCTGATGATTGACGACATGACCGATGGTGTGCTGCATTTAGTCGAGCAAGGAATTGTCGACAAAGGCCGTGTTTGCTCCTTTGGTGCTTCCTACGGTGGTTATGCGGCTGTGATGAGTGCCATCCGTGAACCCGAGCTGTATCAATGTGTGCTGGGTTATGTTGGGGTTTATGATTTGGAGATGTTGTATACCACCGGGGATATTCCTGAGCGGCAAAGTGGTATCAATTATCTGGAGCGGGTGATTGGCCGTGATGCTGAATCGCTGCGTGCTCAGTCACCTGTTCATCATATTGATAGGTTGAAAGCGCCTGTCTTCATTATCCATGGTGAGAAAGATATGCGAGCCACCATTGATCATGCCAATGCACTGCGAGCGGCTTTAGAGAAGCACCAGCATCCTTATGAATGGCTGGTGGAGCCAAACGAAGGCCATGGTTTTTATAAGCCAGAAAACAACGTCCGGTTGTGGACCCAGGTGCTTGACTTCCTGGATAAATACCTAAATCGTTAATTTTTGTTAATCCCCCTGTTTTTTTTGGTTGTACCGTGTTACGGTGTGATTGAAATAATAAGGGGGATTTATGTTAAGGGCTACAGCTGTATTGGCTTCATTGCTGTTGTTGGCGGCTTGCCAATCGACAGGGGAGCGGACTGCGATGAACTCATCAGCCGGTGATGTCGTGGATGAAGAAGGTGTGCGTTATGTTTGTCGTATGGTGCGTGAGGCTGGCAGTAACCTTCGCCGACGCAGTTGCGTCACTGAAGAAGAGTTCCGATTACGCCAGGATGATGCCAGAGAAGCGTTGCGTCGAGCCGCAGCCAATGACCGTGGGCATATAGACGATAACTGAAACTTCAGCTGTGGGCTGCTTTGTTTGTGTTAAGCCGCTCACAGATTTTACAGCGTTGTTCCGCAGGATCCTTATCCAACCGCTCGTTGTCAATCCTCGCTTCACAATCACAACAAATGCCATACAAACCTATTTCCATTTGGCTCAGGGCAGCCTGAACAGCTTCCAGTCGTTGACTGGGTGCCCGCAACTCAGGGGTATGCCAATGCATCAACACTTCGGGCCAGCGCGGTAAAGGCAATTGTTGCAGCTTGAGCAACAGTTGTTGGTAGTCTGGGTTGGCTTGGGCGGCCAAAAAATCGCTAATCTGTTGCTGCAGTTGCAACTGCTCTGCCAGCAGTCGGGTTCGAAGCTGATTCAGCCGGATTGACATAGCATACTCTGTTATTGACGGACTGTGTGCAGAGTATGACCAATACCAGCGTGCTCTGATCTGATGTATATCAAAGCAAGTCGTGGTTTTATCGTTACGCTGTCGCTGAGTTGCAAAAGGGATAGTGCCCGGCCTGGACTTCCGTTAGAATAATGGGTTCGATTGCAATGACTTCAGTGAGGTAGCCTGTGGCTGACGAAAATTTCCAAGAAAGCTTTAATCTTAAGCAATTTTTACTATTTTTGGTGCTTTTGGTTGTGCTGCTGCTGCAAGCACCTATTGTACGCTGGTTTCAACTGCTGGTGGCTTAATCGCTGCCAACAGTCTGGGTTCACCACGAACAGGATTACGAATGACCATGATCAACACAGCCCTTAGCGAGCAACTCAAACAAGTGATTAAAACGGTACCGGATTATCCGAAGCCGGGGATTTTATTTCGCGATGTCACCAGCCTGATGCAGGATGGGCCAGCCTTTGCCAAGGTGATTGATGCCCTGAAACAGCACTTCGCTGAGCATCAAATTACCAAGATTGTCGGCACCGAATCACGTGGCTTTATCTTTGGTGCACCCTTGGCTTATGCCTTGGGGGTAGCCTTTGTGCCGGTGCGTAAAGCGGGTAAATTACCGCGTGAACGCATTCAGCAGAGCTATCAACTTGAATACGGTGAAGATATTCTGGAACTGCATCTGGATGCCATCCAGCAGGGCGATAAAGTGCTGATGGTGGATGACTTGTTGGCCACAGGTGGTACCATAGAAGCGACGACTCAGTTGATTCGGCGCTTGGGCGGCGAGGTAACGGATGCCGCTTTTGTCATTGCCTTGCCTGAATTAGGGGGCATTCATCGGTTGGAGAAGCTGGGTCTCAATGTGGTGTCTTTGGTGGATTACGACGGTCACTAAACCGAGGTCGATATGAGTTATCAGGTGTTGGCACGAAAATGGCGACCCCAGCAGTTCAATGAACTGCTGGGGCAGCAGCATGTGAAGTCAGCCCTGAGCAATGCGCTGAGCTCAGACCGCCTGCATCATGCGTACTTGTTTACCGGAACCCGGGGTGTGGGCAAAACCACCATTGCCCGGATTTTTGCCAAAAGTCTCAATTGCGAACTCGGGGTGAGTGCAACGCCTTGTGGCCAGTGCAGCAGCTGCACTGAAATTGAAGCGGGTCGCTTTGTGGACTTGCTCGAAATTGATGCGGCCTCCCGAACCAAGGTGGAAGACACCCGTGACCTACTGGACAATGTGCAGTACGCGCCAACCCGTGGGCGCTTTAAAGTCTATCTGATTGACGAAGTGCACATGCTGTCCCGGCACAGTTTTAATGCGCTGCTAAAAACATTGGAAGAGCCGCCACCGCACGTGAAGTTTTTACTTGCGACCACGGATCCGCAAAAGCTCCCGGTGACTGTGTTGTCGCGCTGCTTGCAGTTTAGCTTAAAAGCCTTAACCGATACCGAGATCCAGCAGCAGCTGCAGATGGTGTTGCTGCACGAGCAGGTTCAGGCTGAACCCGAAGCCTTGGCCTTGTTGGCCAAAGCCGCCCGGGGCAGTGTACGGGATGCCCTCAGCCTGACCGATCAGGCCATAGCCCAAACCAATGGTCAGATCACCGCTGCTGCGGTGCGGGATATGCTGGGTTTATTGCCTCAGCATTGGGGGCAACGGGTTCTGGATACGCTGTTGCAGCAGGATGTTGCAGCGCTGCGCCAACAACTTGATGCTTTGATGCTGCAAAGCAGTCAGCCCGAATTAGTGCTGGACGATCTGCTGGCCCTGCTGCACTTTGCCGCCATCTGCCAGTTTCAACCCGAAGCGGCTGCGTTGGCGGACGAGCAAGCCGGCTATGTCACGGAACTGGCTGCCAGTCAGCATGCTGAAACTCTGCAGCTGTACTATCAGCTGTTAATCTCTGGCAAGAAAGAGCTGCCTTTTGCGCCCGATGTACGAGCCGGCCTTGAAATGGCATTGCTGCGCGCTTTGCTGTTTGTGCCGGCAACATCTGAGCAAGCGGCTCAGCCCCCCGTCACTCGCAGCGGCCTCGGCGCGACAGTAGGCCGGGAGCCTGCAGCAAAAAAGCCTGAAGCCATTGGCAGCCAGGCTGTCAGTGGCAAAACGGATGAGCTAACAGCGGCAGAGCTGGTTACTGAGCCGGCTGCAGAGCTGGTTGACGTCCCGCAGAGCGAGCTTTTAACCGATACCGCCAACGACACTGTGTCCGATTCGGCGGCACAAGCTGCTCCACAGTCAGAACTCACAACGACTGCAGCGAATGCGGGTAAAGTGCTAGCGATTGACCCCATTACCGCCAGCATTATCGCGCGCCGCGGTCTTGATGCCCGCTTGCCAGAGCAAGCAACTGCGCAGTCCATGCCAGCTTTGCCAGAGCCACCTCAGCAGGCTGCGGCAGATAGAGCAGAAGCCCCGGCCACTAAAGCAAATGCACATCAGGAGCAAGCTACTAAGTCGGCTGCTGCCGAGGTAACAACTGCCAGGTCGCCTGAAGCCTCTTTTGAAGCAATACCGTCGGCAGCCCAGCCAGCGCAAACCAGCCAGGCCGTTGAGCCTGCTTTTTCAGCACCCCCTGAGTTGGTCGAGTCAGCCAGCCTGCCAGCTGGACCTATTCCAGCCAGTACAGCTGCAGAGTCATCTCCAGTCCCATCCATTGCTGAAGGAGCAGCCCAGCAGTTGCTGGCCAAGCCATTGGATGCAGCAGGCTTTGCATGTCGTCATGCCCACCAGGTTGATGGCTGGGCGCAGGCGATTGAGCAGTTGCAAGCCGGGGGCTTGTACCGTTTGTTTTTGATCAATGCGGTTCCAAAGGTGCAGGGCGACCAGGTGCAGCTGACGGTCGCTGAGAGTGAGCGGCATTTGAATAAGCCCGAGTTCCGGGCGCGTATCGAGCAACTGGTGATGCAGGCTTTTCCCGGCACCTCGAGCGTTGCGATTGATTATCAAGCCGAGGTACCCGATTGTCCGCGTGCTATCCAGCAGCGGCTGGATGAAGCGCGTCGATGTTATGTCGCGGACTTGATGGAGCACGACGCTGTGGTGCAAAGCTTACGTCAGAGCCTGTCTGCGGAGTTGATCCCAGATAGCCTGGTGGTCAATTAACTTCATTTTGTGTATGCTGCGCGCATTGCTGATAGCGGCATCAATAACAGGAGACAAAGCATGTTTAAAGGCGGAATGGGCAATATGATGAAGCAGGCGCAAGCCATGCAGGAAAAAATGCAGAAAGTGCAGCAGGAAATTGCCAATATGGAAGTGACCGGTGAAGCGGGAGCAGGCATGGTGAAAGTCACCATGACGGGTTCGCACCAGGTCAAACGAGTGCATCTGGACGACAGTCTGATGGAAGACGACAAAGAAATGCTGGAAGATCTGATTGCAGCCGCCACCAACGATGCGGTGCGTCGGGTGGAAGAAACCAACCGCGAAATGATGGCTCAGGTTGCCGGTGGCATGCAATTGCCGCCTGGTTTTAAAATGCCATTCTAACCGGAAGTATTCGGATGTCCGCTCAGACCCCCTTGCTGCAGCAGTTGATTGAGGCATTAAAAGCCTTGCCTGGTGTTGGTCCGAAAACAGCACAGCGTATGGCGTTTCAACTGCTGGAGCGCAACCGGGAGGCCGGTAACAAACTGGGCAAGGCGTTGTTGGCAGCGATGGATGGCATTGGTCATTGCCAGAGCTGCCGTACCTTCAGCGAGCAACCACTCTGTGGAATTTGCCAAGACCCAGCGCGTAGCCAATCACCGCTGCTTTGTGTGGTGGGGTCGTCGGCGGACATGCAGGCCATTGAGCAGACAGGCCAGTTCGATGGCCGTTACTTTGTGTTGATGGGGCAGCTCTCCCCACTCGATGGCATAGGCCCGGCTGAACTGGGGCTGGATCAGTTGGAACAGCGGCTGGCTGCCGGTGGTATTGACGAAGTGATTCTGGCCACCAACCCCACAGTAGAAGGCGATGCTACGGCTTACTACCTGTCAGAACTGTGCCAGCGGCATCAGGTGGCGGTGTCGCGTTTGGCGCAAGGGGTTCCGTTCGGTGGTGAGCTGGAATACCTGGATGGCTCCACCTTGTCGCACGCTTTTAGTGGCAGAAAACGTCTTTAGCGCTTGAAATTCAGCGCATCTCTCCCCATATACCCATCATTCCTGCCGGCTCTGCCGGCGACTTGAACGTGCAGTTTGTGCATCACGCACCAACTGTTGTCTACCGATGATTTCAGAGGACTTTGTTGCTATGGCTGAGACAGCACAAAAGCAGACCCATGGTTTTCAGGCTGAAGTAAAGCAATTGCTGAACCTGATGATCCACTCCTTGTACTCCAATAAAGAAATTTTCCTGCGGGAGCTGGTATCCAACGCATCCGATGCCGCCGATAAATTGCGCTTTCTTGCCTTGTCCGAGCCAGGCTTGTACGGTGATGATGGTGAGTTGCGGGTTCGGATCAGCATGGATAAAGACGCCAAAACGTTAACCATCAGTGACAACGGCATCGGCATGACCGAACAAGAGGTCAAAGAGCACCTGGGAACCATTGCGAAATCCGGCACCAAAGAATTTTTTGCCCAGCTTTCGGGCGATCAAAGCAAAGATTCCAAGCTGATCGGTCAATTTGGTGTCGGTTTTTACTCGGCCTTTATTGTGGCCGATAAAGTGACGGTACGGACCTTAAAAGCCGGCGCTGACGCCAGTCAGGCGGTGGAGTGGGAATCGGCCGGTGAAGGCGAGTACAGCCTGGCGCCGTGCAAAAAAGAAGGCCGTGGTACCGACATCATTTTGCACCTGCGCGAAGGGGAAGAGGAGTTCCTGGAAAAATACCGGGTGCAGTCCATTATTACCAAGTACTCGGATCACATCAGCATTCCGGTCGAAATGTGGCAGGAAGAGCAAGCCGAAGTCAAAGGTGAGTCGGAAGAAGACACTATTCCGGCTAAGCCTGCGCACTGGCAAGCCATCAACAAGGCGACTGCGCTCTGGACCCGGGATAAGTCCGACATCAGTGACGAAGAGTACCAGGAGTTTTACAAGCACATTTCCCACGACTGGACCGAGCCAATGAGCTGGAGCCACAACAAAGTTGAAGGCAGCACCAACTACACCAGCTTGTTGTACATCCCGAAAAAAGCACCTTTTGATCTGTGGAATCGCGAAGCCCGCCATGGCTTAAAGCTGTACGTGCAGCGCGTCTTTATCATGGACGATGCCGAAGAGTTTATGCCAAGTTACTTGCGTTTCTTCAAAGGCTTGCTGGACTCCAGCGACTTGCCACTGAACGTGTCTCGTGAAATTCTGCAAGATACCAAGGTCACCCAGGCACTGCGTAAAGGCTGTACCAGCCGAGCCCTGAAAATGATGGAAAAGCTGGCCAAGGACAGCGAGCAGTATCAGCAGTTTTGGGATGAGTTTGGTCAGGTGCTGAAAGAAGGCCCGGCTGAAGACATGGTGAACAAAGAGAAAATTGCGGCTCTGCTGCGCTTTGCTTCCACCCACAACGACGACAGTGTGCAGAATGTTTCCCTGAGCGATTATCTGAGCCGGATGAAAGAAGGCCAGGATGAAATTTACTACCTGGTGGCCGATAACTTTGCCGCGGCCAAGCACAGCCCGCACTTGGAAGTATTCCGTAAGAAAGGCATCGAAGTGTTGTTGCTGTCGGATCGCATTGATGAGTGGTTGATGCAGCACCTGACCGAGTTTGAGCAGAAAAAATTCCGCTCTGTGGCCAAAGGTGGCCTGGATTTGTCCAAACTGGACGATGAAGCCGACAAAGAAGCGCAGCAGCAAACTGAAGAAGCTTTTGCCAGTGCCGTTGAGCGCTTTAAAACGGCTTTGGGCGAGCAAGTCAAAGATGTCAAAGTCAGTCACCGTCTGACCGA
>JAFIFR010000286.1 GCA_020831935.1 Alkalimonas sp.
CGGTTTTTTGCCAGTGACTGGAGGCGATGTTCATGCCGGCTTTGCGATCATCATTGGCGGCGCACAGAGTGCCATTTGGAATGGCCGCCCGCACCGCCGCCATGTTGTGGTAATCACGGATATTGATGGCAAACTCATGGTGCTGGGTGTACATGTAACCGCCGGATTGCTGAAAGGCCGCGCGACAGGCCAGGTTGGATACACCGGAGCCATCGGCCGGCCACCAGTAACCGCCATCTTCTTTACAGATTTGCTGACGGGCCTTGGGGTATTCGACGTAGCCGTGCGCCAGCAAGGCCGGGCTGGCCAGCAAGGTGGCGATGGCCAGCAATTGCTTTGAGTTCAAAATAGGATGTTTCACTTCGATTCTCCTTGGGTATAAGCGGGCTCATTGGCCCGCCTTTATGGTTGAGGGGTGAGTGTTAGAGCGTGCAGACAAAGGTCCAGCTGCCATCCGAGCCAGGCTCGGAGTTGGTCCACCAGTTGGCCCGGTAAACACTGCCCTGATACGATAGGTGATCGCCACCCAGCGCATGGCTTGGATTGCCGGCCCAGTCGGTCTGTGGCCATTGTGGCCAGGGATGGATAGGGCTGATGCCACCACAGCCTTCACCCGGGCCACCGTTGCCGGGATCGCCATTGCCCGGATCCCCTGGCAGCTCGTTCAGCTGCGGCAACTGCGGGTATTCCTGACTAAAGGCATACACCTCGCCGGCCAGTTCAATGCGCCAGCCGGTTGGCGTTGGCATCGGTAACTGATAATTTAGCGTCAGCTCCAGACTTTCACCCGGTGCCAGGCTGGCAAAGCCAGGAATGCTGAACTCGGCCCGATGGAAGGGCTGCTGCAAGCCGCCAATGTTGTTGCCACTGGCATTACGGCCACTGTCGATGACGCTTAAGCCAAAACCACTTTGATCGCTTAAACTATCCGGAATGGCGGTGGGCACCGAAAAGCTGATGCGGCTACCGCCCGGTATGGTAAAGGCACTGTGATTGGTCAGCGTCAGGGTGGGGTTGATGGGAAAGTTCTGATCGCCCAGTTTAAAGTTATCGATGGTAAAGCGCAGATCGATGGCCTGCTCAGACAACGGCAGCTCGGAGCGCAAATGACCATAAGGCGGGGCCGATTGGAAGCTGTGGTAGAAAATTGAGGTCAGGGTATCGCCAAAGAAATACTCGCCGCGATCGCTGTGCCAGCTGTAATCACCGGCCAGCTCCCAGAACATCACACCGCCAATTTGCTGATCAATCACGTACTGCGCCTTGGTGGCAATGCTGAGCTCGTCTTCAATCGATAAGAAGACCTTTTTCTCATCATTCCACAGCCAGGGCGCCACTGCGACCGGCTCGTAGTGATGCTGGTAGCTGCCAATCAGCTGGTGTGCCGGGTTGGTGGCAGGATCCAGCCCATAATCCTCCAGGTAGGAGCCGACAATGCCTTGCTGCAGGTTGCGCAAGTGCCACAAGGGGTTGGAACCGGCCGGGATTTCCTCGCCCTGGGTATCCAGATCGTGCCAGAGGTTATCAATGCCGACGGCGCCATCGCCGCAGCGACTGACGGTGCTGCCACCGGTACCTGGCGGGCATTGGCTTTGATCCGGTAAGGACGCCGTGCCCCAGAGGCCATGATGACCGCCTTGCACCCGCTGCCAGCCGCGGCTGTAGTAGGGGATGCCAATGTTGATACGACCCGCCGGCAGGGCGCCGCGGTAGTAATGGAAGGCCCAGTCGGTATTCAGGTAACCCAGTTGTTGGTACTGAGCGGCATTGTAGTAATTCCAGGCCACCAGCTCGGCATCTTCGCCGGTATCAAACAAGGCAGCATTGGGGCCGACAAACTGATTCCAGGAGCCATGCAGGTCGTAGCTCATCACATTGATAAAATCGAGGTACTGCAAGGCATCAAACACCTCCATACCGCGCAGCAGATAGGCCGAAGAGGGCACCGCCATGGTCAGCTGGTAATGCACACCATCTTCAACACTGGCTGCATCCAGGTACTGACGCAGTACCCGCATCAGTTCCACAAAAGATGCATTCAGGCTGCCCCGTAGCGGGTTGGAAATATGAAAGTCATCCGGATTGCCGGCGTCGGTCATGCTGGTCGGGTATTCATAATCGATGTCGAGGCCATCGAACTGGTACTGGCGTAAAAACGCCACCGCCGACTCGGCAAAGGTATGGATCCCCGCGTGATTGATGCTGCCGTCGGGGTTGGTGGTCATGCTGTAAAAACCACCACTGGCAATGCGATCGCCATTGGCATCAAAGTAACCACCTGTTTCTGCCCAGCCACCGACGGCAATCAGGGTTTTGACATGGGGGTGCTCGGCCTTGTAGCGGTTCAGCAGATTGAAATGGCCCTGATAGGGCAGGTTTGGATCCAGCTCGGCGCCCGGCACATCGGGCCAGCTCATGCCGGTTGAGCTGTTGTTCGGATCGGTGACATCGCCGACCGAGATGCGGTGGTTGCTGTCGACATGGGCAAAAGCGTAGTTAATATGGGTTATCTTTGACCAGGGGATATCGGAGGCCAGATAAGCGGGTTGGTCGTTTTTGCCGTGACGCCAGCTGGTAAAGTAGCCAATGATACGCCGCGGGTGATCCGGGCTGATGATCTCGATACCGAGCTCGTCGTAGATGCTGCAGTAGGGCACTTCCAGCCCCGGGGTTTGGTACAGACCATCTGGCCGGCAGGGGGTATCGCCTGGATGAGGCTCTACCGGATCAACTGGGTCTATCGGGTCAACAGGGTCTACCGGGTCCACTGGATCATACCAGGGGGTTAGCCCCGAGGATGCAGAACGCCTAATGGTGCGCCCTATGGAGCAGGAGTTACGCGGTATCGAGGGGTTGCGCAAGATGACCTCCATTGCCGGTGAAGGGCAT
>JAFIFR010000253.1 GCA_020831935.1 Alkalimonas sp.
CCTTGGTCGTTCGCCAGGGCGGCCGACCCAAAGACCACGAAACCGGAAAAAAACAACGCGCTGCCGACAGCAAGAGCAACAGTAAAGCCGTGCAAATTACCATTAGCCTGGGCTGTGCTATCCGGCAGGGCAGCGAAAAGCCCGAGCCTTTGCTTAAGCGGGCCGATGAAGCTCTCTATAAAGCCAAGAAAAAAGGCCGCAATTGTGTCGTACTGGCAGCCAGCTAACAAAAAGCCAGGCAAAAGCCTGGCTGGTTAGTGATCGTAACACTTAGCTGGTTTTAAAGCGGGCCACTTGCTTACCTAAGCCGGTGGCAACACGCTGCAACGCAGCGACAGCACCGCGGTTTTGTTGCATCACTACGGCATTATCGCGCGACATACTGGCAATCTGCTCAATGTGCTGTGCCAGCTCAGTCACCGCAGTGGATTGCTCTTTGGTTGAACGGGCGACATCGCGCACATTGTTCAGCGAGTCCATCGCCTGGCTGCGAATTTGTTGCAGCATGCTGGCAGCATCATTGGCTCTGGATAAGCCTTCAGCCACCCTGGGTGCCGCTGTTTCCATCGAGGCGACTGCCAGCTGAGTATCATCCTGCACCAACTGAATCATACCAGCGATCTCAGTGGTCGCCTTGCTGGTGCGCTCTGCCAGCTGCCGTACTTCATCGGCAACCACCGCAAAACCGCGGCCAGACTCACCGGCTCTGGCTGCTTCGATGGCCGCGTTCAGTGCCAGTAAATTGGTTTGTTCCGCAATGCTTTTAATCACATTGGCGATACCAGCAATTTCCTTAGAGCGCTGTTGCAACTCACCTATTTTGCTTGCTGACTGCTCAACCGTCTCAGCAACGACTGCAATCTCAGTGGCGGCATCTTGCACCAGGCGCGCACCCTGATCCGACAAATCTGCAGTTTTTTGTGAGTTTTGTTCGGTCAAATCGACCACGCTGGCTACCTGCTTCAGGCTCACCGTCATTTGTTCAATGCTGGCAGCTGATGCTGTGGATGAATGCGCCTGCCGCTCGGTCGCTTCCAAAGCTTCCAGGGCGGCCTGATCCAGCTCGTCGGCCTGAGCTTTGACCGTGTTTGCCGCATCAACTACTTCGCTCAGGGTCTGACCTAATTGCAGCTGCATATTCGCCACAGCTGCCAACATACTGTTTGGCAGGCTGTCACGGATTTGGGTTGTGAGATCCCCTGCGGCAATCTGGCTCACCAACTCGGCAGCTTCATCCGGCTCACCTCCCAGTGCCTGACGCAGATAGCGCAGGATCCAGACGGCCATGGCAATGCCAATGGCAATGGCTACCAGAGTAAGCAATACCATGGTCAGAGCAAAAGCCCCGGCGACGCCTTGAGCATTATCGGTGGCTTGTTGATTTTTTGCTTCCTGATAATCAATAAAGGCATTGATGCTAGCCAACCAATCGACAAAGACTGGGCCGACTTGTGCCAGCAACAACCGCTGTGCCTCGCTTTGCTGGCCTTGCTGGCGTAATTGAATCACCTGATTTGCCAGCGGCAAAGCTCTCGCCTCCACCGCATCGATTGCCTGCAACAATTGCCGCTCGGTTGCACTAACGCCATTGCGTTTCTTGAAGATATCATCCATCAGGCGACGGGAGTTCAGATAAAATGATTCCAGTTGTTCAATATCACGCAGTAACGCTGGAATATCACGCGCATTGTCGACCAAGGTAACATCGCGCAGCGAAATAGCCCTATCGTGCACACTGCCGCGAAAGTTAATGGCATAGCGCTGCTTGACCGAGTTCAGCTCAGTCATTTCGGTCAGAGTTTGGTTAATACGTTGGACGCGTTCCACCCCAATTAAAGTGAGCCCCACCATCAGCAGAAGCACGATGCCAAAACCCAGACCCAGTCGTTTGGCCACCGTCATCGATTGTTTTTTTTGCATCACACACCTCATTACAGCTTCAAGGCGACATGCCTGTAATAGCGTGCACAATACATGCTTAGTTAAAACTTCTCTAATGAAATAAACACGTCCTTACTATCGAATAAATTTGTTGATCCAGACTAATGACTTTGTCGTAGAGCCCCATTTGCTAGGCTAACATGGGGACTAAGGCCTCTGCCAGCACCGGCGCCATACTGATGGCATTGCTGTCGTGCGCAATGCAGTCGGTACTCCAGATATGCCGCACGCCTGCCTGCTTGATGGTCGCCAGCGCATCGCCGGCAAAGAGCGCATGGGTGACCGCCACATCGACCGAAGCGGCACCTGCTGCCAGCAACTGCTCGGCCGCTCTGGCCATGGTGCGCCCCGAGCTGGCGACATCGTCCATCAGCACCACCTGACGCCCGGCCACCGATAGCTCAGGCAGCGCAATTACTACCTCTGTATCGCCATGACGTACCTTGCTGCAAACCCCATAATTGCAACCAATGCGGGCAGCGGCCAGCTCGACCCATTGCCGGGACTCTGCATCCGGCCCAATCAGCAAAGGCTGCTGACACTTGTCCGCGATTAAATCCGCCAGTCTGGGAGCACCACTCAGCGCAATGGCTTCGCCTTTTGGGATGGCTTCACGCAAATGTTCGATGCGATGCAAATGGGGATCGACCGTGATCACCGCATCAAATAAATCCGCCAACAAACCGCCAATAATTGTCTGGCTGACAATTTCCCCAGGGTAAAACGCAATGTCCTGGCGCATATAGGCCAGATAAGGTGCGACCAACAGCAGCCGCTTTACACCGCAGCCTCGCAAGTGCTTTGCCAGCAGAATCAGTTCGACCAACTTGTCGTTCGGCCGGTCCAGGCTGCGATACAGCACCAGTTGGGTTGGTGCATCGCCATCAGCAAACGGCAGGGTCAGTTTTAGCTCTTCGTCCGGGAACTGATGGCGTTGATAGC
>JAFIFR010000015.1 GCA_020831935.1 Alkalimonas sp.
TTTTGTTCTTTTAGCGCTCCCTCAAAGGAAGTGACTCATTTTCTTAAGGAGTCACCATATCTTATGATTTCACGAAAGCGTAAAAAAGCCCCATTACAATGATGGGGCTTTGTGGTGGAAGTCGAGGTTAATTGGCTGGGAAGCTATGGCTGGCGCCAATGCCCAGTGGAATATTCAGCCCCCAGAACATCAGCAAGAAGGCTGTCCAGCAGACCAGGAAGGCGACGGTAAAGGGCAGCATCAGGGAGATCAGGGTGCCAATACCGCTGGATTTCACATACTTCTGGCAGAATACCACGATCAGTGGAAAGTAAGGCAGCAATGGCGTAATGATGTTGGTGCTGGAGTCACCTACCCGGTAGGCTGCCTGCGTCAAATCCGGTGATACGCCCAGTTCCATCAGCATCGGCACCATGATGGCACCAATCAAAGCCCACTTGGCCGAGGCTGAGCCGACCATCAGGTTGACAAAGCCGGTCAGCAACACAATGCCAATCAGGGTAAAGCCCATCGGGAATGCCATTTCTTTTAACCAGTTGGCTCCTTTAATCGCCATTAAGGCGCCCAGGTTGGACTGACCAAAGGCATAAATAAACTGAGCACAGAAGAATGCCATCACAATGTAGTAGCCCATGCCGCTCATGGCCTTGCTCATGCCCTCGACGATATCACGGTGGCTGCGCACAGTCCCGGCGACATAGCCATAGACCACGCCCGGTATCAGGAAAAAGATAAAAATCAGCGACACAATGGATTGCATGAGCGGTGCGGCAGCGACCGCCAGCTCGCCTGAGCTAGCGCGCCAGGCGGAGCCTTCGGGCAGGGTAGAGACCACCAGTAGGACGAAAGCCGCTACCATGGAAAATGCAGCCCAGGCCAAGCCTTTTTTCTCGCGCTTGGTTAATTCATCCATCACCGGCAAATCGGCGGCATCGGCATCCACTTCGGTGTTTTTCAAACGCGGTTCAATTACTTTATCGGTCAGGTACCAGCCGACAAGCACCACAAGAAATGTTGAGGCGGTGGTAAAGTAATAATTATTCAGTGGATTAATGACCAGATCGGCGGCGGCTGGATGAGCCGATAAATTGACGGCCTCCTGGGTAAAGGCGGCCAGCATTGGGTCGAGGCTGGATGGAATAAAGAAGGTTGCTGAAAAGCCACCGGACACCCCGGCAAAAGCGGCGGCAATACCCGCCAGAGGGTGACGACCCGCGGCGTAAAAGATCACTGCTCCCAACGGAATAACCAGCACATAACCGGCATCCACTGCCACATGGCTTAGGACACCAACGGCAATTAACACCGGTGTCAGCAACATTTTTGGGGTGACACTCAAAATGGAGCGCAAACCAGCGTTGATAAAACCGGTGTGCTCCGAGACTCCTAAACCCAGCATGGCCACCAGCACAATGCCCAGCGGGGCAAAGGTCACAAAGGTATTGACCATGCGTGAGGTAAACTCGGTTAAGGAGCTGCCTGCCAGCAAGTTGGCGATTTGAATGGACTCACCGGTTCTGGGATCGACTTCGTTGAAGCTAACACCGGACAGCAACCAGGAGGCTACCCAGACAAAGACCATCAACAGGGCAAATAAAATGGCCGGATCGGGTAGTTTGTTCCCAACGACTTCAATCGCATTGAGGGCGCGATTGAGCAAGCTCTGCTTTTCAGCAGGAGCGGCTTGTGGTGTGGACATAGTGTTTCCTTATAATTTTTATGGGGTAAGCGTGCGCCGTGTTCCCCTGCAAGGTGTGTCAGAGCAGTCTGAGCCACCTTAGTCGGACAAAACTGCTTTATCATACACAAAAAAAATCTGGACGAAACCGCTGTTTCGCTTTGCTCAGGCTGAAGCCGTTTCGTTTTCAGTGCTCGGAGCAGTCAGGGGCCAGCCCCCTAATTGCTGCCAGCGATTGACGATGTGGCAAAAAAGTTCGGCGGTGCGTTCGGTATCGTACAGGGCACTGTGTGCTTCCTTGTCGTTGAACTCAATGCCTGCTGCTTTGCAGGCTTTGGATAACACCGTTTGCCCCAGCGCCAGGGCAGACAGGCTGGTAGTATCAAAAGAAACAAACGGATGGAAGGGATTGCGTTTTAAGTTGATCCGTTGGCAAGCTGCATTGAAGAAGCCTTGATCAAAGGCGGCGTTGTGCGCCACGATCACTGAGCGTTGGCAGCCGGCTGCTTTTTGTGCTTTGCGCACGGCTTTGCAAATTTCGGTAATGGCTTCACGCTCTGGTACGGCACCGCGCAGTGGCTGATACGGATCTATGCCATTGAAGGCCAGGGCACTGGCTTCGATATTGGCACCCACAAAAGGTTCGACATGAAAATGCAAGGTTTGCAGGGGCTTTAGCTGTCCGTGCTCATCCATGGTGACCAAGGTGGCGGCAATCTCCAGCAGGGCATCGGTGCTGGCATTAAAGCCGGCTGTTTCAATATCAATAACCACCGGGTAGTATCCCCGAAAGCGTTGTGCCAGCAAAGAAGTTGGTTGTGTCATGAAGCTGCCTGCTATGATGAAAGGCCCTAGTATGCCAAAAAATGACGGATAGATCTTGTCCCGGCACGGTGTTTGCTAGCAATTTACTCAGATTGGTTTCCAGAGGTTTTGGCTTATGCGGTTTTGGCCCTTCATGCTGTTTTTGCTGCTGTGCAGCTCACTGTTGTCTGCCGGGCAAAGCTATATCCGGCAATATTCTGCCGCTTTGGAGCAGTCGGAGTGGCACCTTAAGCACAATACCCCTCTGCGCTGCGAAATCAGTCATCCTATCCCAGGCTTTGGTGAAGCGGTATTCTTAAGTGAAGCGGGCAAAGCCAACAACTTGTGGTTTGAGTTAAAAATGCTGCAACAGCCGGATGCTTACGATTTGGCGGAAGTGCTGTCGTTACCACCGCGCTGGCGTCCGGGTGAGCAGCCGCGGGCAATTACCAATATGCGCTTGTTAAAGCAATTCGATGGTGACTTGCCCAAAGAGTCAGCCTGGGCCATGTTGCATGAACTGGAACGAGGCTATCAGCCTACGTTTTACTTTTCGGATTGGTACCGGCCCGATAACAAGGTAGTGGCCAGTTTGAATCCGGTGCAGTTTCCGCCTGTGTATCAGGCGTTTAATCAGTGCATCGCCAATTTACTGCCGTATCAGTTCGATGACATTGCTTTTACGGTACTGAGCTATGAAGTGGGCGGTGATCAGTTAACCCGGGAGTCCAGGCGCCGCTTAGCAGCCATTGCCGAATACCTGAAGCACGACGACGCCATTGAAGTGGTGCAGATCCAGGGGCATACCGACACCTGGGGTGGGCGCTGGATGAATGAAGAGCTCTCCGTACGACGCGCTGAGAAAGTAAAACGCTTTTTTGTCCAGGCGGGCTTGCCGGAGGAGCGTATTGAAGTTGAAGGCTTTGGCCAGCGCCGTAATGTGGCGCCGAACCAGCGGGTGCAGGACAGAGCAACCAACCGTCGGGTGGTGGTGCAGATGAACCGGCCTTAGCCTTAATCAGAGCGGGCTTGCACCATCAAATCGACCTGACGCCAGTCGCGCTGCTCTGAAATAATAATCCGAAGCACTTGTTCGCCGTTGTGGCCGCTGCTCTGGTAATGCAGCTCCAGCTGACCATAACGGTTGCGCTCGGTCATCGGCTGTCCCAGTTGCTCCAGATAGAGTTGCTTGATTTGCTGCTGGCTTTCACGACTAAAGTAACTGAGCACGGCTGGCAGCTTGTCATCCAAACGAGCGAACTCTCTGGCATCGGCTGGCTTTGGCCACTGGTTGAAATCGACCGCAGCAAAAGCGAAGGATGCCGGCAAAAGCAGCAGGCTGAGGCTAAGCAGTAACTTGAAAGTGCGCATGCATTTTTCCTATGTTTATCAAGCGGGTATAGTGAATACGGGTCAGTCAAATCAGTTTAAGCTTATCACCAGTCTTGGTCAGCTGCCAGTTTCTTCTGCATCAGCTTTCCTTGTAACGCTGGTACAACCGCAAAGCGGCTAAAATCTTATCGCCGGTAAACGGTTTGACGATAAAGCTGGCGGCGCCATCGGCGATGCTCTGCTTGACGTTATCCAGGGTGCTGACGCCACTGACCATCACCACAAAGCAATCCGGCTTTAAGGCCTTAAATTTCTTTAGCAGCTCCAGGCCGGAGGCATCTGGCAGCTCAATATCTAAAAAGACGATGCCAGGCAATTGCAGGCTGAACAAGTCCATGGCTGCCGAGGCCTTGCTGGCATTGAAAAAGGTAAAGCTTTTGTATTTCACCTTACCACTCTGGCATATCGCCATGATGTTATTGCGCAGCAGCTGCCGGGTATAGTCGACATCATCCACCAAAAGAACTTTCTGCTCAGCCATGGTTCACCTCCGACAGCAAGGCAAAGAGTTGTCTGAGTAGCGCTTCTATCGCTGTGGCGGAGGCACGATGCTGGAGCTCTGCTTGCAGTTGATCGGCCAGCTCGCTAATCGCAGGGTAACCAAAACTGCCGGCAGAGCCTTTTAGCTTGTGGCTGAGTCGTTGCAGCTCCTGCCAGTTTTGCTGTTCAAAGCTGGCCTGCATCTGCTGATGCAGGTCGGTCAGACTGTTTAGAAACTGCTGCCGCAGCTCCGGCGCAACCACCAGCTCGGTTGGTGCTTTGGGTTGATGTTGTTGCAGCAAGGCTTGCAAATCAGTCTCTTTCAGCGGTTTTGTCAGCACAGCGGTAAAGCCCTCTGCAGCTACTTTGTCGGCAGACATGGCGTAAATGGGGCGCTCGTAACCGAGCTGACGGAGCATGGTCATGGCCTGAATACCATCGCAGACGGGCATTTGAATGTCCATCAGCAGCAGATCGTAGCCGTAGCTTAATGCCAGGCTAACTGCTTCCTCGCCATTGGCGACGGCAGCCACCTCGGCGCCGAGCGACTCACATTGTAGCTGCAGCAGCTGGCGTAAAAAATCGTCATCCTCGGCCAGGATCAGGCGCACAGTATTCGTCATTGGCAATTCTCCTGAGCGATGCTGTAGTTGCACAAAGGTGGCGTTGTTAAGAATAACCTTAGCGCTGATAACGGCTGGCATGCAAGGCTTGTTGCCAGCTTTTGGGCAAAGGGTTGGGCTCTTCCAGTAAATCGGCCACCATGGCTTCGGCCAATAGGGGGGCAAACAACAATCCGCGCGCTCCAAGACCAGTCAGTACCTGCAGGTATTGTCCTGCTTGCTGCCATTGACCAGACAGCGGTAAATGGTCTGGCACTGTGGCCCGGACGCCAGCTCTGGAATCCACTACCGATAACCCTTGGAGCCAACCAGGTTGTTGCAGACTCTGCTGGGCCAGCTCCAGATTGGCGGCATCATCAGCCGCTAGCCATTCATCGGTGCTGCGGCTTCGGTCAAACGTCGCCCCAAGGGCCTGCAACCCTTGCCAGGCTGGTGTGATGTAGCCTTTATGACACAGCACGGTTTTAAGTGCACTAAGTGATGCAGATTCAACATAACTGACCTGGCCGCGAATCCCCCGCAGTGGTAAGGGCGCCTCCGGCAGCAAGGCATTGCTTTGCGCGCCAGCAGCGATAATCAGTTGGTCGACCTGCTGTGTCGGATGCTTGCTGCTGTGCAGTAGCCAACCAGTTGCGCTTTTTTCCAGCCGCTCGACCGGCCAGTGGTAATAAATACGACAGCCTGGTTGCTCCGTCAACCAGGCTGCTGCCGTCTGGCAAAACTGCTGTGGGCTTAGCCAGCCAGCACTGGGGTACCAGATAGCGTCAAACGGAAGCGTGAGTCCGGCACAAACACTGGCGCTGGTGGCATCAAGCGGTTGCACCAAGGTCGCGGGCCAGTGCTGTGCCAGTTTCTTCAGTCGGCTTTGCAGCTGCGCAGTGCAGGCCTGGTGCAGCACGCCACACCAATCCAACGGAAAGTCCAAGCAAGACTGCCAGCGGGTAAAAAAGGCGCGTGAGAAGCCAAAACAGCTGGCCTGAATCAGGCTGGGCAGCGTCATTTCTGCATGCAGATTTGGATAAAGGGCGCCCTGGCGATTTTTGGACGCCCCTAATCCCAATTGCTCATCGGCACAAAAGAGCTGCACCCGGGCTCCTTTTTGTAGCAAAGCCAGAGTTAAACAAATGGCGGCGATGCCACCACCGACAATGCTAAATTCAGCAGCAGCGGCCGTATCTTTAGCCTGGGTCGCTTGCGCTTGAGTCACTGAAGCTTGACCAGCAAAGCGGGCGGTCAACATGTCACGCTTGCGACCAAATCCCTTCACTTTTTGCACCTCAAAGCCCGCGGCAAGCAAACCCCGTTTGACGATGCCGGCTGCGGTGAAGGTGGCCACCGTGGTGCCTGTGGTGCTGTGGCGCGTTAATTCGGCGAACAAGGCATCTTGCCACATATCCGGGTTTTTGCTGGGAGCAAAGCCGTCCAGAAACCAGGCATCGACGGCAACTTGGGCGTCGCGCTGCGGCAGGGTTTCGAGCACATCGCCCAGCCAGAGATCCAGCACCACAGTCCCTTCATCAAACACCAGCCGATGACAACCCGGTGTCGGTGCCGGGTACTGCGCAAGCAGTGCTTGCGCCAAGTCGACCAACTCAGGCAATGCACCAAGGGCATGGGTTAAATCGGCCAGACTAAGCGGGAATTTTTCAAAACTGGTGAAGTACAGCCGCTGGCAGCAGGCCGTCGGTGTCTGCTGGCGGAATTGGCGAAAGCGCAGCCAGGTCAGCAGGAAGTTGCTGCCGGTACCAAAACCGGTTTCGGCAATGTGAAAAAATGCCGCCGGGTGCTGCTGCCAGCGATCCGGTAGGCCGTTGTGCTGTAAAAACACGTAATCGGTTTCTGCCAAACCGCCGTCGTTGGAAAAATAAACGTCATCGAATTGCTCGGCAACCGGTGTGCCTTGCTCATTAAAATGAACTCTAGCGTGTTGTACAGCTTTCATTTTACCTCTGATAGCCTACCTCTGACTGCGTATCTCAAGCAAAATGGGCTTGTAGTTTTGCTGGCAAGGCGACAAAATAGCGGTCAGTGTACAGGTGTTCGCTGAAAGCGGACCACTTGACCGACAAAAATTCGTAGAATAGCCAGCAATTATAGTGCAATCAGGGTCGGTACTGCGAGTACCGAAACAGGAGTAAACCATGAAAAGAGCCGTTATCACCGGCATGGGCATTGTGTCCAGCATTGGCAACAATCAGCAGGAAGTTCTGGCATCATTGAAAGCCGGCCGTTCAGGCATTACCTTCTCGCAAGAGTTTGCCGACCTGGGATTACGTTCTCAGGTTTGGGGCAACCTGAAAATTGATCCCGCCAGCTTGATTGATCGCAAAGCCATGCGTTTTATGGCCGATGCGTCCGCCTATGCTTATCTTGCGATGCAAGAAGCCATGGCCGATGCTGGTTTCACTGCTGAGCAAATTTCCGATCCGCGTATTGGGCTGGTGGCAGGCTCCGGTGGCGCCTCCTCGAAAACCCAGGTGGAAGCGGCGGATATCCTGCGGGAAAAAGGCGTCAAGCGGGTAGGGCCTTATGCGGTGCCGAAAACCATGGCCAGTACTTGTTCGGCCTGTTTGGCGACGCCTTTTAAAATTAAAGGGGTGAATTATTCCATCAGCTCGGCCTGTGCTACCAGTGCGCATTGCATCGGCCATGCGGTCGAATTGATCCAGTTGGGCAAACAGGATGTGGTCTTTGCCGGTGGCGGTGAAGAGCTGCACTGGACCCTGGCGATGGAGTTTGATGCCATGGGCGCTCTGTCGACCAAGTACAATGAAACCCCGGACAAAGCATCCCGTACTTACGATGCCAATCGCGATGGTTTTGTCATCAGCGGTGGTGGCGGTATGGTGGTGGTGGAAGAGCTGGAGCACGCCCTGGCCCGTGGTGCCAACATCATTGCCGAAGTCGTCGGTTACGGCGCTACCTCGGATGGCTTTGATATGGTAGCCCCAAGCGGAGAGGGCGCAGTGCGCTGCATGCAAATGGCGATGCAGCAGCTGGATGGTCCGGTCGACTACCTCAATACCCATGGTACCAGCACGCCGGTAGGCGATGTCAAGGAGTTGGCGGCGATTCAGGAAGTGTTCGCCGGCCAGTCTCCGGCCATCAGTGCTACCAAGGCCATGACCGGCCATGCGCTGGGCGCCGCAGGTGTGCATGAAGCGATTTACTCCCTGCTGATGTTAAAGCATCAGTTTGTGGCACCGTCCATCAATATCGAGCAACTGGATGAAGCGGCCGCGGGCCTGAATATCATCACTGAAACGACAGAGCGGGAGCTGAACACCGTCATGTCGAACAGCTTCGGCTTTGGTGGCACCAATGCTACTCTGGTGATGAAACGCTACCAGGGTTAGAATAACCGTCGGTGACTATCGTAAAAACCACCGCTAGTCGGTGGTTTTTTGCTTTTCATTGTTTCATTTTGTCTATTGTTTCATTGTGTCAGGAGCGCCTTGCCGTGATCATTTATGCCGACGACTACATGCCCTATGCCCGGCAATTCTTTGCCGACTTTGGGGAGGTTCGGCTGTTTTCTGGCCGTAAACTGCAGCCTGAGCAGCTTGCCGATGCCGATGTCCTGCTGGTTCGATCTATCACCCGGGTGGATGCAGCGTTACTGGCAAAGGCCAGATCACTGCGCTTCATAGGGACAGCCACCATTGGCACCGATCATGTCGATAAGGACTATGTGCAGCGGGCTGGTATTGCCTTCCACAATGCGCCCGGATGCAATGCCAGGGCTGTGGTGGAGTATGTGCTGAGCAGTTTGTTTCATTTGACAGAGCGTTATCAGTGGCAGCTTCAGGACAAAACGATTGGTATCGTTGGGGTGGGCAATATTGGCCAGCCGTTGGCCGAGCTGTTGCAGCTTATGGGTTGTCAGGTGTTGTTGTGCGATCCGCTGCGTGTCAGGCAGGAGCCGGATTTTGCCCACCAGCCACTGGAGGTCTTGTTGCAGCAGGCCGATGTGCTTAGCTTTCATGTGCCACTTTCCAACCATGGTGAGTTCGCCACCAGGCACCTGATCAATGCCGAACGATTGCAACAAATCAAACCGGGCTGCGCGTTAATCAATGCCTGCCGCGGTGCAGTGTTTGACAACCAGGCTTTATTGGCCGAGGCGGAGGCTGGGCACCGTCGTCCCTTGGTGCTGGATGTTTGGGAGCAAGAACCGGCTATTTTATTGCCGCTGTTGCCCTATCTGGATATCGCTACGGCTCACGTTGCTGGTCATAGCATCGAAGGCAAGGCCAGGGGCACTGAAATGCTGTATCAGCAGCTCTGCTTGCAGCTGCAACGGCCTGTTGTACATCAGCTAAGCGACTTTTGCCCGCAACCAGCCATTCAATCGTTGCAAATAACCGAAAATTTTGGGCTTCCAGATGTCCAAAATCTGTTCAGATTGGTATATGATGTGCGACGCGATGACGCTTTGTTTCGTCATCACATTCAAAAGCAAGGGTTTGACTGGCTCAGAAAGCATTACCCGGCCCGGCGCGAGTGCAGCTCCTTGCAGTTGCGAGGTACCGCCGTGCCCGACTGGCTGTATCAAACTGGTTTTAGCCGCCCCTAACGAAGAGGAAAAATGCCATGGCTCAGCAGTACAATGTTGCCGTCCTGGGTGCAACCGGCCTGGTTGGTCAGCACTTAATCGAATTACTGGAACAGCGTGACTTTCCGGTCAATCAGTTATTTCCTTTGGCCAGCAGCCGCTCTGCTGGCAGCACGGTTAATTTTCGCGGCAAAAAAGTAAAGGTGTTGGATGTCGAAAGCTTTGACTGGACCCAGGTTCAAATTGGTTTGTTTTCGGCCGGTGGCAGTGTGTCAGCTTTGTATGCACCCAAAGCCGCCGATGCGGGCTGTGTGGTGATCGACAATACCTCGCATTACCGTTATGAGGCTGACATTCCATTGGTGGTGCCGGAAGTCAATGCCGCGGCTTTAGCCGATTTTCGCAACCGCAACATCATTGCCAACCCGAATTGCTCCACCATTCAGATGCTGGTGGCCTTAAAGCCGATCTACGATGCAGTAGGCATCAGCCGGATCAATGTCGCCACTTATCAGTCGGTGAGTGGTGCCGGCCAGCAAGCCGTGGAAGCGCTGGCGCATGAAACTGCGCAATTGATGAATGGCCGTCCGATTGAAGAAAAAGGCCAGTTTAGCCGTCAAATTGCGTTTAATGTGATCCCGCAAATTGATGTCTTTTTAGACAACGACTACACCAAAGAAGAAATGAAGATGCACTGGGAAACCCAGAAAATCTTTGGTGACGACAGCATCGCAGTCAATGCCACAGCAGTCCGGGTACCGGCTTTTTATGGCCATGCTGAAGCAGTGCACATTGAGACCCGACAACCGTTGGATGCTGAGCAGGCTAAAGCCCTGTTGGCCAATGCCCCTGGTGTGGTGTTGCTGGAGCAGAATGAAGACTTCCCAACTCAGGTCAGCCATGCTGCCGGGCATGATGAGGTCTTTGTTGGACGGGTTCGAAAAGATTTATCCCATGAGCTCGGGTTAAATCTTTGGGTTGTGGCCGATAACATCCGTAAGGGGGCTGCCACCAACAGCATCCAAATTGCGGAGCATTTGATACGGGATTATCTGTAATCACAAAGTTTAGCACCTGGCCCTGCGAGCTTCGGTGTTTTATCCATATACTTAGGTATAAAAGCCGGCCCAGGGTCGGCTTTGTTTTATGTCTGGGATGAGCACGGTCGACTGGCGGTGATTTAAGTTCTGCTTTATAGTGCCGTTAAAGACGAGATGGAATGTTGTTTGCATAGAATTGATGTAAATTCTGTCTGAACGATTCAGTAAGCGATGGCCATCAGACCATTGCGGTCGGGGAACTGCTGTTCCCTGGCGGTTTCCGGTGAGTACCGGTTGGATTAGGAAGCATACATGCAGCTCTGGCGACTATTTTTTCTAATTTGTCTTGTCAATTTTCCGGCGTTGGCGGCAGCGGCGGATAGCAGTACCAGCATTCGGGGGCCCAGAGCACTGGATCAACAAAGCCGGGTGCAACAGTTAGGCCCCATCACCCCAACCGATACCTTATGGCGTCTGGCTCAACAGGTGCGACCCGAAGGGGCCGACATGTATCAGGTGATGTATGCCATTTACCTGAAAAACCCGCACGCTTTTCTGGATAATAATTTCAATCACCTTCGTACCGGCGCCATGCTGGATGTACCCTCATTGCGGGAAATTCGCGCGGTCGATCCAGCGGAAGCCCGGCAAAAATCCAGTGCCGATGACCAAAGCTGGGCTCGCCGTACTCCGCCAACTCAAACTCCAGAAACACAGCCGTCGACAGCGGCTGCCAGCCAGGCGCTGCAAGAGCAAGTGGCTCAACTGGAGCAAGAACAGCAACAACAACTGCAGCAACTACGGCATCGTTTTGGTGAGTCGATGTTACTGGTCGAAGGCATCATGGTGGAGAACCAGGGGCTGAAAGAGACACTGGATGCCGTGCAGCAGCAGCTCGATGCGCTGAAAGCTCAGATGGAAGAAGACAATGCCTTGCAGCGTGAACTGGAGCAGATGGTGCGCATGCAAGCCGAGTGGATGGCGCTGCAACAGGCCGAGCAGATAGAAGCTGCGCAGCAAAGTGGCTTTGCCCAGCGTCTGCTTACCAGTCCGGTGTTCTGGGCCCTGGCCGCTTCTGTGCCTGCTTTAGGTATTTTGCTTGGCTTTTTACTCTGGATTAAACGACGCAGTAAAAAAGCGCAGGAAACCATTCAAGCCGCCACATCAGAGCCTGTAGCGACAGCGGGCTATCAGTCACCACTGCCCGAGGTGGATGACAACATGGATGTTGATGACTCCTTATTTAGTCTGGATGACTCCTTGCTGGATGATGCCTTCAATGACGACGTGGATGACACTCCGGTCGATTTAAGCGATGACTTGCTTGATGACGATATATTGTTGGATGACAGCAGTGTTGGCAGTGACAATGATGCGCTTGATGAGGATGATTTGCTCGATGATGCACTGATGGATGACGATTCATTGCTGGCGGATGATGCCTTAACCGACAACGATGCCTTGCCAGAGGATGATTTGCTGGCCGATGTTGATCAGGATGACAATACGGAAACGGCAGCCGAGTTTGATCCGGATAATATTTTGTCGGGCACCGATTTGGATTCTTTGTTTAATGAAGCCGATGATGACACTGAGCAAAGTGCAGCGGTTGCCAACGATTTTGACGATGAACTGCTCGAAGAAATTGAACTGGATATCCCGGAAGACGATATTCCTGAGCAAGCGGAGCCTAGCGATACAGAGGATCCCGAGGACTTTGCGGATGCGCTGTTGAATCAAGTCGCTGAGGACAGCAATCTGGCTGCTGAGAGCAATGAAACCGAGCTGGACCCGGATGAAGCTGCTCAATTTGACAGCTCGGAGCTGGATGCCTTTGCTGAAAGCTTGGTGGAGGAAACCTTGCAAGAGCCGGCTGAAACAGCCCTTGCTGACATGGATGAGCTGACTGAAGTGGATGCAGTAGAGCAGCCGGAGTCTGAAACTGAGCTGGAGGCAGAGCCAGAGCCGGAGCCAGCACCTGAAACTGAGCTGGAAGCGGAGCCTGAAGTTGAGCTCGAAGCAGAGCCTGAAGCTGCGCCTGAAGTTGAGCTGGAAGCAGAGCCTGAAGCTGAGCTGGAAGCAGAACCTGAGGCCGGACTTGAAGCAGAACCAGAGCCAGATCCCGAACTGATGGAAGCGATGCTCACCGAGCCGCTGGAAGAGGATTTGGCGTTGAGCGAGCAGGAAGCGCCGCTTTCCGAAGAGCAGGCGTTGGAGCGTGAGGCAGCCACCGAAGCCGAGTACCTGGAAGACTTCGCCGAGTTGGAGGATGACTTCCCGGCCGATGCCATGGCTGATGAGAGTGAGGCTCCCAATCTGTCAGAGCAGGATGACGAGTCAGTAAGTCCACCCAGTGCTGCAAGCCGCTCAGTTGAAAATCCGAGTGAGGTTCTTGATAGCTATCCGGAGCTGGAGCTTGATGATGCCATCGACGGTGATGTTCTAAGCCAGGATAGTGACGACGACATGGAGCAGAGCGATGAGGATGCATCGGAGCCTGAGGTCCAGTTGGCCGATGACGTTGCTGATGAGCTAGCGGAGTCTGCGGATTTGCCATCCGATAAGCGTTCGGATAACGATGAACAGGCAGAACACGATCCTCTGGCGGGCGAGGACGGAGCATTGCAACCAGAGCAAGCGGTTGAGTCTGCTCCGGCTGCAGAAGATGTCTTTGACGACAGCTTACTGGATGAGCAGGACGAGGCAGAGCTGCTGGCCGATGAGCCGGAAGAGCAATTGGTCGGTAATGAGAATGAAGCCGATTTTGATGATTTACTGTCTGAACTCGAGCAAATGGCGGAGCGCGTGGCCAATCAAAGCGAGTCAGAGGCTTCGGCAGCGACCGCTGTCAGTGAAGAGCAAGCAGCTGACCTATCGGATGATGACTTTCAGGATATCGACCAATTGTTGGAGAAAGCCAGCGCTCGCGCCGACAGCGACAGTGAGCTGGATTTAGGTTTTGAGCTGGATGATGACTACCAACAGGTGTTAGAGCAGAGTGGCCTGGATGAAGAACACGACACCTATGGTGCTCAACTGGACTTGATCCGGGCTTATCTGGAAATCGACGACCACGACAGTGCCGACCAACTGATTAAAGAAGTGCTGAACTCCGACGCGCCGGATGCGATTAAAGACTCGGTCAGACAGTTGCAATCTGGACGCTAGACCAGGACTTCGAAGCCGCGCCTCTGGGCAGCAACGCCACAGCTTGGTATACTTAGATGACTTCGTCCTGAACCAGGTCGGATCCTGGATCCGACCTGGTTTTCTTTATCGGTAAGAGAATGGCATGCGAATAGCCCTAGGCATTGAATACGATGGCTCCGCCTTTTACGGCTGGCAACGGCAACAAGAGGTTCCCAGTGTGCAACAGCACCTGGAGCAGGCATTGTCCAAAGTCGCCAACAAGCCCATCCTGACCCAGTGCGCCGGCCGAACCGATGCCGGTGTCCATGCAACGGGCCAGGTGGTGCATTTTGATACCCAGGCCGAGCGTTCGGCCAAGGGATGGATCATGGGGACCAACAGTCATTTGCCTGCGGGCATTGCAGTGCGCTGGGCACAGCAAGTGCCGGATGATTTTCATGCCCGCTTTTCAGCCACGGCCAGGCGCTACCGCTACATTATTTTAAATCAGTCGTACCGACCGGCGATTTTGCAAGCCGGCCTCAGCCATTATCATCAGCCGCTGGATGCTGGCTTGATGCATCAGGCCGGACAATGCTTGCTGGGCGAGCACGATTTCAGTGCTTTTCGAGCCATTCAATGCCAGTCAAAAAGCCCCAATCGTTTCGTGCACCATCTGAAAGTGCAACGTTTGGGCGATTTTGTGGTGCTGGATATCAAGGCCAATGCCTTTGTGCATCATATGGTGCGGAACATTACCGGCTCTTTGCTTGAAATTGGCATGGGACGGCAGCCGGTGGACTGGATGGCGGCATTGCTGGCAGCTAAAGACCGGAATCAGGCGGCGGCAACGGCCAAAGCTGGCGGTCTTTATCTGGTCGCGGTAGACTACCCGGCAGAGTATGCCTTGCCGGTTAGTGCGCCAGGTCCATTGTTTCTACCGGCTCAACTGGACTGACTACTAAGACCAGTTTTTTATATTAACATGCGCCGTTTTTATGCTTTAATAGCCACCGTTTTTCTGAATTTCGGTGCATTTAACCTCAAATAAGTAAGGCTTTGTGGTTTAAAGCCGAAAGCCGATAGGAATCGATATGAGTTGGTTAGAAAAGATCCTTCCCCGAACTTCGACCTCTGCACGCCGCAATATTCCTGAGGGCGTATGGACCAAGTGTAGCGCCTGCGATGCCGTACTGTACAAGGCGGATCTGGATCGGCAGCTGGGGGTGTGTCCGAAGTGCGATCACCACATGCGGGTCAGCGCTCGTGATCGTCTGACCATGTTTCTTGATGCCAATACCGCTACTGAGCTGGCGGCTGATCTTGAGCCGCAGGATCTGCTGAAGTTTAAAGACAGCAAGCGCTACAAAGACCGCATCACCGCCGCACAAAAAGACACCAATGAAAAAGACGCCATGCTGGTGATGCACGGTCAGTTAAAAGGCATGCCAGTGGTGGCCTCTGCTTTCGAATTTAACTTTATGGGCGGCTCGATGGCATCGGTGGTTGGCGCTAAATTTGTTAAAGGTGTGGAATACGCCATTGAGCATCGAGTCCCGTACATTTGTTTCTCTGCCAGTGGTGGTGCCCGGATGCAAGAGGCGTTGCTGTCGTTAATGCAGATGGCAAAAACCAGCGCGGCACTGGCAAAGCTGAGCGAGCAGGGCTTGCCTTATGTATCCGTGCTGACCGATCCGACCATGGGCGGTGTTTCCGCCAGTTTGGCGATGCTGGGTGATATCAACATTGGTGAACCCAAGGCATTGATTGGTTTTGCCGGTCCCCGCGTGATTGAACAAACCGTGCGGGAAAAATTGCCTGAGGGCTTCCAGCGCAGCGAGTTCCTGCTGGATCACGGTGCCATTGACATGATTGTTGACCGCCGCCAAATGCGCGATACAATTGCCCGACTTGTGGCTAAATTTATGCAGTTGCCAACTCCCGACCAGGAGTAACCCAACTGCTCAGGGATTTATGAGCACCTTAACCTCCCTTACCAGCCAATCGTGCCAAAGCCTGGACGATTGGCTTCGCTTTATTGAGCAACAGCATCCGCAGCATCAGATTGAGTTGGGCCTGGATCGTGTCCGTCAGGTCGCCGATCGGGCTGAGCTTTCCCGACTGCCTGGCAAGGTGGTGCTGATTGCGGGCACCAACGGCAAAGGCACCACGGCATGTTGCATGGAGCAGCTGTTGCTGGCTCAGGACTTCACCGTTGCTGTCTACAGCTCACCGCACTTGCTGCGTTTTAACGAGCGCTTGCGCATCAATGGCAGCGATGCACCGGACAGCGCCTGGGTTGAAGCACTGCGCTTTATTGAGCAATTGCGCGCAGACATTGAACTGACCTATTTTGAATTCACCACGCTAGCCGCTTTTTATCTGATCAAAAGTCTTCAGCCTGATTTTGCGCTGATTGAAGTCGGTTTAGGTGGGCGTTTGGATGCAACCAACATTGTCGAGCCGGATCTCAGCATTCTGACCACCATCGACCTGGACCATCAGGATTGGCTGGGGCCGGATCGCGAAGCCATAGGGCGGGAAAAAGCCGGTATTTTTCGACCCGGTAAGGTGGCAGTGGTGGCCGAGCAAGCCTTGCCTGCCAGCGTGCTTGACGTCGCTGAGCGGCTACAGGCTCCATTGCTGCGAGCTGGCAGTGCTTACCGCTGGCAGTGTCAGCAGGATGGCTGGGACTGGCAGTGTGAGACCCTGGTTTTTCATGGCTTGCCACTGTTGCCGGTGCCGCTGCAAAATGCGGCCACAGCACTGATGGCTTTGCAGCAGTTGCAGTGTTTGCCGAACGAGGCATTGCTGCGCCGTGCTCTGGCCAGTGTCAGCTTGCCGGGTCGGATGCAGTGGTTGCAACAAGAGCCTGCTGTGTTGCTGGATGTCGCGCACAATCCTCAGTCCATTGCGTATTTGGCTGATCGCCTGGCGCAACTGCGGCCTGGCTACCGGCGGGTCATTGCGCTTTGTGGCATGATGCAGGATAAAGTGCAAACCGGCGCGCTGGATGCCTTGTTGCCTTGGATCGATCAGTGGGTGTTGTGTCCGCTGCCTGCTCCCCGTGGTGCCGATGCCACACTGCTGCAGCAGATTTTGCCTGCGACGGCTTCGGTTGTCTGTTGCCCAGAAGTGGTGACCGGCTATCGTCAGAGCTTAGCGTCCTTGGCGGCCGATGATTTATTGCTGGTGTTCGGCTCTTTTGTTACTGTGTCAGCGGTACTGGAACAGAGCACTGCCCAACCGGAGGTAAGATGACACGAGCTTTTAAACAGCGTCTATTGGGCGCCTGCATTCTGATGATTGCGGCTGTGGTGTTTTTACCGGATCTGCTGGATGGCGAAAAGCAGGTACTGAAAGATGATTTTGAGCAGATCCCGGCCAGACCGGAGTTTCAGGGCGTGCAGGAGCAACAGTTGCTGGACAGCGCTGCGCTGCAGGCCAGACGCGATAATGCATTAACTGCCCCCGAAGTGGATAAGGTCCCAAGCGATGCAGAAGCTGTGTCCGATAGCACCCCGTCTGATGGCAGCGAGACGCTGCCCTCGCAAACCTACGCTCAGGTGACGGTCGGCGATGAGGCAACCGAGGTCACTAGACCGGTTACGGAGAATGCGGCGTCGTCCGATGACTTGCCTGCTTCGGCTTTGACAGACCGAGCCTGGACGGTGCGGGTGGGCAGTTTTGGTCGGGCACAAAATGCGGAAGACTTGGTGCAGCGTTTGCGTGCCGCAGGCTTTCGGACCTACACCCGTCAGGTAACCAACAGCCAGGGCCTTGTTCTGACCAGTGTCTTTGTCGGGCCTGATCTGCGGCGTGACGCACTGGAGCAACGGCTGGACGAGTTAAAAACCATCGCCCGGGATGACCGTTTGGTGGTGACCAGTTACCAGCCGCTGGAAAATAATTAGGCAAGGGCAGGTGACTTTGGTAGAATGCGCGCCGTGATCAGACATCCTTTGGATTTTCATGGTTTGGATTGATTTTGTCATTTTGGCAATCATCGCACTCTCTACGGTGATTAGTCTGGTGCGCGGTTTTGTCAAAGAAGCCGTCTCGCTGCTGGTCTGGATCCTTGCCTTTTTTATTGCCAGTTATTATTACCCCCATCTGGCAGCGTACTTTACCAGCCTGGACGATGAGCTGCTGCGTAATGCGCTGGCCATTGCTATTCTTTTTGTCTGTGCCTTGATTTTAGGTGCTCTGGTCAATTTCTTGATCAGCAAACTGGTGCAGTCCACTGGTTTATCGGGTACAGATCGCTTACTCGGTGTCATTTTTGGTGCCCTGCGTGGTGTGTTGCTGGTGAGTGCGGTGTTGTTTTTTGTCGATGCCTTCACCGCAGCGGCCAACACCGACTGGTGGCAACAGTCTCTGCTGATCCCCGAATTTCGTTTTATCATTGAGTGGTTCTTCGATTATTTGCAGAACCATTCTAGTTTTATGCAACAGCCTTAAGTCTCAGGCGAGGAAAATTCCATGTGTGGTATTGTTGGTATTGTTGGTAAGTATCCGGTCAATCAGGCATTGTACGACGGCCTGACGGTGTTGCAGCACCGAGGGCAGGATGCCGCCGGCATTGTAACGGTGGATAACAACACCCTGCGGCTTCGGAAAGCCGATGGCCTGGTCAAAGATGTCTTTCATACCCGCCATATGCTGCGCTTGTCCGGCAATATCGGCATTGGCCATGTCCGTTACCCGACGGCTGGCTCATCCAGTACCGCTGAGGCACAGCCGTTTTACGTCAACAGTCCTTTTGGTATCGCCTTAGCGCACAATGGCAATCTGACCAACTCGGAGCAGCTGACCGAAGAAATTTTCCGCCGGGCCCGCCGTCATATCAATACCACCTCCGATTCTGAAATTCTGCTCAATGTGTTTGCCCACGAGCTGGCGCAGAGCAACACCCTATTGCTCAGTAGCGAGGATGTGTTCAAGGCTGTTGCTGCGGTCCATCGCAAGGTGCGGGGCGGTTACGCTGTGGTTTCTTTGATCATCGGTCATGGTCTGGTGGCGTTTCGCGATCCCAATGGCATTCGGCCACTGGTGATTGGTAAGCGTGAAACTGAGGCCGGGACCGAGTACATGGTGGCATCGGAAAGCGTTGCACTGGATACCGATGGCTTTACCGTGATGCGGGATGTTTATCCGGGGGAAGCGGTGTACATCACTGAGTCGGGTGAGTTGTTCACGCAGCAATGTGCCGAAAACCCAGGCTACAGCCCTTGTATTTTTGAGTACGTTTACTTTGCCCGCCCGGACTCGACCATTGACAACATTTCCGTCTATGCGTCCCGGGTTGCGATGGGCACCAAGCTTGGTGAAAAAATCAAACGGGAATGGGCTCATTTGGACATCGATGTGGTGATCCCAATTCCTGAAACCAGCAATGATGCAGCCTTGCAAATTGCGCATGAGCTTGGTTTGCCTTACCGGCAGGGCTTTGTGAAAAACCGCTACATAGGCCGTACCTTTATTATGCCGGGCCAGGTCGAACGCAAAAAATCCGTCCGTCGCAAACTCAATGCCATTCAGCAGGAGTTTAAAGGCAAGAATGTGCTGCTGGTGGATGACTCCATTGTGCGTGGTACTACCTCCGAGCAAATCATCGAAATGGCCAGAGATGCGGGTGCGAAAAAGGTGTACTTTGCTTCTGCCGCCCCTGAAGTGCGCTTCCCAAATGTCTATGGCATCGATATGCCGTCGGCCAACGAACTGATTGCACATGGTCACGATGTCGACAGCATTTGCCAGAACATCGGCGCTGATGGCTTAATTTTCCAGTCCATTGAGGATTTGATTGCGGCTGTGCGCTCGGTCAATCCGGACATCAAGCGCTTTGAGACCTCGGTGTTTGATGGCGTTTATGTGACCAACGACATCGATCAAGACTACCTGAACCGCCTGGACCAGCAGCGCAGTGACGGTGCTAAGACCCGCAATGCCGCCATGGCTATGGCGACCAACCTGGAAACCTACAACGAAGCGGATTAGAGCACTAACTTAATCCCATCAACTTGCGGGTATGAGGATGTTGCGGCCGATCGAGCAGTTGCTCGGTCGGCCCTTCTTCTACCACCCGCCCATCTTGCAGTACCAGACAATGATCGCTGATGTGCCTTACCAACCGTAGGTTCTTGCTGATCAGCAAGTAAGACAAGCCTTGTTGTTGCTGTAGATCAAGCAGTAAATTGACAATTTGTGCCCGTACAGTTGGATCCAGTACGGTCAGAGCTTCGTCCAGAATTAAAATTTTCGGCTCCAGAATCAACGCCCGGGCCAGCGCTACCCGTTGCAACTGGCCGGCGGAAAACATATGCGGGAAGAAGTTGATGTGTTCGTCCAGCAAGCCGGTTTGCTGCAAGCTTTGTAAAATGCGTTGTTGCCGTTGCTGACGATCGAGCACTGTGCTAAATCGCAGCACGTCATCCAGCATGGCGCCTACTTTTTGGCTGGGGTTTAATGCCCGTTCGGCATCTTGAAACATGTAGCGGATCACATGGTTGTATTTGCGGTAGTTGGACAAGGTCACTGCCTGGCCACTTAAGCGGATTTCGCCATCATCCGGTTGCTCAATGCCAACCAGCAGCTTGGCCAGGGTGCTTTTGCCCGAACCGGTTTCACCCACCACGGCCAATGTCTGGCCAGCGCTTAGCGTAAAATTGATGTGATCCAATGCCTGAACGCGGGTTTGACGAAACAATCCCAGTTGTTTGCGGTAACTCTTACACAACTCGACCACTTGCAGCAACTGGCTCATCGTGGCTCCTTGTACTGCAATGGGAAATGGCAACTGAAATAATGGTGCTGTTTGCGTTCCAAAACCGGGGTATGAACACACTCTTTGCGGGCATTGGGGCAACGAGGGCCAAGCCGACAGCCGACGGGTAAATGCTGTAGGGTCGGGATACTGCCAGGCAACGCAAACAGCGGTTTTTTCGGCTGCAAGTCCGGTTGAAACTCAGGCACACTTTTAATCAGTGCATCGGTATAAGGATGCAGAGGCTGCGCCAGTACTCTGGCTGTATCACCGGATTCTACCAGTTGACCACAATACAGCACCGACAAACGGTGGGTGTACCGGGCGATGCTATCGAGCTCATTGCTGATTAGCAAGACCGACATGCCTTTTAACTGATTTAGACTGCCCATTAAGCGGAACAGCTGCGCCTGGGTCGAGGCTTCCAGGGCGGTGGTCGGCTCATCGGCAATCAAGAGTTTAGGGCTCTTGGCAATGGCCATGGCAATCATCACCTTCTGGCAGACCCCTTCCGATAACTGGTAAGGGTAGCTGTCCAGCACGGCCTGGTGCTCTTTGATCCCTACCTTGTGCAGCAAAGCGATGGCTTTTTTGCGTTTGTGCCGTCCCTTGGTCCACCAGTTTCCCGGCAAACCATCGGTCGGTATGGATTCATGCAATTGCTCGGCGATGGTTGCGGTTGGGTCCAGGCATTTGCTGGGTTCTTGATAAATCATCGCAATATCACGGCCAATGATACGGCGTTGCTGGTCAAAAGGCAGTTGCAACAAATCCTCACCACGCCAGTGAAAGCGGTCGGCTTTAATGCGCCAGCGTTGATTCAACACCGCAACGATGGCTTTGGCAATCAGGCTTTTGCCCGAGCCGGATTCGCCGACCAGGCCTCGGATTTCACCTTCCCGCAGGCTGAGACTGACCCGGTCAACGGCGCGGATCAACCCCTGACTGGTTTCCAACTCCAGCGTCAGATTTCGAATATCCAGCAGTACCATCAGCTTTCCTGTCGTTTACGCATGGCGGTTCTAAGGCCATCTGACACCAGATTGACGCTTAGCACGGCCACAAAAATCAGCAAGCCTGGCAGCGCGATGCTCCAGGGAGATAAATAGATTAAATCCAGCGCTTCAGCCACCATCAGCCCCCATTCGGCCGCCGGCGATTGGGCCCCTAAACCGAGAAAGCCCAAAGCCGCGATGTCCAGAATGGCGGTCGAGAGTGCCATACTAAAGAGTACGGTCAGCTGCTCCCAGGTATTGGGAAGAATCACATAGCGTAAAATTTGCCAGTTATTGGCGCCATCCAGCCGGTAGGCAATGACATAGTCCTGCTCCAGCTGTTGCAAGATGCTGTTGCGGATCCCATGGACAAACTGAGGCAGCAGCGCCAGCATAATGGCCCAAATGGTATTGACTAAACCAGGCCCTAAAATGGCAACAATGATAATGGCCAGCAACAAGGACGGGATGGTGAGAGCCAGATCCAGCACATGATTAAAGGCGCTGGCTCTAAACCCTTTGCTCATGCCTGCCAGTACTCCCAGCAGGAAGCCAAGCAGCAAAGCCCCCAGAGCCGTCATGAACGCAATGCCAAAGGTGTAACTGGCACCCTTGATTAAGCGGGAAAACTGGTCCCGGCCCAGATCGTCGGTGCCAAGCAGATAGCGGACATCACCGGCATCATCCCAAGAGGGGGGAAGCAGCACTGCATCGGGGTTTTGCAGGTAAGGATCATAAGGCGTGATCAGTGGGCCAAATACCGCGATTAAGGCAAAAAAGCCAAACAGAATTAAACCCAGCACCGCAGCATGCTGTTGCCGAAAGCTATGCCAGAGCTGACTCAGTGGCCCAAGCTCATCTTTTTGTTGCAACCATTGAAACTTAGCCATGGACCTGCTTCCTTGCCAGTGGGTTGAGCAGGGTGTAGAGAATATCCAGCAGAATATTCACCAGAATCACCAGACTGGATATGACCAGCAGTCCCCCCTGGATCGCAGGGTAGTTGCGTTGGTTGATGCTATCAAGCAGCCATAAACCAATGCCAGGCCAGGAAAAAATCAGTTCAGTGATCATGGCCAGAGTGACCAGGGTGCTAAATTGCAAACCCAGCTGGCGCAGTACTGGCAGCATGGCATTGCGCAGGCCATGTCGGTACAGTACCTGACTGCGGCTCAGGCCTTTGGCTCTGGCGGTTTTAATGTAGCTTTGTTGCCAGACGGACAACATGGCGTCGCGGGTAAAGCGAATCATCACCGTTGTCGGGTAGGTCGCCAGCACAAAAGCGGGAAGCCACAAATGGCGGATGGCATCCTGCAGTGCGGCCTGCCAATAGGTTTGGCCAGACATCAGAATATCCGGCAGCATAAAGCCGGTCGTCACGGGGATTTCGTACAGCACACTGATCCGGCCTGAGGTTGGCAGCCAACCAAGACCGATGCTGAACAGCATGATCATCAACAAAGCCCACCAGAATATTGGCAGCGAATAGCCCAGCAAAGCAATGCTGGAGATGGCGCGGCCGGTCCAGTGATTTGCCTTAATGGCGGCGATCAGCCCGAGGGGCACGCCCAGTACAAATGAAATAAACAGAGCGTAGCTCACCAACTCCAGAGTTGCAGGAAACACCCGGATAATTTCGTGCAACACCGGTTGCTGACTGGCCAGGGATAAGCCCCAATCGCCCTGCAAGATGCGTTGTAAAAATGCCAGGTATTGCTGCAAATAGCCCTGCTCCAAACGGTATTGTTGCACCAGTACTGGCAACAGTTCATCATCGGGTTGGCTAATGCCGCTGAAGTTGACCAGAGGATCGCCCGGAAACAAGTAGCCCAGACTGAAAGCAAAACACGTCAAGGCAAAAAAAACAAAGGACAGCAAAAATAAACGTCGGATCAAATAGTACCAGATCATGGAGCGCCCTCAGGCTGACGTAAAAAAGCTCCGGAGAGATCAATGCCGCCATAGGGGTTCATGGTGATACCTCCCACCCGGGCATTGATGGCTTGGAAGCGTTTGCCATGGGCCAGTGGCAGCAGTGGCAAGTGCTCTGCCAGGTATTCCTGGGCCGCCCAATAGTAGCTACGACGTATGGATCGGTCATCGGTGAGCAGGGCCTGACCAAGCAAGGCATCAAAAGCGGGATCGCACCACATAGCACGATTGGTGCCGCTTTCTACACCATTGCAACTGAGCAAAGGCCGGAAGAAGTTGTCCGGATCGGTATTGTCGGCATTCCAGCCCAGCAGGACAGAGTCGTGTTCGCCAAGTCGCAATTGACGACGAAAAGCATTCCACTCCAGGCTCACAATCGTGGCTCTGACGCCAATACGGGCCAAGTCGGCCTGCATCATTTCTGCCATTCGGGTGGCATTTGGATTGTACAAACGCTGGACTGGCATGGCCCAGATGGTCATGGCAAAACCGTAAGGAAAGCCCGCCTCCGATAACAGCTGTCGCGCTGCGTCCGGGTCATAGGAGGGGAGTGCAATCTCTGGGTGATGGCCCCAGGAGCTTGGCGGCAATAAGGTGCTGGCGTTTTGTGCCTGCTCAAAATAAACGGATTGCAAAATAGCATCCCGGTTGATAGCCATCGCCAGGGCGCGCCTTACCCGGGCATCATTAAAAGGTGGCCTGCTGGTGTTAAAAGCCCAGAAGCCCACATTCAGGCTGCTTTGTTGCTGAACTTTAATGTCTGGTCGCTGGCTAATCAGCTCGAGCTCCGACATCCGAGGGTAGGCGATGATGTCGCATTCGTGCGTCAGCAAGCGGGCCATCCGTTTGGCGTTGTTGGGCTCGATGTCAATCACCAGCTGCTCCAATTGGCTCGGAGTTCCCCAGTAGTCGTTGTGCCGGTAGTAACGGATAAAGCCATCTTTGCGGTACTCGCGAAAGCGAAAAGGCCCAGTTCCAATGGGGTGACTGTCCAGTCGTTGAGGTTGATGCTGCTGCTGCAACTGCTCGGCGTATTCTGCTGAATGAATCACGGCAAAGTCGGTGGCCAGGTTGGATAAAAAAGAGCTATCGCGCTGACGCAGGTAAAACACCACCTGATTTTCGGCCGGTGTGGCAATACGGCTGACCCGGTTGCCCCAGTCGACAGTTTGAAAATAGGGATAATCACCACCGCCTATCCGGTGAAAAGGGTGCTCGGTTTGCATGATCCGTTCAAAGCTAAAACGCACGTCGCTGGCCTGCAGTGGCCGGCTGGGCGTGAAGTAATCGGTGGTATGAAACTGAACTTCGGGCCGAAGATAGAAGGTGTAACTTAAACCGTCTTCCCGCACCTCCCAATGCGTTGCGAGCGCCGGAACAAAGTCACCACTGATCGGATCGATATCAAGCAACCGGTCGAACAGCTGACGGCTGGTGGCGTCAATGGTGGTGCCGGAGGTGACCAACTGAGGGTTGAAGGTTTCCGGTGCCCCTTCACTGCAGTACACCAGACCGGAACGAACTTCAGCCGGCATCTCTGGCTGGCAACCGGTGCCGAGCCAGCAAAGTAGACTGATGAGGGGAGCGTTTTTAAGACTGGGCTTCAGCATGCGTATCCTGTTGGCTATCCAGTAACTGGTATTTTTTCATGTAGCCACGCAACTGATGATAGGTTAAGCCTAGACTCTCTGCTGTCTTTTTCTGATTAAACTGGCAGGCTGCCAGGGCTTGTTTCAACAAATCCACTTCAAACTGCTGCGACAGGGCTTTAAAGTCGACCGGCTGGTCTGGCTTAATAGCGGGGACAGCCTGCACCTGAGGCTCGGAGGGTGTGTCATTTGCCTGGGCCTTTGCTGATTGTGGCAGGCTGGCCGGTTGACGATCGCGCGTTTTCACCCGTTGCTGCGGGCGGAAAGGGGATTCAAACGGATCCAACAGTATGTCGTGCACCGGCACATAGGGGTTGTTGGTGCGGTAAACACTGCGCTCCACCACATTTTTCAGCTCCCGGACATTTCCGGGCCAGTCGTAATCCAGTAAGGTGCGCTTGGCTTTTTCGCTGAAACCACTGAAGAGTTCGAATTCCAATTCTCGCGCCATATTGATGGCGAAGTGCTCGGCCAGCAGCAAGATGTCTTCCCGTCGCTCGCGCATCGGCGGCAGGGTAATCACATCGAATGCCAGCCGATCCAGCAAATCGGCACGAAACTCGCCTTGCTCGGCTAATGCAGGCAAGTCTTCGTTGGTGGCACAAACCAGTCGGACATCGACCCGGACCGGACGGCTGCCGCCGACTCGCTCAAACTCGCCATACTCGATAACGCGAAGTAGCTTTTCTTGCACCAGACTGGGTGTGTTGGCCAGCTCATCCAAAAACAAGGTACCGCCATTGGCTCGCTCGAAACGCCCTTCATGACGCTTGCTGGCGCCGGTGAAAGCTCCGGCCTCATGGCCAAACAGCTCACTTTCCAGCAGGTTTTCATTCAAGGCGGCACAGTTCAGTGTCAGGTAGTTTTGATCCCAGCGCTGGGACAAAAAATGCAGCCGGGCAGCAATCAGCTCTTTGCCGGTGCCGCGCTCACCGATGATCAGCACGGGTTTATTCAGCGGAGCCGCTTGCGACACCTGTTCCAGCACCGTTAAAAAGCTGTTGGACTGGCCGATCAGATTGTCTTGTTGTTGTGTTCTGCCCATGAGAAGACTTTAGTGAAAATGACCAAATAATAGTGTATTTCATTATAGAGCAAGGCCAAAGCTCTTTTTGACTAATTTAAAAATAAATATAAATCAACGAGTTATTTTTATTGAAAAAGTGGCAAGGATTGTGAATGACTCAGAGGGTATCCCAATTACTGTATGAGGTTATTACCATGGGTATTTTCAGTCGCTTTACCGATATTGTAAATTCAAATTTAAATGCTTTGCTGGACAAAGCTGAAGATCCGGAAAAAATGGTTCGGTTGATTATTCAGGAGATGGAAGACACCTTGGTGGAGGTCCGCTCTTCATCCGCTAAAACGATTGCAGAGAAAAAGGAGTTGCAGCGTGCATTGAATCGTCTGAGCGATGAAGTCAACGACTGGCAAAGTAAGGCGGAGCTGGCATTGTCCAAAGAGCGGGAAGATCTGGCTCGGGCGGCTTTGGTGGAGCGTGAGAAGGCTGCCGAACAGGTCAGTAGCGTGGAAGCCGATATTGCACAGCTGGACGAACACATCAGCAAGCTGCAGCATGAAGTCGGGCAGTTGCAAGAAAAGCTGGCCGATGCTAAGGCGCGGCAAAAATCGATGTTAATGCGCCAGAAAACGGTTGCCAGCCGGTTGGATGTTAAAAAGACCCTGCACAGCGACAAACTGAACGATGCGATGCACAAGTTTGAACGCTATGAGCAAAAAATTGACTCAATGGAAGCTCAGGTTGAATCGTTCGACTTGGGCAAAAAGACCCTGAAAGACGAGTTTGCTGAA
>JAFIFR010000016.1 GCA_020831935.1 Alkalimonas sp.
CCACGAAGTAAAAATATACTGGCAATCAGGATTAGCGCCAATTTTGTCAAAGGTAAACGTTTAATTGCGCCCGCGCCAGACAGGCCATAAAGTGCCCAAACCAAAAGCACCATGACAATGACTGAGGTCACAATGGTTGGATACCAAAGACCTTGCTCAGCCATCCGAGCCATCTGTTCGCCGGCACCGAAAAAACGATACCAATCGCCCCCGAATACAATACAGCCCAGATGAGCAAGTGCAGCAGCAAAACAACATATTGCCGCAGCCAAAAGGTACTTATTACTTGAAGTGTGCATCTTTCCTCCTTGAATGCCTAATGCCCGCCTAAGGGGCTGGCAACGCATAACACTAAACTCAAACACAACAACTGAAACCACCGCGGCTCATTGGGACTGGAAACGCCGCGCGTTGACAGCCCCTCTTGAGGCGTTTGTTATAGCTCGGCTATGTGTGACAACGTTTCTGGATGACGCTGTACTAACTTTAAAAGAGTGACCGCTTGACCATTTGGCACACTACGACCTTGTTCCCAGTTTTCTAATGTGCGCGAAGACGTATGAAGTAACCGCGCGAAGACTCCGCGGGACATATTGAACTGCTCGCGAATACTCACGATTTCATCCGGTGAGATGTTCAACTCACCCACATCATTCACATGATGTGTTTTCAGAGTAAGCTTACCTTCTGAATGCTGCTTAGCCTCAACAAGAGCTGAGCTTAACTCTGCAAATAAATCACGATTGCTCATTGCGCCACGCCTCCATAAAAGCCATTAGTTGTTTTCTTTGATTTGCATTCAAGTCAGACATTTCATTTTTGCCGTAAATGGTTAGCAAATAGAAACGCCTCTTTTCATCGAGAAAGTAATAGATAATTCGTGAACCACCACGCTTTCCCTTGCCTTTACTCGCAACTCGAATTTTCCGCAAACCGCCAGTACCTTGAATCACATCACCCAGCTTAGGGTTTAGCATTAGCTCTGCTTGAAAGAGCCTATACTCCTCATCACTGAGATATTCATCTCGGTACTTTTCAAAAATTGTTGATTCGACAAATACACTTTTCATACAGGAAGTGTACGCACTAAGCGTACAGATGGCAAGGGTTAGTTCAGATAAGAGCTATAACGCATTACTAATGGGCTGCCGCAGCGCAGCGTAGGCAGTCCCGTGGAGGCCACGCTGTTTGTGGCCGGAACGAAATTAAGTAACTTGTTAGGTCAGTCACTAAACTCACCCATAATAAACCAGTTTTTTTCTAGAACCCAATCCCCAAACAACAAACGATCACATCTACCAGTTGGCGTGGATGCGATGACTTGATCATTGCACTCTTGATAGATTAACCCTCCACCATACCGATAAAAATAATCAATTTGGCGCTGTCGAGTTACGCTGTCTTTTCCAGCACTAAGTAGTTCAGTTTTAGTAAAACCAGGAAAAGACCAAAAGCCATTTTGTTTGAATAACATAAAAATATTAGTATTAAATTGCCCAAAAGCAGCCTCTAGCTCCTCACTGAAAGCAGGCATTTCATCCCAATCAATACCAGTATCAGATCTAACACCGGCTTGGTTTCCCTGATCTGGCATCCATCTTATTATGTTGTAAGGCGTTTTATCTGCTTCACTTATGAGCGTTTGTAGTTTTTTATCATTTAAGTAAAGCAATACATAATCTTGAACAGTACTCCGTGGCCAATGAGGTACACTGATCCATGCCAAAGTGATTACAGATAAAACACAAAAAGTGATTATGAATGTTTTCATAGACCTAACAGCTTATTCAAAGGATCTGAACCCGCAAGTTGCGGCCAGAACTTCGTTTGCGTTGTTGTATGCTTCGAGCATAGCCCTGCATCTGAATGTAAATCAAGCGTTTTTTAGTGCGGTGATTTTTGTTGCGGTAAAGCGCAGCTAGCAAACCCGCGAGTTGCTCTATAAAAACTCAAACAAGCATCTTGCGTTTCATTTGCAGGTAGAGTGGTGGGTGTGGGACTGCTGGTGCTGTTTTGCAGGCATAAAAAAAGGGCTGAAATTCAGCCCTTTTTTCGCTGCGTTGAATTAACGACGCAGGCCAAGACGCTTGATCAAATCAGCGTAACGGCTTTGATCTTTGCCTTTTAAGTAGTCCAGCAACTTACGACGCTGGCTAACCATACGCAGCAGACCGCGGCGTGAGTGGAAATCGTGCTTGTGATCAGCAAAGTGACCTTGCAGGTGGTTGATGTTTGCAGTCAGCAAAGCAACCTGTACTTCTGGTGAACCTGTGTCACCTTCTTTTTGTGCGTAATCCGCAACGATTTTTGCTTTTTCAGCAGCAGTTAAAGCCATGGTGTACTCCAATTCTGAGTGAGTTAATGAATGTATTGCCGCCGATCACTCATTCAGCCAACAATAAAAAGCGGGCGCATTGTACCATGCCGGTAAGGCTTTACAAGCTTTATTGCTTGTTGGTACTCAGCAGTCGCCGCGGTTTGAGCTCGCCCTGCTCGCGTTTGCCGATGCCCAAAAACTGTTGCTCTGCACTGTACAAGCGCACCGCTTCAGCATCGGGCTGGTCGCAGCCAAAACTTTGGCCGTGGGCAATACGGCGCTGCTGCTCGGTGCTTAGCGTGAAGGCTTCCAGGCCATGCAAGGCCGCATCCAGTGGCAGCAGCAGCTGATCCAGCGCCGAGAAATCCCGGCTTTGATGGCAGGGCTCTGCCAAAGCTTCCAGACGGGGTAAGTCGTGCATGGCTTCGGCCAGAAAAGGCCCGACCTGGGTACGGTGCAAGGCACTGACGTAAGCACCGCAGCCGAGAGCTTCGCCCAAATCATCAATCAGGGTGCGGATGTAGGTGCCTTTGCTGCAATGCACGATAAAATCAGCTTCGTTCTGCTCGCTGCTTTGGCGCAGGGCCAGCAGTTCAAAACGGAAGATGCTAATAGGCCTGGCTTCACGCGGCACCGTGATGCCCTGACGGGCGTATTTGTACAGCGGCTGGCCCTGGTATTTAAGCGCCGAGAACATGGTCGGCACCTGCAGAATATCGCCACGAAAGGCCTGCATCGCCTGCTCCAGCTGCGGTTGATTGAACGCCACCGGCCGGGTGCTGACCACCTCGCCAGCGGCATCGCTGGTATCGGTGCGGATGCCAAAACGGGCGCTGACCAGATAGGTTTTATCGGTATCCAGCAGGAACTGACTAAACTTGGTGGCCTCACCAAAGCAAATTGGCAACAAGCCACTGGCTAAAGGGTCCAGCGCGCCGGTATGGCCGGCTTTTTGCGCCTGATAGAGCCAACGCACTTTTTGCAAAATGCCGTTGCTGCTAAATTCCAGCGGCTTGTTCAACAACAAAATACCGTCGACAGGGCGGCGTTTCGAACCTTGAGTCATTTAATCCTGCTTGTCGTCGCTGTTGTTGGGTTCAGCCGGCTCGTCTTCGGCGCTGGCTGCCGGACGCTTGGCTTCATCGGCACGACGCGCAGACTCGACCAGCGCCGTCAGGCGAATGCCCTCATCCAGGGTGCTGTCGTAGTAAAACTGCACCTGCGGCACAATGCGGGTTTGGATCCGCTTGCCAATCAGGCTGCGAATAAAGCCTTTGGCATCGTTTAGGATCTTCAGGTTGTCTTTGATTTTGTCCTGCGCCAGGCCTAAAAAGGTGACGTAAATTTTGGCGTAGGACAGATCGCGCGACACATCGACCTGCGATACGGTAATCATGGTGTGCAAGCGCGGATCTTTGATTTCGCGTTGCAAAATCACCGCCAGTTCTTTTTGCAGCTGTTGCGACAGCCGGTCGACACGGGAAAATTCTTTGTGTGCCATTTTAGTTTCCTCTAAAAACACAAACACCATCAGCAACCCGAAGGCCCTGATGGTGTTGTTATTTGCGCGGTCAGATTACAGCGTACGCTCGACCTGCACCACCTCAAAGACTTCGATCTGGTCGCCTTCGCGAACATCGTTGTAGTTCTTCACACCGATACCACATTCGAAGCCATTCCGAACCTCGTTGACGTCGTCTTTAAAGCGACGCAGTGACTCCAGCTCGCCTTCGTAGATCACCACGTTGTCACGCAGTACCCGGATAGGGGCATTGCGTTTGATCACGCCTTCACTGACGATACAGCCGGCAATAGCGCCGAACTTCGGTGAACGGAACACATCACGAACCTGCGCCAGACCAATGATCTGTTGCTTGAACTCAGGTGCCAGCATGCCGGTCATGGCCTGCTTCACTTCATCCAGCAGCTCGTAAATGATGCCGTAGTAACGCAGATCCAAACCTTCCTCTTCGACAATGCGACGTGCCGAGGCATCGGCCCGGACGTTGAAGCCGATGATGATGGCTTGCGAGGCTGCCGCCAGGCTAACATCGGTCTCGGTGATACCACCGACACCGCTGCCGATGATTTTGATTTTCACTTCATCGGTCGACAGTTTGCTCAAGGCTTCGTTGATGGCTTCTACTGAGCCCTGAACATCGGCTTTTAGGACGATATTCAGCTCGGCGACATCACCTTCTGACATATTGGCAAACATGTTTTCCAGCTTGGCTTTTTGCTGACGCGCCAGTTTAACATCGCGGAACTTGCCCTGACGGTACAGCGCGACTTCACGGGCTTTACGCTCGTCTTTCACCACGGTCACTTCATCACCGGCCTGGGGTACACCCGACAAGCCAAGGATTTCGACCGGAATGGACGGGCCAGCCTGGCTGACGGTACGGCCATTCTCATCACGCATGGCACGCACTTTACCGTACTCAAAACCACAGAGCACCACATCGCCCTGATTCAGCGTACCTTCCTGCACCAGGATGGACGCGACCGGACCACGGCCTTTGTCCAGGCGGGATTCGATAACGACACCACGCGCCAGACCGGCTTTCACTGCAGTCAGTTCCTGAATTTCGGCCAAATCAAGCACCGCATCCAGCAATTGGTCGATACCGGTACCGGCTTTCGCAGAAACAGGCACGAACTGGGTATCGCCGCCCCACTCTTCTGAAATCACGTCGTACTGCGACAACTCGTTGCGCACCCGATCCGGATCGGCTTCTGGCTTATCCATTTTGTTCACGGCAACAATCAAAGGCACACCGGCCGCTTTCGCGTGCTGAATGGCTTCTTTGGTTTGCGGCATCACACCATCGTCGGCGGCAACCACCAGAATAACAATATCGGTTGCTTTGGCACCACGGGCCCGCATCGAAGTAAAGGCAGCGTGACCTGGGGTATCCAGGAAAGTGACCATGCCGCGATCGGTATCGACGTGATAAGCACCAATGTGCTGGGTAATACCACCGGCTTCACCGGCAGCGACCTTGGCTTTACGAATGTAGTCCAGCAAAGAGGTTTTACCGTGGTCAACGTGACCCATCACGGTCACCACCGGCGCACGGGCTTCCAGCTCACCGGTTTCGCCACGCTCTGAGATCACGGCTTCTTCCAGCTCATTCTCTTTGGTCAGAATAAACTTGTGGCCCATTTCTTCACAGACAATGGCCGCGGTTTCCTGATCGATGACCTGGTTGATGGTGGCCATGGCCCCCATTTTCATCATCACCTTGATCACTTCGGTCGCTTTCACCGCCATCTTGGCCGCAAGCTCGGCGACCGTGATGGTTTCACCAATGCGGACTTCACGCTCAACCGGCTGGGCAGGCTTGTTAAAGCCGTGCTGCATGCTGGTCGGGGTTTTCTTTTTCTTGCTGTGCTTGTTGGCACGATTGAAAGCTTCACGATCGTTGCGATCATCTTTCTTTTTGCCTTTGGCAGCGGTGGCTTTTTTCGCCGGCGTGCCACGTCGACCAGCACGCTCTTCGCGGGCGTCGACTTCATCTTCGGCTTGCTTGGCAAATTCATTGCTGGTCAGGTGATAATCGCCTTCCTCAGCGCCTTTGGCTTTTTCTTCCTGCTCCCAGCGCTCGCGGTTTTCTTCCGCCAAACGCTTGGCTTCTTCCGCCTGTTTGCGGGCTTCTTCTTCCAGCTTACGCAGGGCTTCGGCTTCTTGCTGTTGCTTCAGACGCTCGGCCTCTTTGCGTGCTTCTTCGCGGGCAGCTCGACGGGCCGCTTCTTCCGGATCGTCTTTTTTCTGCTCTTCACGACGCTTGGCTTCGGCGGCTTTACGTTCAGCTTCTTCTTTGGCACGACGCTCGGCTTCAGCTTTCGCCTTACGCTGTGCTTCCTGACGCTCGCGCTCGGCACGTTCGGCTTCCGCTTTGGCTTTTTCCTCAGCCAGGCGGGCTTCTTCCTGCGCTTTTAAGGTTGCCTCGTCCAACATCGGCTTTTTGATGTAGGTCTTTTGCTTGCGCACTTCTACTGTGACTTCACGGTTACGCCCAGCACCACCTGGCACGCTCAGGGTGGTTTTTTCTTTGCGCTTTAAGGTCAGCTTGGACGGTGTCGCAGCCTCGGCACCGTGCTGACGGCTCAGGTGCTGCAATAAGGTGCGCTTCTCATCTTCGGTGACCATCGAGCCAGCTGTTTTGCTAATGCCGGCATCGGCAAATTGTTGCACTAAGCGATCAACAGTTGTGTTCACATCTGTGGCGAGCTTTTCTATGGTGACTTCTGCCATATAGGTTGTTACCTCCGTTGATCCATTAATTCTCTTCGCTGAACCAGACAATATTTCTGGCAGCCATGATCAGCGCCGCAGCCTGATCTTCTTTCATATCGGTGATGTCCAGCAAGTCATCGACGCCTTGCTCTGCCAGGTCGTCCAAAGTGACCACCCCTTTACTGGCTAAAACATAGGCCATGTGTGTGTCCAAAGCTTCCAGTGCCAGCAGCTCTTCAGAAGGCTTGGCACCTTCCAGTGACTCTTCTGACGCCAGCGCCTGCGTAGTCAGGTAAGCCTTGGCACGGCTGCGCAGCTCGTCGACGATGTCTTCATCGAAACCATCAATCGACAACAGCTCAGAAACCGGCACATAGGCAATTTCTTCCAGGGTCGAAAAGCCCTCATCCACCAGGACTGAGGCAAAGTCTTCGTCCACTTCCAGCGTGCTGGTGAACAAATCAATGACTTTGCTGGCTTCTTCCTGATGCTTCTTCTGCATGTCTTCGACCGTCATCACATTCAGCTCCCAACCAGTCAGTTGACTGGCCAGACGGATGTTCTGACCGTTACGGCCAATGGCCATTGCCAGGTTGCCTTCTTCGACCGCAATGTCCATCGAATGGGCGTCTTCGTCCACCACGATGGAAGCCACTTCGGCCGGGGCCATGGCATTGATTACAAACTGAGCATCGTTGTCGTCGTACAACACGATGTCTACCCGCTCGCCACCCAGCTCACCGGAGACGGCTTGCACCCGTGAACCTCGCATACCAACACAGGCACCGACCGGGTCGATCCGACGATCGTTGGTTTTGACGGCAATTTTGGCGCGTGAACCAGGATCGCGGGCTGCACCGCGCAGTTCGATCATCTCTTCACCAATTTCCGGCACTTCGATGCGGAACAGCTCAATCAGCATTTCCGGACGGGTGCGGCTTAAAAACAACTGAGCACCACGGGCCTCCGGCTTTACTTCGTACAACAAGGCACGGATGCGATCGCCGGTACGGAAGGTTTCCCGCGGCAGCATGTGTTCACGCGTCAGTAAGGCTTCGGCATTGTTGCCTAAGTCGACAATGATGTTCTCACGGTTGGCTTTTTTCACCACACCGGTGACCAACTCACCCACTTGATCCAGATAGGCTTCCACCACTTGCGAGCGCTCGGCTTCGCGGACTTTTTGCACGATGACTTGCTTGGCCATCTGAGTGGTGATGCGATCAAAGACGATGGACTCGATTTGCTCTTCAACAAAATCGCCGACCTGTAGCTCTGGTTGCTCGTACTGAGCAGCCGAAAGCGTGATTTCACGATAAGGGTGCTCAATCGGCTGGTCATCCGGCACCACTTCCCAGCGACGGAAGGTATCAAAAGAACCCGTCTTACGATCAATGCTCACCCGAACTTCAATGTCGCCTTCGTTTTTCTTTTTGGTGGCAGCTGCCAACGCGTACTCCAGCGCTTCGAAAATTTTCTCTCTCGGCACGGATTTTTCATTTGAAACCGCATCAACAACCAATAAAATTTCTTTTGCCATTTTCTTGCTGCCTCTGTTGGACCTGTCTGTTGTCAAAACACAGGTACAATATTTGCCTTTTCAACATTATCCATCAGCAAACGGAATTGCTTGCCATCGATTTCTCCTACCAGCATATCGTCTTCAATCGCCAACAACATGCCCTTGAATTTGCGGCGGCCATCTTGTGGAATCGCCAGCTTCAGCTCCACCTTGCTGCCTACAGCTTTGGCAAAGTGCTCGGGCGTAAACAAAGGCCGATCCAGACCTGGCGACGAGACTTCCAGCACGTACTCGTGCGCGATGGGGTCTTCCACGTCCAGAATGGCACTGACCTCGCGGCTGACCACAGCGCAGTGATCGACCGTCACCCCGTCCGGATGATCAATGTAAAGCCGTACCGTTGAGTGCTTGCCGGCACGAATAAATTCAATGCCCAGCAACTCAAACCCAGCGGCCGCCACTGTGGGTGTCAACAGGGCTGTTAACTCTTGTTCCTGTTTCGCCAAGAAAACCTCCAGAGCCACCGGCACAGTGAATGCGTGCCAGCTACAGGGATTAAACAAAAAATGGGCGCAATGCCCATTCTACAAACTTAGTTTGCAGATATAAAAACGCCCCGAACAAGCGGGGCGAATTTAGTATCCGAAAGCACTGATTTATCGCCAAAATCAATGCTGAATTAATCGTGGCGAGCATCACTACTGACGATCGCTCCACAGTTCGGTGACTGTGAACTAGCTAATTTAAAATTAGCGAAATTGGTTGCGCGAGCCGGATTGCGACCTTCGCCCCGCGGTTATAAAGAGGAGCCCGAGGGTGACTCAGTATAACCAAGGATACCACTAAAATTGGTTGCGGGAGCCGGATTGCGACCTTCGCCCCACGGTTATAAAGAGGAGCCCGAGGGCGACACAGTATAACCAAGGATACCACTAAAATTGGTTGCGGGAGCCGGATTTGAACCGACGACCTTCGGGTTATGAGCCCGACGAGCTACCAGGCTGCTCCATCCCGCGTCCGTAATTGGCAACTATTATATAGCTGTGAGGTTAGTACCGCAAGGGCTATGGCATTTTATGCCGGCTCTTGCTGTTGCAATTTGGTGCCGAGAGCGGGACTTGAACCCGCACGTCCGAAGACACTACCCCCTCAAGATAGCGTGTCTACCAATTTCACCACCTCGGCTGAGTTGTTCGGATTAATTTCCGAACGGAATTTCGTTTTCTTCTGGCTGCGCTGGAACAGATTCAGACATGGGCACCGACAGATCCTGCCAGGAGTCGACCTGACTGCTTTGACCCGCAGTGTAACGACCCAACACAATGCTCAGCACAAAGAATACCACCGCCAACACTGTGGTGGTCTTGGTGAGGAAGTTACCCTGACCTGCCGAACCAAAGACAGTAGAAGATGCTCCGGCGCCAAAAGCTGCGCCCATGTCGGCACCTTTGCCGTGCTGGATCAAGATCAAGCCAATCAGCGACAAGGCCACCAGCAAATACAACACCATAAAGACTTCAAACATAATTCGTTAACCCTTTGCACTTTGGCAAATTTTAAGAAATTCGTCCGCGTTCAAACTGGCGCCACCGACCAAACCACCGTCGATATCGGCCTGACTAAAAAGTTCTTCCGCGTTGGCGGCTTTGACACTGCCACCGTACAAAATACGGACGGAATTAGCGGCCTCGGCATCGTAATTCGCCAGTTGTTGGCGGATAAACGCATGCGCTTGTTGCGCTTGCTCCGGACTGGCGGCTTCTCCGGTACCAATGGCCCAAACCGGCTCGTAGGCAACGACCGATTTACCAATGAATTCGGGATGCGAAGCATACACTGCAGCCAATTGTTTCGCAAGCACCTCGCTGGTTTTTTCTTGCTGTCGTTGCTGCAGATTTTCACCCAGACAAAACACCGGGATCAGTCCATGGGCGATGGCTTGTTCCATCTTCGCCAGCACCACGGCATCGCTTTCGCCAAACAAGGTACGACGCTCGGAATGGCCCACCAGTACATAGCGCACACCCGCTTCAGCCAATAAAGCCGCACTTAACTCCCCAGTGTAAGCACCGTCGCTGTACTGACTCAGATTCTGGGCGCCGAGCAGGCAATGCGCGCTGTGCGCCAATGGCTGCAACAAGGTCGCAGGCGGGCAAATCAGCACATCAAGCTCTGGTAAGGCGTGGCCGGCTAAAGTCTGCAACATATCCTGCGCCAGTGCAGCATTGCCATTCATTTTCCAATTGGCGGCAACCAGTGGCTTTCGCATTGTCATCTTGATTCCTTGTTGTAGCAGCCGGACGATAGTACCGAATGGCTCCGGCTATCTCAAGTTTCCGACGATCTTTAGGCGCTAACTGGCGATTTTAACCGCATCGGCGATGGTCTGAGCATAGTGCTCGACTTCGGAACGCACTTCACCTTCCACCATCACCCGAATCAAAGGTTCGGTACCGGATTTACGAATCAGCACCCGGCCTTTGCCCGCCAGTTTTTCCTCGACATCGGCAATGGCCTGCTTGACGTTTTGCTTATCCAGCGGTGCGGTGCCTTTTTCAAACTTCACATTGACCAGCACCTGCGGCAACTTGCTCATGCCTTGGCTTAACTCGGCCAGACTCAGCTGCTCCTGAATCATTGCCGTCAGTACCTGCAAGGAGGCGATGATGCCATCGCCGGTGCAGGTATGATCTAGGTTCAGCACATGACCTGAGTTTTCACCGCCAATCCGCCAGTCGTGCTCACGCAACAACTCCATCACATAGCGATCGCCGACTTTGCTGCGCACAAATGGGATATTTAGTTCAGCCAGGGCCAGCTCCAGTCCCATATTGCTCATTTGGGTGCCGACCACACCACCGTGCAAACGATTCTGTTTCTGCGCAGCCCGGGCAATCATGTAAACAATTTCATCGCCATCAATCACCCGACCGGATTGGTCAACCATCATCACCCGGTCGCCATCGCCGTCGTAGGCAATGCCCAGATCAGCTCCGGACTCCACCACCTTTTGCTGCAAGGCCTGCGGGTGGGTCGCACCGCATTCAGCATTGATATTCAGGCCATCCGGACTGGCACCAATCACGGTAACCTCGGCGCCAAGTTCGCGAAAAACATTGGGTGCGATGTGGTAGGTTGCGCCATGGGCACAGTCCAATACCAACCGAAAACCTTTTAACGACATATGGTTCGGCAAGTGGCTTTTGCAAAACTCAATGTAACGACCCGCCGCATCATCCACCCGCACCGCTTTGCCCAGTTGCTCCGACGAGACACAGACCATCGGCTGTTCCAGTTCGTTTTCGATGGCAAGCTCCACCTCATCCGGCAGTTTGGTGCCATCGGCTGAGAAAAATTTGATGCCATTGTCGTAATAGGGGTTGTGCGAAGCGCTGATCACAATGCCGGCTTCGGCCCGAAAGGTTCGGGTTAAATAAGCCACGGCAGGGGTAGGCATGGGGCCAAGTAAACGCACATCAATACCGGCAGCCACCAGTCCGGCTTCAAGCGCCGTTTCCAGTAAGTAACCAGAAATCCGGGTGTCTTTACCAATCAAGACCTTACGGGTACCACTTTTTGACAGCACCCGGCCTGCGGCCCAACCCAACTTCATCGCAAATTCGGGTGTGATTGGAAACTCACCAACTTTGCCACGCACCCCATCGGTGCCAAAATATTTTCTACTCATGCAGTTACTCCATGCAGGCTTGCCCTGACCACCGCCATGGCATCCACCGTCGCTTTGACGTCGTGCACCCGAATGATACGGGCTCCTTTAATGGCGGCTATTGTGGCACAGGCCAGACTGCCTGCCAATCGCTCCGAGACTGGCTGATTCAGTAAATTGCCAATCATCGACTTACGGGACATACCAACCAGCAAAGGCAAACCAAGCGGTAGCCAGTGCTCCAGCTGCTGCAACAATTGATAATTTTGTGCCAGTGTTTTGCCAAAACCAAAGCCAGGATCCAGCAGCAATTGGCTTTGTGGGATCCCGGCATCCACACAGGCAGCAATGCGCTGCTGCATAAAGCTCAGCACCTCACGGGTCACATCGTCATACTCAGGCGCCTGCTGCATGGTTTTCGGCTCACCCAACATATGCATCAGGCAGACCGGCACCTTCGCCTTCGCTGCCGCCTGCAAGGCACCTTCCGCCCGCAGTGCGTACACATCGTTGATCATATCCGCTCCAGCCTGAACGGCCGCTGACATGACATCGGCTTTGCTGGTATCAATGGAGATGACTGTATCGAAGCGCTGACGAATGGCCTCAATCACCGGCATCACCCGATCCAGCTCTTGCTGCAGCGAAACAGGCTCTGAGCCCGGGCGGGTCGACTCACCGCCGATATCGAGCACAGCAGCCCCCTGCTGCAGCATCTGCTCAGCCTGGCGTAGCGCTGCATCCAATTGAGTAAAATGACCACCGTCGGAAAAAGAGTCCGGGGTGACATTGAGGATCCCCATCACCTGGGGATGGGTTAAATCCAGCTGACGCTGGCGGGGTAACTGTAATTTCATCAGCAATTCTCTGGCGGTAAGAAAAAACCCGGCAAGCCGGGTTTTTTGATGGTGCTGGACAGGCTTAGTGCATCTTCCCTTCCGATGGTTCGGCATTGGGCGCTACGGCTGCTTTCTCGTCCTTGTCGTCGTCAGAGCTGCCTTTATCGCCCTTGTCACGTGGCTCCCAGTTTTCCGGGTCACGTACCGGACGACGCTCCATTAAGTCATCAATCTGGCGGGCATCGATGGTTTCGTACTTCATCAGTGCATCTTTCATCGAGTGCAGAATATCCATATTCTCTTTGATCAGATTGTAGGCACGGTCGTAGTTGCGGTCGATAAAGCTGCGGATTTCAGCGTCGATGGTTTTTACGGTCTCTTCCGACATGTGCTTATTCTTGGCAACGGAGCGTCCCAGGAAGACTTCGCCATCTTCTTCGGCGTACAACAAAGGTCCCAGCTTTTCGGAGAAGCCCCATTGGGTCACCATTTTGCGCGCCAAATCGGTGGCACGCTCAATGTCATTGGAGGCACCGGTCGTGACCATTTCGGAGCCATAAATCACGTCTTCTGCAATCCGACCACCAAACAAGGAGCTGATCATGCTTTCCAGCTGTTGGCGGCTGTAGCTGACCCGATCCCGCTCTGGCAGGTACATGGTGACCCCAAGCGCCCGACCACGTGGAATAATACTGACTTTGTAAACCGGGTCGTGCTCCGGTACCAGCCGGCCGACAATGGCGTGACCCGCTTCGTGATACGCCGTCATCTCTTTGTCTTTTTCCGTCATCACCATGGAACGCCGTTCGGCGCCCATCATGATTTTGTCTTTGGCCTTTTCGAACTCGTCCATCGTCACAGTGCGACGATTACCTCGGGCTGCGAAAAGCGCTGCTTCATTGACCAGATTGGCCAGATCGGCGCCGGAGAAGCCTGGCGTGCCACGGGCAATCACCGAGGCATCAACATCATCACCCAGCGGTACTTTGCGCATGTGAACTTTCAGAATTTGCTCACGGCCCTTCACATCCGGCAGTCCCACCACAACCTGGCGGTCAAAGCGGCCCGGACGCAACAGCGCAGGGTCCAGTACATCGGGTCTGTTGGTCGCGGCAATGACGATGATGCCTTCATTGCCATCAAAACCATCCATTTCGACCAGCATTTGGTTCAGGGTTTGTTCACGCTCATCATGACCGCCACCCAGGCCAGCGCCCCGCTGCCGCCCGACCGCATCGATTTCATCAATAAAGATGATGCAGGGTGCCGCTTTTTTCGCCTGATCAAACATGTCCCGCACCCGTGAGGCACCGACACCGACAAACATTTCGACAAAATCTGAACCCGAGATGGTAAAGAAAGGCACCTTGGCTTCACCGGCAATGGCTTTGGCCAGCAAGGTTTTACCTGTGCCTGGGGGTCCCACCATCAAAATACCGGTTGGGATTTTGCCACCCAGCTTTTGGAAACGACTGGGATCGCGCAGGTAATCAACCAGCTCGGTGACTTCTTCTTTGGCTTCGTCGCAACCGGCCACATCTTTGAAGGTGGTTTTGATCTGATCTTCGCCCATCAGCTTGGCTTTGCTCTTGCCAAAGGACATAGCGCCTTTACCACCACCGCCTTGCATCTGTCGCATAAAGAAGATCCAGACCGCGATCAGCAGCAGCATCGGGAACCAGGAAATGAAAATGGTACCCAGCAAGCTGCCTTCTTCCGGTGGCTTGCCAACAATACGCACATCGTGCTTGAACAAATCGTCGATCAGCTTGCCATCGTAACCGCCGGGGATCACGGTTTCAAAACGATCGCCGCTGCGATTTTGTCCCCGAATCACGCCTGAGCGTTCAATCTGTACTTCGCGGATTTGGCGTTGCTCAACCTGCTTTAAAAACTGGTCGTAGCTGACCATGCGGTCAGAGCCATCACTGGGGCCAAAGCTGTTGAAGATCGACATCAAAACGACGGCGATCACCAGCCAGACGATAAGATTTTTAGCCATATCACTCAAGGTTGTAACCTCTTTCTTGCCGTTAAATACATTCAGGCCACTAGTGCGACTTGAAACCTGTTGCCACGATGTAAGCCTCACGGGAGCGGGAACGAGACGAGTCCGGCTTTCGTGATTTTACGGTGGTGAAGACCTGTCGGACTGCTTTTAAGTAGTCCTCAAAGCCCTCTCCATGAAATACTTTGACCACAAAACTGCCATTTTGCTTCAATACCTGATGGCACATATCCAGTGCCAACTCGATCAGGTACATGGCTCTTGCCTGATCGGTGGCCAGATTGCCGCTCATGTTCGGCGCCATATCCGATAATACCACATCTACGTTGCGCCCTTCGATCCGGCTCAGTAATGCCTGCAAAACTGCGTCTTCACGAAAATCACCCTGTAAAAAAGAAACACCTGGCAAAGGGTCCATCGGCAGTATATCACAGGCAATCACCTGGCCCGAAGCCCCCACCAGTTTTGCCGCCATTTGCGACCAACTGCCCGGTGCCGATCCCAAGTCTACCACGGTCATACCGGGTTTGATCAGTTTATCCTGCTGCTGAATTTCTTCCAGCTTGAAAGCGGCCCGCGAGCGCAAGCCTTGCTTCTGCGCTTTTTGCACAAAATGATCATCAAAATGCTCTTTCAACCAGCGGGTTGAGCTGGCTGAGCGCTTTTTTCGTGTCATCTTACTACTCTGAAATGGCTATGACCTCTAGATGGCGGTACAATAGCACGAATTCAAGATTAAATTGTGGAAATCGTAGCAAGATGGCACTGAGCAATAAACAGAAACAGTTTTTAAAATCCAAAGCCCATGATCTCAAACCAGTGGTGCTGCTAGGCGGTAATGGTTTGACCGAAGGGGTTCTGGCTGAAATCGAGCAAGCACTGGATCACCATGAGCTGATCAAAGTCAAAGTCCCGGGTGAAGATCGTGAGCAAAAAGTGCTGGTGATGGATGCCATCGTCCGGGAAAGCAAAGCAGAGAAGGTGCAAGTGATTGGCAAAACTCTGGTGCTGTATCGGCCAGCAAATGAGCCTAAGCTTCAGCTGCCTAAAGCCTGATTATCGGTTTCGCTTAAAAAGCCAGTCTGCAGCATTAATGCTCTGGCTTCTTCCAGGCTATCCACCAGATTGCGATGATAATTTGCAGGTTTCTCGACCTTGGTTGCCTGCATGAACTGCCAACGAAGCAACGCATTTTCCGGCAATAACACCACGCCGTGGCTCAACCGATGCTCAAAGCACCAACTCGAGTTGTTTCGCAAGGCTTCAAACACATCTGCTGGACACGCTTGCCATTGCCGTCCGTCCATCACCATGGCCCAGGGCTGATCGTGCAGCGTGGCGACCTGAGTGCGTAATTGCCGAATGTAATCCTCAACCGTCCGGCTGGTCCAGGTGCCGAAGGCCGTCAACCAAATCACCTTGCCTTCCCGTTTTAACTGAAATTTCTGCTGTCCGGCAGCCATGGGCATTCCATTATGTTTAACACAGTGGCAATTTTAGTGAATTTTCCCAGCGAATGAGGTCTGACCCATGCATCACTTGCGATAAACGACAGAAAAAAAGCGGCCAAAGCCGCTTTTTACCAACAAGAGGATGCCGTTACCGGTATTGCACCTCGGTTATCTCAAACTCAACCATGCCTTTGGGCGTTTGAACACTGACGACATCGTCCAGCTCTTTGCCAATCAAGCCACGGGCAATCGGCGAGTTGACCGAAATCAGGTTCTTTTTAATATCGGCTTCATCATCACCCACAATGCGGTAACTGACTTCTTCTTCGGTATCCAGATTTAAAATGGTCACCGTAGCGCCAAAAATGACCTTGCCGTTATTCGGGATGCTGCTGACATCGATAATCTGAGCATTGCCCAGCTTGCCTTCAATGTCCTGGATCCGTCCCTCGCAAAAGCCTTGAGCTTCGCGGGCAGCATGGTACTCGGCGTTTTCTTTCAAATCACCATGCTCACGGGCTTCGGCAATGGCCTGAATAATTTCAGGTCGCTTCACCGTTTTAAGTTCATTCAATTCAGCGCGCAGCATTTCTGCGCCCTGAACCGTCATTGGTATTTTCATCCGTTCACTCTCTTATGCAGCTCCTGCACTGAGGCAACCCGCTCAAAAGCGCTGGCAGCGCTGGCTTTGCAGGTGGCAAAAGCGGCATTTAATGTGGTTGTGTAATTGGCCTTGTATTGCAAGGCACCACGACGCAACACTTTGGAGTCTTCAATTGCCTGACGTCCCTCGGTGGTGTTGACCATGTAGCTGTACTCGCCATTTTTAATGCGATCCAGAATGTGTGGCCGACCTTCCGAAACCTTGTTGACGACCCGACATGGGATCCCCGCCTGTTGCAAAGTCACTGCGGTACCTTTGGTGGCGTCCAGCTCGAAACCAAGCTCCAGCATGCGCTTCGCCAGTTCAATCACCCGCACTTTATCGCTGTTACGCACTGAAAGTAAAGCCCGGCCACCGGTCGGGATCAGGCTGCCGCAGCCCAGTTCAGCCTTAGCAAAAGCCTCCTCAAAGGTATCGCCCACGCCCATGACTTCACCGGTAGAACGCATTTCCGGGCCAAGAATCGGGTCGACGCCCGGAAATTTGTTAAAGGGGATCACCACTTCTTTCACCGAGAAATAAGGTGGGATCACTTCTTTGGTGACACCCTGCTCGGCCAGAGTGCGGCCAGCCATGCAGCGGGCACCCACTTTGGCGATTTGAATGCCGGTGGCCTTGGAAACAAAAGGTACAGTCCGGGCTGCACGCGGGTTGACTTCAATCAGATAAACTTCGCCATCTTTGACGGCAAACTGGGTATTCATTAAGCCTACCACACCCAGCTCCAACGCCAGCTTACGCACTTGTTCGCGCATCACATCCTGAATACCGGCAGACAAGCTGTGCGGTGGCAAGGTACAGGCTGAATCGCCTGAGTGCACGCCCGCTTGCTCAATGTGCTCCATGATGCCGCCAATCACCACATCGTTGCCATCGCAAATGGCATCGATATCGACCTCAATGGCATCATCCAGGAAATTATCCAACAGCACCGGCGCTTCATTCGACACGCTGACTGCGTCGGTCATGTAGCGTTTTAAATCGGCTTCATCGTAGACGATTTCCATCGCCCGGCCACCCAGAACGTAAGAAGGACGCACCACCATTGGGAAGCCGATATCGCCGGCTTTTAGCAAGGCCTCTTCCAAACTGGTGACGGTGGCATTTTTGGGCTGCTTCAGGCCAAGCCGATCAACCGCTTGCTGGAAGCGCTCGCGATCCTCAGCCCGGTCGATGGCATCAGGCGAAGTCCCGATGATTGGCACACCAGAAGCTTCCAGCGCCCGGGCCAGTTTCAGCGGGGTTTGTCCACCGTACTGCACAATCACGCCTTTCGGCTGCTCTTTGGCGACGATTTCCAGCACATCTTCCAAGGTGATAGGCTCAAAATACAAGCGATCCGAGGTATCGTAGTCGGTCGATACTGTTTCCGGGTTGCAATTGACCATGATGGTTTCAAAACCGTCTTCGCGCAGTGCCAGCGCAGCGTGCACACAGCAGTAATCGAACTCAATGCCCTGACCAATGCGGTTAGGGCCTCCGCCCAGGATCATAATCTTATCACGGCTTGAAGGCGCGGCTTCGCACTCTTCATCGTAGCTGCTGTACATGTAGGCGGTGTTGGAGGCGAACTCAGCTGCACAGGTATCCACCCGCTTGTACACCGGGTGCAAACTGTAACCATGCCGTTTTTTGCGCACTTCGTGCTCACTGACACCCAGCAAATCGGCAATACGTTTGTCTGCGAAACCTTTGCGCTTGTAGCGGCGCAGATTCGATTCATCCAGCCCAGAGAAGCCCGCATCGTAAATGGCTTGCTCTTCCAGCACCAGGTCTTCCAGTTGCACCAGGAACCAGGGATCAATTTTGGTCAGCTCAAAGATTTCCTGCTGGCTCATGCCAAAGCGAAAGGCATCGGCAATGTACCAGATACGGTGCGCGCCAGGCTCTTTCAGCTCTCGCACCAAACGTTCTTTGGCATCCGGTGCAGTCAGATCCTGCATCGGATCCAAGCCTGACACACCAATTTCCAGACCACGCAGCGCTTTTTGCAATGATTCCTGCTGGTTACGGCCAATGGCCATCACTTCACCCACCGATTTCATCTGAGTGGTTAATCGATCGTTGGCACCGGCAAACTTTTCAAAATTAAAGCGTGGCACCTTGGTCACCACGTAGTCGATGCTGGGCTCAAAAGAAGCCGGGGTGATACCACCGGTGATCTCATTGGCCAGTTCATCCAGGGTATAACCAACAGCCAGTTTGGCGGCAACCTTAGCGATTGGAAAGCCAGTGGCTTTGGAAGCTAAGGCGGACGAGCGCGAGACCCGCGGGTTCATTTCAATAATGACCATGCGGCCATCATCCGGGTTGATGCCAAACTGCACGTTGGAGCCACCGGTTTCTACGCCAATCTCACGCAATACGGCCAGGGAGGCGTTGCGCATCAACTGGTATTCTTTGTCGGTCAGGGTTTGCGCTGGGGCAACTGTGATGGAGTCGCCGGTATGGACACCCATGGGGTCAAAGTTTTCAATCGAGCAGACAATGATGCAGTTGTCGTTTTTGTCGCGCACCACTTCCATTTCGTACTCTTTCCAGCCAATCAGCGACTCATCAATCAGCAGCTCTTTGGTCGGTGAGAGGTCTAGACCACGGGTACAGATCTCTTCAAACTCTTCGCGGTTGTAAGCGATGCCACCGCCGGAGCCGCCCATGGTGAATGACGGTCGGATAATGCACGGAAAGCCGATGTCATCCAAAACGGCGTAGGCTTCTTCCATCGAGTGTGCCATACCTGCGCGCGGGCATTCCAGACCAATGGCACGCATGGCTTTATCGAAACGACTGCGGTCTTCGGCTTTGTCGATGGCATCGGCGGTTGCGCCAATCATTTCAACCTGATATTTCGCTAACACCCCATGACGCTCAAGATCCAGCGCACAGTTCAGCGCGGTCTGACCGCCCATGGTTGGCAACACCGCACAAGGGCGCTCTTTCTGGATGATTTTTTCCACCACCTGCCAGTGAATCGGCTCGATGTAGGTGGCATCGGCCATTTCAGGATCCGTCATGATGGTGGCGGGGTTGGAGTTCACCAGAATAACCCGGTAGCCTTCTTCACGCAGGGCTTTGCAGGCCTGGGCACCCGAGTAGTCAAATTCACAGGCCTGGCCAATGACGATAGGGCCGGCGCCAAGGATAAGAATGCTTTTTAAATCAGTACGTTTTGGCATAATAAACTCTGTCTTTCCTCGCTAGCCTGAATTAATGCTGACGCTGGCGCATCAGATCGATAAAGTGATCAAACAGCTCTGCCGCATCGTGTGGTCCAGGGCTTGCTTCCGGGTGGCCCTGAAAACTAAAAGCCGGCTTGTCGGTACGGTGAATGCCTTGCAAGCTGCCATCGAACAGCGACTTGTGGGTGGCCCGTAAGTTGGCCGGTAAGCCTTCTTCTTCCACGGCAAAGCCATGGTTCTGGGCGGTGATCAGCACTTTGTTGTTGTCGAGGTTTTGCACCGGGTGGTTGCCACCGTGGTGACCAAATTTCATTTTGCTGGTGCTGGCACCACTGGCCAGAGCCAGCAACTGGTGACCAAGGCAGATGCCAAAAATAGGCAGTTCGGTTGCTAACAGTTGCTGGATGGCAGTGATGGCGTAGTCACAAGGTGCCGGATCGCCCGGGCCATTGGATAAAAAGATGCCATCTGGATTCAGCGCCAGGACTTCACTGGCCGGTGTTTGAGCCGGTACCACCGTCAAGCGGCAACCACGGTCGACCAGCATCCGCAGAATATTGCGCTTTACGCCATAGTCGTAGGCCACCACGTGAAACTCTGTGTCGGCTGGGCTAACAAAGCCTTGACCCAATTGCCAGCTGCCTTCGCTCCAGCTGTAGGCTGCTTTGACAGAGACCTCTTTGGCCAGATCCATGCCTTTTAAACCCGGGAATTCACGGGCTTGCTGCAAGGCTTTGGCTTCATCAAGAGCAGAGCCGGCCATCAAACAGCCATTAAGTGCGCCTTTTTCCCGCAGAATACGGGTCAGCTTGCGGGTATCGATGTCGGCGATGCCCAAAATGCCACGCTGCTTTAAGTAATCGGAAAGTGACGCTTGGTTGCGGAAATTGCTGGCCAGCAGCGGGAGGTCTCGAATGATCAGGCCTTTGGCCCAGATCCGGCTGGATTCTTCATCTTCATCATTGGTGCCGGTGTTGCCAATGTGCGGGTTGGTCAGGGTGACCATTTGTTCGGCATAGGAGGGGTCGGTTAAGATCTCCTGATAACCGGTCATCGAGGTATTGAATACCACCTCTCCGACTGAAACTCCTTCGGCACCGATGGCCGTACCATGAAATACAGTGCCATCTTCTAAAACCAGCAAGGCAGACGTCGTCAAAATAACCTCCAAACAGCAAAAAACGGGCTTAAACTAACTCGTTCAACACCCGTTTTTAATCCAAAGCAACTATCCCCAATTTGCCCAGGCAAATTCTCGATATTTTATGTCAACTTGGCTATTTCGTCTAATGCTTTTTTGGATTTATTGGAAAATGATCCTTTTGACTATTTTTTCCAGGCTAAGCGGCAAAAAACTAGCTCAACTCAGCCAATCCCAGCACTTGTTGCATGGAATAAAGTCCTGGCTGTTTATTTTGCAACCACACAGCAGCCCTGATAGCGCCTTGGGCGAAGGTGGTACGGCTGCTTGCTTTGTGAGTAATTTCTAATCTTTCACCCAAATCAGCAAAGAGTGCGGTGTGATCCCCTATGATGTCCCCACCCCGCACGGTGGCAAAGCCAATGGTCACTTGCTCACGCTCGCCAGTCATGCCTTCGCGGCCATAGACAGCGCAGTCGGCCAAATCACGACCTAAAGTCTTGGCAATGCTGGCACCAATGGCCATCGCCGTACCAGAGGGTGCATCCTTTTTAAAACGGTGATGCGCTTCGATAATCTCAATATCGGCGGTCTGCCCCATTACTTTGGCGGCGGTTTGCACCAGATGCAGCAATAAATTGACTCCCACACTCATATTGGGCGCCCAGACGATGGGGATCTGCTGGCTGGCTTGCTGCAGCTGTTGATACTGCGCATCGGTCAGGCCGGTCACACCAATCACCATGGCTTTTTTGGCGGCTACAGCCAAATCCAGATGCGCCAGCATCGGCTCGGGCATGGTAAAGTCCACCCAGACATCGGCACTTTGCATCGCTTCGGCAGAAGTAGCCACCAGCGGTAAACCGAGGCGGCCACAACCCGCTAGTTCACCGGCATCCTGCCCCACCCAGTTGGATCCTGCCCGAACCGTAGCCGCTGCCAGTTCCAACTGCTGCTGCTGACAAACTTGCACCAAAGCACGCCCCATCCGGCCGTTGGCACCAAAGACTCCGATTTTGGACATAATGGTATTCCTTAAAACGACAATGGCCGGTATTAGAACAAATCAGCGCTCTGGATGTCCAGAACTTGTTGATTGCTATAGCGCCTGCTGCAAAATACGCCGGGATACCTCCGGCGTAATATCGCCATGCTCCCCCAGTTTCACCATCTTGTGCTGCACCAAACGCTCTACCATGGGCTCAATAGCACTGGCGTCGATGCCATAATCGGCTAAACGGGTCGGTGCCCCCATTTGCTCGAAGAAAGCACGGGTGTGACTGATGGCTTCATCGATCAGGCGTTCCTCATCCTGATGGGCCAGCTGCCAAACTCGCTTGCCGTATTGCAGCAACTTATCCCGCTTTTGCCGGCGCTGATGCTGCATTAAAGCAGGCAGCACAATGGCCAGGGTTTGCGCATGATCCAGGCCATGCAAAGCGGTGATTTCATGGCCTATCATATGGGTGGCCCAATCCTGCGGCACCCCCACCCCAATCAAGCCATTCAGCGCCATGGTTGCTGCCCACATCACATTGGCACGTACCGCATAATCTTCCGGCCGTTGCAGCGCCTGCGGCCCTTGCTCAATCAGAGTTTGCAGCAAGCCTTCGGCAAAACGGTCCTGCACTGGTGCATTCACCGGGTAGGTCAGGTACTGCTCCATCACATGGACAAAAGCATCGACCACACCATTGGCTACCTGGCGGGGCGGCAGACTGTAGGTTGTGGTTGGATCCAAGACGGCAAATTGCGGATACACCAGCGGGCTGGAGAACGCCATTTTCTCCTGAGTGCTGTAACGGGTCACCACCGAGTTGCCGTTGCTCTCAGAGCCGGTTGCTGGCAGGGTAAGCACACAGCCCAGCGGGACTGCTTGCTGAACTTTGGCTTTGCCACAGAGCAAATCCCAGCTGTCCCCATCGTAGCAGGCTGCTGCCGCGATAAACTTGCTGCCATCAATGACGCTGCCACCACCAACCGCCAGAATAAAGTCCAGTTGTTCGCTCTTCAGCAAGGCTGTTGCTTTTAATAAGGTATCAAAGGATGGATTGGGCTCAATGCCAGCGAACTCAAAGAACACTTTGCCCTCAAGGGCTGCCACTACTTGATCATAGACCCCGTTCCGCTTGATGGAGCCACCACCATAGGTCAGTAGCACCTTGGCTCCATCCGGGATAAGGGCAGCCAGCTCAGCGATTGTCTGCTCACCGAATACGATGCGGGTAGGATTATGAAAGGTAAAATTTTGCATAAAGACTCCTGAACAAATTGGCTGATTAGTACGTACTAAACCAGTAACGGTATCATTTTTCCGGGCATATCCATTGAATTTGACTACAGACTGCTGCTGTTTTGTGCAATGCAGCGATTTTCTGCATACTCTGTTACAAAAAGACGGTAGGGCTTGGCGTCAAAACTCAGTATAGTAAAGTGAACCAAGTTGCAATTTAAGGAAATCAAAATGTTGGCGTTGGTCTGGCTTATAATTGCCATTGCATTTGGCATGGTAGAACTAATGACAGGCACCTTCGTTATTTTAGCCATTTCGATGGGTGCTTTTTCTGCTGCCATTAGCAGCTGGCTGTTTGCACTTAGCTTTACCCAGTCGCTGTTTGTGTTTGCTTTTGGCTGCCTGATGTTTTTACCCCTATCTTTGTGGCTTCGCAAAAAAGGCCTGGGCACGTCCAAAGCCGTCAATATGGCAGAGCCTGGCTACCAACAAAGCGTGGTGTTAGAGCTGCATGGCGAAAAGCTGGTCGCTAAAATGAGTGGCAGTTTTTATCCGGTAAAAGCAGAAACAGTCAGTGAGGACACCAGTTGGCTGCAAGCTGGCCAGGAAGTCAAAGTTTGCCGCATTGATGGCATTACCTTGCTGGTAGCCCCTAAAGATTAAATGATGATCACGACAAGGAGTTTGCAATGGACTTAGCGTTAATTTTATTACTCGGGGTGGCAGGTTTTGCCATCATTTTAATCCTCAACAACATCTTCATCGTGCGCAACAGCGAGTGCATGGTGATTGAGCGGCTGGGTACCTACAACCGCACCTTGCAATCCGGCATCCAGATTACGGTGCCTTTTATTGAAAAACCGCGCCCTATTATCATGTTGCGTAACTTGAAATTCGTTGAGACCCCGCGCATTGATTTGCGTGAAGCCGTGCTGGATTTCCCGGGTCAAAGCGTGATTACCAAGGATAACGTGACCGTTACCATCAATGGCGTGCTGTATTTCCGGATCATGGATCCGGTCAGAGCCGTGTACGAGGTGGAAAACATCATCCAGGCGGTGGAAGTGCTGGCGAAAACCTCGCTGCGGGCTGAAATCGGCCGGATGGAGCTCGACTCCATTTTTGAATCGCGCGAAGAAATCAACGAACGGCTTCGCCTGGTGTTGGACGATGCCGGTAACGGCTGGGGCATCAAAGTCGTGCGGGTCGAGCTGCTGGATATTGCCCCACCGGTGGATGTCGAAGAAGCGATGCGCAAGCAAATGACCGCAGAGCGTCAGCGCCGTGCCACTGTGACGGAAGCTGAAGGTGAAAAACAAGCGGCCATTGCCCGGGCACAGGGTGAGCGGGAAGCGGCCATTTTAAGTGCTCAGGGGGAAAAGGAAGCGGCTATTTTGCGTGCTCAGGGTCAGCGTAAAGCCATTGAGGAAGTACTCTCATCTGGCGATGGCCAGCTCAGCTCAGACACCGTAATCGGCTATTTATTAGGCCGTGAATACCTGCAAACCCTGCCCAATATCGCCAAAGAAGGCGATCGCATCTTCCTGCCCATTGAAACCAGCAATGTACTGGGCTCCGTCGGGGCTATTCAGGAATTGCTCAGCGGGAAAAAGTTCTGACACAACAAATGCTTTTCGAAGGCCGCAACTGCGGCCTTCTTTTTTATCAGCGCTTGTCAGCAGCAGCCGTTCACGGTATAGATAACAGACCAACACCAGATTGACAGGACGTCTGGACATCTATATAGTCGCGCATTTTAAATCACTGGTCGGAGATGATGCATGCCAGAACATTTGATGGTTACCCCACGCCAGTATGGCGCCCTGGCCTTTTTGCCGCTGGCCAGTTTTGTGCTGCTGTTTTTAGGCGCTGGCCTTTATTACCAAAGCCTGGGGATAGATTACGCCTTTTATCAATTGCCAGCCCATATTGCCGTACTGCCAGCACTGATTATTGCCATGCTGCTGCACCGCACCTCGATGCAACAGGCGGTGGAAACTCTGATCCGCGGTGCAGGCCAAAATACCATTTTGACCATGTGTTTGATTTATCTGCTGGCTGGTGCTTTTTCCAGTGTGGCGGTGGCTGCGGGCGGCGTCGATGCTGTGGTCAATGCAGGTCTGAGTTTGGTACCGCCTTCCCTGCTGGTTGCCGGCCTTTTTGTCATTGCGGCACTTATTGCAGTGGCTATGGGAACCTCGATGGGCACCATCGGCGCCTTAGCCCCGATTGCCGTGGTGCTGGCCGAGCAAACTGGCTTATCACCGGTGCTGCTGGCGGGCGCCTTGCTGGGCGGCGCTATGTTTGGTGATAACCTGTCGATTATTTCCGACACCACCATTGCCTCAACCCGTACCCAGGGCGCACGGATGAAAGATAAGTTCCGTGAAAACCTGAAGCTGGCTCTGCCAGCAGCTGCTGTGGTGCTGTTTGGCTACATCTGGTTTGGCAGTGTGCCAGCCGAGATCAATCCGCAAGCCTTTAGTTGGAGCGCTGTGCTGCCCTACGCCGCCATCCTGGTGTTGGCTGTAGCAGGCTTGAATGTCTTTGCTGTGCTGAGTCTTGGCATTGTCCTCGCGGCGCTGCAAGGTGCATTCTTTGGCGACTACCCGCTCGGGAATCTGGGACAGGACATGGCCAGTGGCTTTGCCTCGATGCAGGAGATTTTCTTGTTATCGATGTTTATCGGCGGCCTGGGGGAGTTTATCAAACAGCAAGGCGGCCTTGGCTGGTTGTCGTCACGGCTGAGTGCTTTTTTTGATAAAGTGAAGATGAAAGCCGAGCGCAGTGGCCAGCTCGGTATTGCCAGTCTGGTGTTTGGCACCAACCTTTGCGTCGCCAACAACACGGTCGCCATTGTGATTAGCGGTGATATCAGCCGTAAACTGGCCGAAAACCATGGCATCACGCCAAAGCGCAGCGCCAGCTTGCTGGATATTTTTGCCTGCATCAGCCAGGGGTTGCTGCCTTATGGCGCTCAGGCCTTGCTGCTGGCCGCCAGCTTTGGTTTAAGCCCCTGGCAAGTGGTAAGCGCCAGCTTTTACTGCATGGCGCTGGCAGCAGTGGCCTTGCTTTGGTTGCTGTTAAAACCAATCACAGCAACCAGCCCTGACTTACAGAATTAAACCAACATCACAGCGGGCCTGGGCTGCCGCAGTTCGGCAGGTTGCCCTGGGCCCGGCGCTGCTGGTAAGTCGCCAGCGCTTGCGGCATGCGCTGTTGCAAGTTGCGAATACGATTTTCCGGTACCGGGTGACTGGACAACAGTTCCGGACTACGCTGGCCACCACTGGCCGACGCCATATTGCGCCATAAATCAACCGCCTGCTCCGGGTTAAAGCCTGCCTGCGCCATCAAGTCCAGGCCGATAATGTCGGCTTCGGTTTCATGCTCACGGCTAAAAGGCAGCAACAAGCCAACCTGTGATCCCAGACCCAGACCCGCCATCATTTCCTGCTGAAAGCGGACATTAGCAGCACGTGTCGCCGCATCGGTCAACACCAGGCCGGTTTGCACCAGCTGGCT
>JAFIFR010000254.1 GCA_020831935.1 Alkalimonas sp.
TTGGGCAACCCCGGTTATTTGCGCCAGTTCGCCGATTATGTGATTGACCGGCACTACCCGGACTGCCAACAGCAGGACAATCCTTACCTTGCCTTCCTCAGGCAGGTGGTGACCAAACAAGCCACCCTCATCGCCCACTGGATGCGACTGGGCTTTATTCACGGCGTGATGAATACCGACAACACCAGCATCTGTGGTGAAACCATCGACTATGGCCCTTGTGCTTTTATCGATCAGTACCAATCCGATAAGGTATTCAGCTCCATTGACCGGCGTGGACGCTACGCTTACAGCAATCAACCACCGATAGCGCTGTGGAATCTGGCCCGGCTGGCCGAGTGTCTGCTGCCACTGATCGCGGGTGATGAAAAAACCGCGGTGGCGTTAGCCACCGAAGCCTTGCAGCAGTTTCAACCGCAGTATGAAGCGCTGTGGCTGTCGCAGATGGCGGCCAAAGTCGGCATCACCGAGCCCAGTCCGGCCGACAAAGTCTTACTCGATGATTACCTGCACTTGCTGGAGCAACACCAGGTCGACTTTACCCTCGGCTTTCGTTACCTGAGTGATGAGCTGCGCCCAGCCGCCGATAGCAAAGCCCAAGCCCTTTTCGCCAACAGCGCTACCTTCACCGAATGGCGCGAGCGCTGGCTGACACGACTGGCCCAACAGCCGCTTAGTCATAGCGAGATCGCAGCACAGATGGATGGCGTCAATCCGCTGCTGATCCCGCGCAACCACCTGATTGCCAAAGCCATCGAGCAAGCACAGGACCATGGCGACTTGCGCTTTTTTCAGCACCTGCAACAAGCCTGGCAAACGCCTTTTGCCAGCACCAGCGACGCGGATTTAATCGTTCCACCCAAGCCCGAAGAAGTGGTGCAGCGGACTTTTTGCGGCACCTGAATTGAAAAAACCTGCCAGGGCTCGCGCCGCTGGCAGGTTTTTTTAATGACTTAGCAGATTTTACTGGCCTTTGATTTCGCTACGGCCTTTGTAAATGGCTTTGTCGCCCAGCTCCTGCTCGATACGCAAAAGCTGGTTGTACTTGGCCACGCGATCCGAGCGGCACAGCGAGCCGGTTTTGATTTGACCAGCCGCAGTACCCACCGCTAAATCAGCGATAAAGGCATCTTCGGTTTCACCACTACGATGCGAGATCACGGCAGTAAAGCCGGCGTCTTTGGCCATTTTAATCGCCTGCAGGGTTTCGGTCAGCGAGCCAATCTGGTTGAACTTGATCAGAATGGAGTTGCCGATGCCTTCTTCAATGCCGCGGGTCAGAATTTTGGTGTTGGTCACAAACAAATCATCACCAACCAGCTGCACCTTAGCACCGATTTTCTGAGTTAAATCTTTCCAACCGTCCCAGTCGCTTTCATCCAGTCCATCTTCGATCGATACGATCGGAAACTTCTGGGTCAGGTCGGCCAGGAAGTCGTTAAAGCCGAAGGAATCAAAGCTTTTGCCTTCACCCGACAGCTCATACATGCCGTCATGGTAGAATTCTGAGGCCGCACAATCCAGCGCCAGGGTGATGTCTTTGTTCATCTCGTAGCCGGCTGCTTTGACCGCTTCAACGATCACCGTCAGGGCTTCTTCGTTCGATTTCAGATCCGGGGCAAAACCACCTTCATCACCGACGGCTGTATTCAGGCCGCGCTGTTGCAGCTCTTTTTTCAGCTGGTGGAAAATCTCAGCGCCCATCCGCAGGCCTTCGCTGAAGCTCTTAGCGCCCACGGGCTGAATCATGAATTCCTGAATATCGACGTTGTTGTCGGCATGCTCACCACCGTTGATGATGTTCATCATTGGCACCGGCATCGAGTACTGGCCCGGGGTACCATTTAAATCGGCAATGTGCTGGTACAGTGGGATTTGCTTATCGGCGGCGGCGGCACGCGCTACCGCCAGCGAGACCGCCAGAATGGCGTTGGCGCCCAGCTTGCTTTTGCTCTCGGTGCCATCCAGCTCGATCATGATGCGATCGATCTCAGCCTGCTGCTGCGCATCCTGTCCCACCAAAGCGGCTTTGATAGGGCCTGTGATGTTGGCCACCGCCTGCTGCACGCCTTTACCTAAATAACGGCTTTTATCGCCATCGCGCAGCTCCAGCGCTTCACGCGAGCCGGTCGAGGCGCCGGATGGGGCGCAGCCACGGCCGATAATGCCGCTGGTTAAAATCACATCCGCTTCCACGGTCGGGTTGCCACGCGAGTCGATGATTTCACGGGCAATGATGTTGGCAATCGTAGACATAGTAATTTCCCTGTAGATAAAACAACAAAGCCGCACTCAAAGAGCGCGGCCCGGATTTGTTAGACGCGTTGTTGCTTTTGGTGCTGGTGGCTGGCCGCCACAAAGCCCTCAAACAGTGGATGTCCATCCCTGGGTGTGGAGCAAAATTCCGGATGGAACTGGCTGGCCACAAACCATGGGTGGGTAGGGATTTCTATTATTTCCACCAGTTGGTTGTCGGCAGATAGCCCGGATACCACCAGGCCTGCTTCTTTGAGTTGAGGTAAAAAATGGTTGTTCACTTCGTAGCGATGACGGTGACGCTCCTGAATCACATCTTTGCCGTAAATCGCCCGCGCTTTGGTGCCTTTCACCAGATTGCAGGCCTGGCTACCCAACCGCATGGTGCCGCCCAAATCGGAGTCTTCGCTGCGGGTTTCCACCGCACCATCAGAATCCAGCCATTCGGTGATCAAACCCACCACCGGGTGGGTGCTGGCTTTATTGAATTCGGTGGAGTGCGCATCGGCCATGCCGGCGACATGACGGGCGTATTCTATCAGCGCCACTTGCATGCCCAGACAAATGCCCAGGTAAGGCACGTTGTTTTC
>JAFIFR010000255.1 GCA_020831935.1 Alkalimonas sp.
TTTCAGTGTTGCTATGTTGTGCTGGGTTGCGCTATTTTTATACATCTGCTGGTTCATGGCTGGCGCAACCATCACCGGAGCACTGCTTGCCAGTACACAGGTGGTCAGTAAGTCGTTGGCGAGGCCATGGGCCAGCCGGGCAATCAGATCGGCGCTGGCCGGTGCTATCAGAATGCAGCTGGCCCATTTCGCCAGCTCAATATGGCCCATGGCTGCTTCTGCCGCTGGGTCCAGCAGGCTGGAGCTGACCGGGTTGCCAGACAGGGCTTGCAAAGTAAGCGGGGTAATAAAGTGGCTGCCGCCTTCGGTCAGGATCACCCGGACTTCGGCACCGCGCTCTTTTAAACGCCGGATCAGATCGGCACTTTTATAGGCGGCGATGCCGCCGCTGATGCCCAGTAAGATCCGCTGGCCGCTGAGAGTAGTTTGCATGCTGTGAAGTCCGTTGGCTGAAACTGGGCTAAAGATAGCATGAAACGGCTACTTACTTCAGCTGCTAAAGACGCATTTCACACAAGGAGGAAGCATGGCAATTAGGGACTGGCCAGCCGAAGAGCGGCCCAGAGAAAAGTTGTTGCAACGCGGCGCTACCGCCTTATCGGATGCCGAATTACTGGCGATCTTTTTACGCACCGGCTTGCCGGGGATGTCAGCAGTGGAGCTGGCGCGCAGCTTACTGGCCGATTTTGGCTCGCTCAAAGCCCTAATGCAGGCACCGCTGCCGCGCTTTTGTGAAGGCAAAGGTTTGGGCATGGCCAAGTACGTGCAGTTGCAGGCGGTGATGGAGCTAAGCCAACGCTGTCTGCAGCAGAGCTTGCAGCACGAAGCCGTCTTTACCGAGCCTTCCTTGGTGAAACGCTATCTAAGCCAGCAACTTCATCACGAGAGCAGGGAAGTCTTCCAGGTGCTGTACCTGGACAACCAGCACCGCTTGCTCAAATCTGAGCCACTGTTCTATGGCACTATTGATGCCTCGCCGGTCTATCCGCGGGTGGTGGTGCAGCAGGCTCTGAAGTACAATGCCGCCGCGCTGATCCTGGCGCACAACCACCCATCCGGCGTAGCCGAACCGAGCCGGGCGGATCGCAGCATTACTGACCGGATCCAGCAGGCGCTGCAGCTGGTGGATATCCGGGTGCTGGATCATCTGGTGGTTGGTGATGGTGAGGTGGTGTCCTTTGCCGAGCGCGGTTGGATCTAGCGGGATCCCGCTTTGGATCCGTGATCGTATTAAATTGCCGCAAACAGTCGGATCGCGGATGAATTTGCTTGAATTCGGAGCACCTTTCGTGTATAAATTGCGCCCTCTTACGTTTTCAGAGCCGCCTTCCTTGGCCAGAAGGCAGATAAAACGCTCGAGCAAGCAGTTATTTTTTGGAGAGATACGACATGTCAAAAGTATGCCAAGTGACCGGCAAGCGACCTATTACTGGTAATAACAGGTCTCATGCCAACAACGCAACCAAGCGCCGTTTCCTGCCGAACCTGCAAACGCATCGTTTCTGGGTTGAAAGTGAAAATCGTTTCGTCAAACTGCGCCTGTCTACCAAAGGCATGCGTATTATTGATAAGAATGGCATCGATTCAGTTTTGGCTGATCTGCGTGCCAAAGGTCTGAAAGTTTAAGGATTACGACGATGCGCGATAAAATTCGTTTAGTATCATCTGCAGGCACTGGCTTCTTCTACACTACTACCAAGAACAAGCGCACCATGCCTGAAAAGATGGAAATCAAAAAGTTTGACCCGAAAGTGCGCAAGCACGTGATTTTCAAAGAAGCGAAAATCAAGTAATCAAGCTTTTCGAAAAACCCGGCTCTGCCGGGTTTTTTTCTGCCTGAACGAAGGGCAGCCATCTCACCGCACTCACTGATACTGCTCTGCAGCCCGCTGCTATGGTACACTTTCCTGAACGAAAGAATGCCAGGGCAGAACCATGCTCCCCAAACTCTCCCGCCGCAACTGGAACAATGTGCTGATTTTTGCAGTGCTGATTCTGATGTTTTTGCTGTACGGTACCCCGCAGCGACTGGCCGACAGGCCGCATCGCAGCACCCACTTACTGGGCGAACAACAGCTGCTGAGTATTGAGTTCGCCGGCGCCCGCATCAGTCGGTCGCCGCAGGGCTGGCAGTTGTCACCGGCTCAGCCTGAGTTGCAACCGCTGGTCGAGCGCACACTGGCGATTTGGCAACAGCAACAGCTGAGCGATGGTGAGCGCAGTGTGCAGCCCTTGCCGGAGCCTTTGACGCAGGCCCAACTAGTGCTGGCCGGTCAGGGGGAGCCTGTGATCTGGGTGCTGTCGCTGGCGGAGCAGCAGTTTTACCTCAGCCCGTCGCATCGGCGTTTGTACTACCCCATCCGTGCGGCAGAAGCCGAACTGTTGTTCCCTGCGGAGTTCCGTTAATGCCAGAATTACCAGAAGTTGAAGTTTCCTGCCTTGGTATTCGCCCTCACTTACAAGGACAGCTGCTGCAGCGTGTGGTGGTAAGGCAGCGCCAGCTACGCTGGCCAATACCGGATGAAGTCATGGCGCTGACGGATGAACCCATCTTGGGCGTATCGCGTCGTGCCAAGTACCTGCTGATTGAGCTTGCGCAAGGCACTATCCTGCTGCATCTTGGCATGTCCGGCCATTTGAAGGTCCTGCCGCAAAGCACCGTGGCCGGTAAGCATGACCATGTCGACTTTGTGCTTAGCAGTGGCCAGCTGCTGCGGCTCAATGATACCCGCCGCTTTGGTGCTGTGCTCTGGCAAGCAAAGGATGCACCACACCCTATGCTGCAGGCACTTGGCCCAGAGCCCTTAACGGATGCGTTTGATGCTGAACTGT
>JAFIFR010000256.1 GCA_020831935.1 Alkalimonas sp.
ATCAGCACCACCACCACGGTCGCCATCATAAAAAATACCGGATCGATAAACCAGGCCAAAGCGGCCAGTGACAGATACATGGCGCGCAGGCCATAGTTGAACGAGTGGCCTGCCTGATCAATCACTTTAGCAGTGCGCAGTGCATAGGCCTCACGATCCCCTTCTTCCATGCTGCGGCCATCCGGCGCAGCCCCGATCAAAACGCCACCAAAGCCATACTGGCGCAGCGACCAGGTAAACTGGAAAAAGGCAAACACGTAGATCAGGGCGATGCATAACAGTTTTAATTGCAACGAGACTTCGGCCTGCGAGCTCCAGGGCAAAATGTTGCGCAGCACCAGACTGATTTTATCGGCCGAGGCGAGCGCAGTCAGCAAACCGGCCAGCACCAACAGGGTGCTGGAGGCAAAAAAGCTCACATTACGCTCCAGCGTGGAAATCAGCCCGACATCGGCCATTTTGTTGTCGCGGCTTAGCATCTGCTTCATCCAGTCGTTGCGCTTGCGCCGCAATTCAAAGGACAAGCAGCTGACGGTTTTGGCGCGGCGTTTGGCGTACAGGGTATAGCCCACCCAAATGGCTAAAAACCACAGGATTGCGATAAGATCCAACCAACCGGCCATAGCTGCCCCTTTGTTTGCTGCCTGCGACTGTTATACCACAGGCAGCGCTTTAGCCGGAAGATCAGAAACGCAGCTGCATCCCTACCGTCAGATTACGGCCAGCCAAAGGCGCGTCTTCTTTGATAAAAGAGCTGTGGACAAAGGCCAGCTGATTGGTCAGGTTTTGCGCCTTGGCAAAGGCCATCAACTCCCAGTGCTGCCAGTGGAAATGGTAGTTAACTGCGGCTTCGACCAGGGTGTAGCTGTCGGTCGGCGTTTCATTGGCAGCCACTTTGCTCTGGCGACCATGGTGCATGACGCCCAGCTGAGCGCTCCAGGCATCGGCAGTAAACTGATACTCAGCGCCCAGTCGGAACGGCGGAATGCGCGGCAAATTGCCGCCATCCTTCAGCCGGGCCCGCACCAGATCCCCCATCAGACTGAGCTGATGATCCGGCGCCAGTTGCCAGCGCACACTGGCCTCTGCGCCATGCAAGCGAGCATCGTCCTGCCGGTACTGATAGGCATCAAAACCGGCAATGGCAAAACCCAGGTTGCTTAAATAGGCGAAGTCATCAATCTGGTTGTAGAAGATATTCAGCTGATACTGCACGCTATCCAGCTGACCTCGTACCCCCAGATCGACGTTGTTGGCTTTTTCCGCTTTGGATAAACTGGCATCGCTAAGGATTTCGGTCTGGCCATCGCTGTGCGTCACCCGATAGGCGGTGCCGATCTCAAACGAGCGGGTGCCGACATGGATGCCATTGGCATAAAGCTCGTTGGCCGCCGGTGCTCGCTGCGCCTGACTAAAAGCTGCGGTCAGCTGATGACCGTCGGTCAGCTGATAGACCGCACCGACCGACCAGCTAAAGAGGTTGAAGGGATCGCGGATATCGCGCACGCCCAGCGCATCCTCGACCTCAGCGGCTTTTTGCGTTAAACGTTCATAACGGCTGCCAAACTCAAACTTTAAGTCACCAAAACTGCGCTCTTGCAACACAAAGACAGCATGACTGTCGGTGTCGGTGTTGGGGGTAAAGGCCTCTTCACCCACCGCTTCATAGTCCCGCACGGTGCCGTGATAACCGACAATGCCACGCCAGCCTGACTCCAGCAAGTAAGTGCCGGTCAGTCGCAGCTCCCATTGTTTGCTGGTGAATTCGGTTTCGGCTTCGCCCTCGTCGTATTCGGCATGGTCGTAATCGGTAAAGGCCAGATCGGCGGTCAGCAGTTCCCAATTGGCATGCTGTGGCCGGTACTCGGCCGCCAGTGCCAGCCGCTGCTGGTTTAGTTTGATCAGCTCGCCATCGTCGTCATCCAGCGGATCTTGCGGCCCTTCCGGCAAACCGTATTCGCTGTTGATGTAGCCGTAACTGATGCCGACAAAGCCCCAGTCGGCAATATGGCTGGAGCCCAGATTCAGCACCTGATGATCCGACCAGGAATTGTCCAGCCGCTTGCTACGAAAGCCCTCGTCGCTCTGATACTCCGGCACCCGGTAGTCGTTGCCTTTGCGGTAATAGCCATCGGCATGAAACGCTAAGAACTCAGCGGCGCTGTCGTGGGCAAAAGCCAACGAGCGCTCGGCTGCCGCGCTGTTGAAGCGCCCCTGCAGCACGGTTTCCGGCTCGGCCAGGGCCGTGCGGGGAATGCGGTTATCCACCACATTAATGACACCGCCAATGGCACCACTGCCGTACAGCAAGGTTGCCGGGCCGCGCAGCACTTCAATTTGCTGGGCGGTAATGGCATCGGCGGTAATGGTGTGATCCGGCCCTTCACGTGATACATCGCCGGTGCTCATGCCATTGTGGATCACCTGCACTCGCGGACCATCCAAACCACGGATCACCGGGCTGGAGGCCACCGGGCCAAAGTAGTTGCCGTGCACACCGGGCTCAAATTTTAAGGTTTCACCGATGCTGGCTTCGGTACGACGCACCAACTCATCGCCGCTGAGCACCGAGACCGGCCCAGCCATTTCCACCACATCACGCCGCAAACCAGAGGCGCGCACTTCAATGCGCTCCAACTGGGCACCATCACGGTCATCATCAAAAGCGGCTTCATCTGCGCTCAGCATAGCAGGCCATGCCAAAGCGATCGCACAAGCCAGTGGGGATAATTTTAACATCAGCAGCTCCATGACAAACATTTAAAAACCGTCGGCATGCTAAAGCATGCAACGCCCTATCGCAACAAAACTGCGGCCAGCAGGC
>JAFIFR010000257.1 GCA_020831935.1 Alkalimonas sp.
AACAAGGGCTGCTTCTGCAGCCCTTGTTGTTAGTTATTATTCGCTAGCCGCAGGCTTTAGTTGCAATACTTTGCCGTTGGGCTCATCGGTCAGCAAGTAAACTTTGCCATCGGGTCCCTGACGAACATCGCGCACCCGCATGCCAATATCAATGCGCTCTTCGTGCGTCACCTCATTGCCATCCATGACCAGTCGTGCCACCAGCTGATAACGCAGGGCACCTACCAGGGCATTGCCTTGCCAGTCATTGAATAGCTCACCGGTGTAGAACACCATGCCGCTTGGCGCGATGGAGGGGGTCCACTGGTGAACCGGTTGCTCCATACCTTCTTTGTGGGTCGGGCCAATGTGACCACCACCGTACTCTTCACCGTAAGTGATGGTTGGCCAGCCATAGTTTCTGGCGGCAAGCGTCAGATTAAGTTCATCGCCGCCCTGAGGGCCATGTTCATGGGTCCAGAGTTCACGCGTCACAGGGTGCAAATCAGCACCTTGGATGTTGCGGTGCCCATAAGACCAGATATCGTCCAGGCCTTCCCGGCCCACAAAGGGATTGGTCTCTGGAATGGTCCCATCGGGGTAAATGCGTACTACTTTGCCGTGGTGGGTATCCAGCGTTTGGGCATCGTGCCGGCGCGATCCTCGATCGCCTAAGGCAACAAAAAGATAGCCATCGTCAGTAAATACCAGGCGGCTGCCAAAGTGGTGACGGCTACGCATTTTTGGTTGGGCACTGAAAATAACCTCCAACTGCTCCAGTTGCATACCGTTTAAGCGGGCTCTGGCCACAGCAGTGCTGCTACCTTCAGGTGTGGGCTCGTTGTAGCTGAAATAGACCCATTGGTTGTTGGCAAAGTCCGGATGCAGTGCCACATCAAGCAAACCGCCCTGACCGTCGACCAGAATATCCGGCAGGCCGGCAATTGGGTCGCTGATGCTGCCGTCCATGCTGACATAGCGCAAGTTGGCAGTGCGTTCGGTCACCAGCATGCGGCCATCAGGCAAAAAAGTCATGCCCCAGGGGTGTTGCAGCCCCTCAGCAATGGTAGTCAGTTGAATAGGGCCATGTTCAGTGTCAATGGTTTGGGCTTGAGTTTGCGACTGCACCAAGCCAGCCAACAGCATGGCAGCGGCAGTGAATGAGAGTTTTTGGAGCGCGTGCATAAATCCTCCATACAAATTTGTGTCATTTTGGTCAACACGCCCTAGTATGCACAAAGCCAGACCTCTTGCATGTCGGATCCGACCAAAGCAAGAGCTGGCAGGGCAAATGACTTATTGGTTCAAGTAATCCAGCACCACCTGATGGTGATCTTTGGTTTTAAATTTGTCGAACACATGGGCGATGGTGCCTTGTTCATCAATCAGAAAGCTGGTGCGATGAATGCCATCGCTGACCCGGCCCATAAACTTTTTCGGTCCCCAGACACCAAAGGCGTCAGCCACGCTGTGATCTTCATCCGCCAGCAGGGTGAAATTAAGCTCCTGTTTCGTGACGAAGTTCAGCAGTTTTTTCGGGGTATCCGGGCTTAAACCCAGCACCACCACCCCCAGCTTTTCCAGCTCCGCTTTGCTATCACGTAAGCCACAAGCTTGCACGGTACAGCCAGGCGTTGAAGCGCGCGGGTAAAAATACACCAGCACTTTCTTGCCGCGAAAATCAGCCAGGCTGATGCTCTGGCCGTTTTGGTCTTGCAAGGTAAAATCAGGTGCGGTTTGTCCGGCAGTCAGGGTTTGCATTGGGTATCCTCAGAGCATTGAAAACGAGTCTTAGTGTAACAGCCCGGTCAGAAGTCTCAAGCCGAGACTGACCAAAGCTGTTATGATACAACGAGTTTTAGTGATTGGATCAGGCCATGGGCCTGTAGGGTTTGTAAGCATGCAAAACAAGGGTTCAAAGCCGGTTGCCGTGGTCACCGGTGGCAGTGCCGGCATCGGGGCGGCTGTGGTGGCAAAGTTACAGCAGCAAGGCTATCAGGTGATCAACCTGGATATTCAGCCAGGCCCGGCTGGTATCTATCTGGCTTGTGATGTCAGTAATGTTGAAGCGGTGCAACAGGTGATTGCCGGGGTTCAGGCTGAGTATGGCCGCATTGATCTCTTGGTGTCCAATGCCGGCCGGCATCTTTCAGCCGATATTGAGCAGACCACTGAGGCGATGCTGGATCAGCTGTTTGCGCTGAATGTCAAAGGAGCTTTTGCCGCAGTGCAGGCGGTTTTGCCGCAGATGAAACAGCAGCGCGATGGTGTTATTTTGCTGATGGCCTCGGATCAAGCGGTCATTGGCAAGCGCAACTCTTTTGCTTACAACCTGACCAAGGTGGCACTGGCATCAATGGCGCGCACCACAGCGCTTGATTACGCCAGCTTTAACATTCGCTGCAATGCCATCTGTCCCGGCACCATTGATACGCCTTTGTACCAGCAGGCCATTGCCCGCTATTGCGCAAAAAGTGGTCGTGAAGCATCTGAGGTGCACCGTGAAGAAGCAGCTGAGCAGCCATTGGGGCGTTTAGGGAAGCCGGAAGAAGTGGCGGCGCTGGTGGCTTTTCTGGCCAGTCCGGAGGCGGCCTTTATTACCGGCAGCTTGCAGCTGATTGACGGTGGTTATACCGCGCAATGAGTGAGCCCATGCTCGACATCATTGATCCCCATCTGCATGTCTGGCAACTAAGCGCTGGTGATTACCACTGGCTGCGCCCTAATAATACACCTCACTGGCCTGAAAAAGCGGTGCTGCAGCAGGATTTTCTGCCGGCAAACTTAGCGTTGCAGTCACCGTTTCGCTTGCTTGGCGCCGTGCATATTGAAGCGGG
>JAFIFR010000258.1 GCA_020831935.1 Alkalimonas sp.
CTGGTTTCGTTATGCTGGTCAATCAGCTCCAGCAACTGCTCGCGGGAGTCGGCCAACAGCGTCCAAAACGCAACTTTGAGCTGCTTGCCCGGGGCCACAGTGACGGTCGGGCGCAAACAAAGGATAGGGTCCAGCACGGTGCCACTGCTGTTGCTTAATGACTGCTTAGGCTGCATAGCCCGCGCCTGCTGCAGACAAGTGCCGGAACCAAAGAACTGTGCGCGGTTGGTTTCGTATTGCAGTGCAGCGCTACTCCCTCCTTCAATCACAGCAAAGTGCCCTAACCAGAGCGCAGTGTCATCTGGCGTACGAGGGCGGCGGGTGGCCACAATGGCGCCATATTCAGTGACAAATTCGGTTTGCACAAATAACTTGGAAAAAGCCGGATGTGCCTGATCGCTGGCGGCATTACCGAGTACCAATTCGGCGTAGGAAGTCAGCTCAAGCACTTGCTCGCGCCGGCTATGGTTGCACAAAGTGACCGTACGCACTTCGCCGTTGTGCTCGGAGGAAACCAGCACCGTCAATCGGGCACTGATCGCTGGCTGCTGTTTTTTTGCTGAACCGGTTGGCGAACAGGAAAAGGCACTAAACTCCGCCCTGTCTTCACTAAAGGTTGCCGTATGACGATACGATTGACCGGCATCAGGTGCTGACGGCCTGCTGGCATCCGGTTGCAGGCTGGCCGCCCAAAAACAGGCACTGGAGCGTTCACGCAGCAGGATATAGCTGCCGCAGTTATCCAGGCTGCTATCGGCCCGCCAACGGGTAATAGCGATATCACGCCAGCGGCTGTAACCACTACCGGCGGCGCTCAGCATCACACTGTATTGGCCATGGCTCAGAATATGGGTTTGAGGCGCGCCATCCGCCGCAGGGTCCAGGCTAAGTTCCGTCAGCGATTCGCTGCTGTTGTCAGCAGCAATGGTCACAGCTTCAGCTTTGGGGTGGGCATTCAGCACATCACGAGGTACCCGCTCCTGCAACAGCAGCTCACAGGCCCGGATCATCGGCTCCCGATGGAAACGACTGCGCATCAGCCCCTGTTGCAGCGTATTGAGCAGAGCAATCAGCGTCATGCCCTGATGGTGCGCCATAAAGCTTTGCACCAACACCGGCTGATCCGGACTGGGCAGACGGGCCGGGGTGTAATCGATGGCTTCAACAAAACCATAATCACCGAGCGCTCCCAGTTGCTCTAACCGGGCAAAGTTACCACAGGCGGCAGGGGCATCCACCATGGCGGCCAGCGCAGTGGCATAAGGTGCAATCACCAGGTTTTGTGCCAGCCCGCGTTTCAAACCAAGCCCGGGCACACCAAAATTGGAATACTGATAGGTAAGGTGCAGATCGCGTGCATTGTAGGCCGACTCTGAAATACCCCAGGGGATCTGGTGTTGCCTACCGTAACTGATCTGCCGCGCCACGATAAGGCGGTTGCTTTGCTCCAGCAGACTGCCAACTTCAGCCCGCATCACCAGGGATGGCATCAGGTATTCAAACATCGAGCCCGACCAGGATAGCAAAGCAGCCCCAGTCCCGAGCGGGGTGGCACTGCGACCAAGCCGAAACCAGTGCTTGCTGTCGATATCCCCTTTGGCGATGGCAAAAAGGCTGGCCAACCTGGCCTCGGATGCCAGTAAATCGTAACAACTGGTATCCAGGGTATTGTCTGCCACCGCATAGCCAATCGATAGCAAATGGCGCTCAGCATTCAGCAAAAAAGTGAAGTTCATTTGCAGCGCCATCGTCCTGCTTGCTGCGGCCAGCGCAGCCAGGCGTTGTTGCAGCTGGCGCTGCTCCTGACTGCTGGCCAGGTGATCCTGCTGATGCTGCTGGATCGTCTGCAGCAAAGCCTGCAAATAGAACAGCAGGTTGTCGCTCTCGGGCGGCTCTGCGGCATCCATCGACGGCTGTGCCAGGCTGCTGTGGTAACAGGCCAGCGTCTCTGTGGCCAGCTCAATCAGTGGGCTGTGCAGCGGCGCCAGCCGATGGCTACCGCTTGCTAACTGCCGGGCCAGGCCATCCAGACAGGCCTGCAATTGCTGGCTCGATGCAAAGCGACCAGCACTTTGCAGTAAGCTCGCCTGGGCCAATGCCAGGGTATCATCAAGCCCCTGCCACGCCTGTGGTGCCAGCAATTGCTGCTGCCACTCATCCAGGCTATTGGCCAATGCCAGTAAGTGGCCGGCCAGATTGCCGCTGTCTACCGAGGAGACATAGGCCGGAGCTAAAGGCTGCAAACTCTGGGTATCGTACCAATTGTAAAAATGCCCCTGATAGCGGCCAAGCCGGTGCAGGCTGGCAAAGGTTTGTTCCAGCTTATCGGCACTGGCGTGAGTGCCCAGCCAACCAAAATCGCGCGCCGTGACTACCGACAACAGATAAACACCGATATTGGTAGGCGAGGTGCGGTGCGCAATGACCGGCTCTGGCAGTTGTTGAAAATTATCCGGCGGCAGCCAGTTGTCACTGGCACTAACAAAGCGTTCAAAAAAACGCCAGGTACGGCGGGCTACCAGCCGCAAGCGGCTGGCCTCGCTGGCCGACAGCGGCCGGCTTTGCTGCAAAGTGGTCGGCAGGCTGAGCCAGTACATCAGTGCGGGTGCCAGTTGCCATAATGCTATGAGCGGTGCCCACAGCGCCAGATTCTGTGGTGCCTGCCCGCTAAGCAGCGCGGCACTTAACCAGCTGAGCACCAGGCCAGGTGCCATCTGGCGATAATAGCCCAGCAGGCTGAGTGGCCGCCTGGCACTACTTTGCGCGCTGGTGACCCACTGCAGCAGGTGCTTGCGGCTAACCAACAGCCGCC
>JAFIFR010000259.1 GCA_020831935.1 Alkalimonas sp.
GGCGGCTGTTGGTTAGCCGCAAGCACCTGCTGCAGTGGGTCACCAGCGCGCAAAGCAGCGCCAGCCGGCCACTCAGCCTGCTGGGCTATTACCGTCAGATGGCACCTGGCCTGGTGCTCAGTTGGTTGAGTGCGGCGCTGCTTAGCTGGCAAGCGCCACAGAATCTGGCGCTCTGGGCACCGCTCATAGCACTCTGGCAACTGGCACCCGCGCTGATGCACTGGCTCAGCCTGCCGACCAGTCTGCAGCAAAGCCGGCCATTGTCGGCCAGCGAGGCCAGCCGCTTGCGGCTGGTCGCTCGCCGTACCTGGCGTTTTTTTGAACGCTTTGTCAGTGCCAGTGACCACTGGTTGCCGCCGGATAATTTTCAGCAACTGCCAGAGCCGGTCATTGCGCACCGCACCTCGCCAACCAACATCGGTGTGTATTTGTTGTCGGTGGTCACGGCGCGCGATTTTGGTTGGCTGGGCACTCACGCCAGTGCCGATAAGCTGGAACAAACCTTTGCCAGCCTGCACCGGCTTGGCCGCTATCAGGGGCATTTTTACAATTGGTACGATACCCAGAGTTTGCAGCCTTTAGCTCCGGCCTATGTCTCCTCGGTAGACAGCGGCAATCTGGCCGGCCACTTACTGGCATTGGCCAATAGCCTGGATGAGTGGCAGCAGCAATTGCTGGCACCACAGGCGTGGCAGGGGCTTGATGATACCCTGGCATTGGCCCAGGCGAGCTTACTGCAAAGTGCTGGTCGCTTTGCATCGAGCCAGCAATTGCAGGCCTGTCTGGATGGCCTGGCCCGGCAGTTAGCAAGCGGTAGCCATCGGCTGGCGCCGCTGCACAGCCCACTGATTGAGCTGGCCACAGAGACGCTGGCCTGTTACCACAGCAGCCTGGCACAGCCGTCGATGGATGCCGCAGAGCCGCCCGAGAGCGACAACCTGCTGTTCTATTTGCAGGCTTTGCTGCAGACGATCCAGCAGCATCAGCAGGATCACCTGGCCAGCAGTCAGGAGCAGCGCCAGCTGCAACAACGCCTGGCTGCGCTGGCCGCAGCAAGCAGGACGATGGCGCTGCAAATGAACTTCACTTTTTTGCTGAATGCTGAGCGCCATTTGCTATCGATTGGCTATGCGGTGGCAGACAATACCCTGGATACCAGTTGTTACGATTTACTGGCATCCGAGGCCAGGTTGGCCAGCCTTTTTGCCATCGCCAAAGGGGATCTTGACAGCAAGCACTGGTTTCGGCTGGGTCGCAGTGCCACTCCGCTTGGGGCTGGTGCTGCTTTGTTGTCCTGGTCGGGCTCGATGTTTGAATACCTGATGCCATCTCTGGTGATGCGGGCTGAAGTTGGCAGCCTGCTGGAGCAAAGCAATCGTCTTATCGTGGCGCGGCAGATCAGTTACGGCAGGCAGCACCGGATCCCCTGGGGCATTTCAGAATCGGCCTTCAATGCGCGCGATCTGCATCTTACTTATCAGTATTCCAATTTTGGTGTGCCCGGGCTTGGCTTGAAACGCGGGTTGGCTCAAAACCTGGTGATTGCACCTTATGCCACTGCGCTGGCAGCCATGGTGGATGCCCCTGCCGCCTGTGGTAACTTTGCCCGGTTGGAGCAACTGGGAGCGCTCGGTGATTATGGCTTTGTTGAAGCCATCGATTTCACTCCAGCCCGGCTGCCCAACCCGGATCAGCCGGTGTTGGTGCAAAGCTTTATGGCGCACCATCAGGGCATGACGCTGATTGCTTTGCTTAATGCGCTGCAACAGGGGGTAATGCGCAGTCGCTTCCATCGCGAGCCGATGATCCGGGCCTGCGAACTGCTGTTGCAGGAACGGGTGCCGCGCGATGTGCTGAATGCGCACCCCAAAGCCGAAGCTGTGACCATAACGGCTGCTCACCGTAGCGAATCCCTGACGGAGCGGAGCCTTGACCCGTTGGCGGATGGCGCCCCACAGACCCATATGCTCAGCAATGGGCACTACAGTGTGATGCTAAGCGCCGCAGGCAGTGGTTACAGCCGCTGGCGCGATATCGCCATAACCCGTTGGCGAGCCGATAGCAGCCTGGACAACTGCGGCAGTTATATCCTGCTGCGTGAGCGCTCGAATGCTGATTTTTGGGCGGTCAGCCTGCAACCGGATGTCACCAGTTCGCCATTCGCCGAAGCTGCCCAATCGTATGGTCATGCGGCAACCTTTAGTGAAGACAGAGCGGAGTTTAGTGCCTTTTCCTGTTCGCCAACCGGTGCAGCCAAAAAAGAACAGCCAGCGATCAGTGCCCGATTGACGGTGTTGGTTTCCTCCGAGCACAATGGCGAGGTGCGTGCGGTCACTTTGTGCAGCCATAGCCAGCACGAACAAGTGCTGGAGCTGACCTCCTACGCCGAGTTGGTGCTTGGCAATGCTGCCAGCGATCAGGCACATCCGGCGTTTTCCAAGTTATTTGTGCAAACCGAATTTGTCTCGGAATATGGCGCCATTGTGGCCACCCGCCGCCCTCGCTCGCCAGACGACACGCCGCTTTGGGTGGGGCACTTTGCCGTGATTGAAGGTGGGAGTAGCGCAGCGCTGCAATACGAAACCAACCGCGCGCAGTTCTTTGGTTCCGGCACTTGCCTGCAGCAGGCGCGGGCCATGCAGCCTAAGCAATCATTAAGCAACAGCAGTGGCACCGTGCTGGACCCTATCCTTTGTTTGCGTCCGACCGTCACTGTGGCCCCAGGCAAACAGATCAAAGTCGCCTTTTGGACGCTGCTGGCCGACTCCCGCGAGCAGTTGCTGGAGCTGATTGACCAGCATAA
>JAFIFR010000260.1 GCA_020831935.1 Alkalimonas sp.
TTGTTTCACGCCTTCGTTTTGATAAAACACTTCCACCACCGCTGGCTGATGGAAGCGCAGCGTCAACTGGCCTTGGCTGGTCTGGATCAGCAGGCCCTCATCCGTCAGCTGATGGCTTTGGTAGTCCAGCGTCTGCGCTGGCAGCAGCCAGCTGGCAAACACCAGCAGGCTAACAAAGAGTGCACCTATGGATTTAAGCATGGCTTAGTGCTCCAGTTGCAGGATCAGAGATGCCAAAGGCGCCAGCGTCAATGGCACAGTGCCAACGCCATTGACTACCGTCAATGGCACCGACAGCTCACCATACAGCTGTTCCGTCAGGGTGTAACTGCCATCGGTCAGGCCCCAGGCTGCAATTTGCTCTGCCGGGATTTGCAAGTTCATCGGCGGGTACGCCGCATCCCGCACATTGGCAACAATCAGTAATTTCTGTTCATCGGTCCAACGCAGGTAAGACAGCAGCTTGTCGTCGTAGTGCTCAGTCGCTGCCCGGTTGGCGCGGTGAATCTCGGCGTAGTGGCCGTTCATGGCTGGCTGCTCGGCACTAAAGCGCATCAAACGCACATAAAAATCGCGCAGCTCACGCTCCGCTTCCGTCAGGGCGCCGCCGTCAAAAGCACCATCATTCATCCAACGCTGATGGGCCGGTACGCCCCAGTAATCAAAAATGGTGGTGCGGCTGGCTTTACCAAAACCGGCATCGTCGCTGGCCGCTTCGCCGACTTCCTGGCCAAAGTACAGCATGGTCGGCGAAGTGCTGATGGTGGCTGAAATCAGCATGGCGGGCATCCCTAAGCGGGCGTCGCCGGCAAATTCCGGGCTGGCGATACGCTGCTCATCGTGGTTTTCCAAAAAGTGCAGCATGTGGTGCTCAATATCGGCCATGCTGTCCTGCACCTCCACCAGCGCATCGGTACTGCCGTGGCCTTGCATCGCCCACTTCAGGTTGTCGTAAAACTCGACCTTGTCGTACAGGTAATCCATCCGGCCCAGATGCAAGTAATCGCGGTACAGATGCGGCTGGTACACCTCGGCCAGCAGGAAGGCATCCGGGTTGACCTGCTTGATGTGGGAGTTCAGGTAACTCCAGAACTCGACTGGTACCATTTCGGCCATGTCGTAACGAAAGCCATCGACGCCCATGTCAATCCAGTACAGCACGATGTCACGGAATTTTTCCCAGGAGTCCGGCACATCGCGGCCTTGCCAGAAGCTGTAGTGCTGCTCAATGCTTTTCTGTGCATACTCGGCTGGCAGGCTATCAAAGTCGTAACTGCCATCGGGCCGCACGCCGAAGTTGATTTTGACCGTTTCGTACCAGTCATCAAACTCCGGCTGGGCAGCGCGGGAGCCATTGCCGGTCCACTTGGCAGGCACTTCTTCAAACTGACCATCGGCCAGTGGATGCGACTCACCGCCAAGTGGCAGGTAATCCTCGGGCCAGGCCGGCACCTGAAAAGCTTCGCCCGGGATGTAGTAGAAATTGTTGTCACGGGCGTAGGCCACACTAGTGTCGTCGCTGGCACCAAAGTCAGCGACGCCTTCTGGCCGGCTGATAGACTGGTAATTACGCGCCACATGGTTGGGCACAATATCAATCAGCACCTTCATGCCATGGGCATGGGTGCGGGCAATCAGGGCCTGAAACTCCTGCAAGCGATTGGCCGGATCATCGGCCAGATCCGGACTGACATTGTAGTAGTCTTTCACCGCGTAAGGTGAGCCGGCCCGGCCTTTCACCACATCGGGGTCATCCAGCGAAATGCCATAGGCAGTATAGTCGCGGATCACCGCATGATGCGGCACCCCGGTGTACCATACATGGGTCACACCCAGCTCACGGATACCGGCCAGGGCTTCATCGGTAAAATCGCTAAATTTGCCAACGCCGTTTTCTTCCAGCGTGCCCCAGGGTTTGTTGGTGGTGTTGGTGTTGCCAAACAGCCGGGTAAAGACTTGATAGACCACCGCCTTGCCTGCTTCAGCAGTCTGCTCGGTGGCGGGCTCTGCCTCTGGCTTGGCCGCAGCCGACTGATCTGGCTGCGACGTCGGTTGACAGGCCAATAAGGCGGCGCTGGCGGCCAGCGCCAATAAGGATGGTTTTAACTGCATTGCTCTGCTCCCCGCAAAGAAAAAATGACTGACGAAAAAATGCCTAGCCTTAAACTAACGCACTTTTTTAAGGCAGGTCCGCATTTTTTGCACTGAATACGTATGCAGATCCATACCCTTGTCACTCAATTCCTGCTGAGCGGCTGATGCACGGCGCAGTCAATTTATTCCGTTGTTGAGGGGCTGGAAGGCAGCAAGTGGCACTGATAACCCCAACCCCGCTGTCGCTCAATAAACTCAGCAGCTTTTTGCGCACAGTACCCCACTTCATTCCGAGCCCGCCACAGCACCTGCTGTTCACCATCGCGGGTGTAACGAACTTCGCACGGCAGTTCGCCGCCTTCGGGGTAAACCACCTCAATCAGGCGTACCGAGTCACCGCTGGTGCATTGAGTGGTTTGAGGCTGCTCCGCCAAGGCTGGCAGGCTGAATAACAGTAAACAAAACCAAGCTTTCATTGCAACGCTCCACGTATTGAAGACTATGCAGTATAGCAAAGACGCCCAGCTTTGCTGGCTGATAAAAAAGGGGACCCGAAGGTCCCCCACAAGGCCAGGAAAAAAACCGTTAATCCGCGGTCACGGTAAACACCGGTGCCGTGGGCTCGCTAGCATCGATGGTAAAGGTGTAGTCACCGGCTGCCGGGAAGGTCAGGTTCAGGTTGCCGCCGTTAAACACCAGCGTCTTCCC
>JAFIFR010000261.1 GCA_020831935.1 Alkalimonas sp.
GCTGGTGCTTTTGGCAGCTTCGATGGCGTTGAGCAATTTGCTGGCCGATTTTTCGGCCATCCGCTCCAACCCCAACAAGGCAGGCAAATCCAACTGGAAAATATCGGCCGGAGTTTGCACCAACTGCTGCTCAACCAGCTGATCAATCAACTTCTCGCCAAGACCATCGATATCCAACGCTTTGCGCGAGACAAAGTGCTTCAAAGCTTCTTTTCGCTGGGCTGCACAATACAAGCCGCCAGTGCAACGGGCAACGGCCTCGCCTTCCACCCGCTCAACCTGCGACTGACAGACCGGGCACTCGCTTGGAAAGGTTATCGGCTGGCTGTCGGCCGGGCGCCGTTCAGACAGCACTGAGACAATTTGCGGGATCACATCACCTGCCCGGCGCACCGTCACGGTATCGCCAATTTGCACGCCCAGCCGATTGATCTCGTCCTGGTTGTGCAAAGTCGCATTGCTGACGGTTACGCCGCCCACCAGCACCGGTTCCAGCCGGGCGACAGGGGTGATGGCGCCGGTTCGCCCCACCTGAAACTCAACATCCACCAAAGTGGTCAGCTGCTCCTGCGCCGGGAACTTAAACGCGATGGCCCAGCGTGGTGCCCTGGCGACAAAGCCTAGCGCCCGTTGCTGTGCCAGACTGTCGACTTTGACCACCACTCCATCAATTTCATAAGGCAAGCTGGCACGGCGTTCGGCCACCTGCTGGTAATACGCCAGTACCGCCGCCGCACCCTGCACCCGCTCGATTTCCGGGCAAACAGGAAAGCCCCAGCCTTTGAGTTGCTGCAACCGCTGGTGATGGCTTTCTGCATCCAACTGGCCGGCGCTATCCTGCACTTCGCCCAAACCATAGGCATAAAACATCAGTGGCCGGGCTGCGGTCACTTTCGGGTCCAGTTGGCGCAAGCTGCCTGCGGCGGCATTGCGCGGATTGGCAAAGACTTTATCGCCTTTAAGCCGGGCAGCATCGTTCATCCGCTCAAAGCCAGCCAGCGGCATAAAGACCTCGCCACGAACTTCCAGCACTTCGGGCCAATCGGAGCCTTGCAAGCGCAAAGGAATGGCACGAATGGTGCGAATGTTGCTGGTAATGTCTTCGCCGGTGCTGCCATCCCCCCGGGTGGCGGCTTGCACCAGCAGTCCGTGCTGGTACCGGATGCTGACCGCCAAACCGTCCAGCTTTGGCTCGCAACAAAAGGCAAAGTCGCCGACAAAGTCCAGCCGGTCGGCCATCCGCTTGCAAAAAGCGGTGAAATCCTCTGCCGCAAAGGCATTGTCCAGCGACAACATCGGCACCGAATGCGCAACCTGGGCAAACTGCCCCAAAGGCTTTTCCCCCACCCGCTGGGTTGGCGAATCCGGGCGGACCCACTCAGGATGTTGCTGCTCCCAGGCTTGCAGCTGACGAAACAGCCGATCGTACTCGGCATCTGGGACGCAAGGGTCGTCCAGCACATAGTAGTGGTAACTGTATTGGTTCAATTGCTGTTGCAATTGCTCGACATCGGCTTGTGTCGGCGTGCTCATGACGGGAAACTCACTTAAAAGAAGCAAGCAGGCAGCCGGGGCTGCCTGCTATGGATTAACGGGCGCCGCGGATCAACTGCTGGCGCTGGAATTCACGAATTTTTTCAACATAGTGCCGCACGGTTTGCACCGTCAGCACGCTGCGCTGGCCATCCAACACCTGGCCACCGAACTCTTCGGCGATTTTCTTGGCTGCGTTGTTCATTAAATTGAAGTTTTGCAGCGGCTCACCTGGCCCCGGCAAGGTCATAAAAAGACTGATGCCGCGGGTGCTGATTTTTTCCATCTGATCGACATCAAAGGTGCCGGGATTAAACATATTGGCCAGACTGAACAAAACCTCTCCGGCACCGGTGCTGTCCTGATGCCGGTGAAAGATATCCATCTCGCCAAACTTAAAGCCGAGTGTCAGCAACAGCGGCAGCAAGTCCTGCCCTTTGATTTCACGGCCTTCGGGCAGCAACACGTACAAAATTAAAACCTCTGAGGGTTCGGTACTGCCCGCGGCCTGCGCTTCCGCGTCATCCAGCTGCTGCTTTGCCACGGCGGCGCTTTCTGCCCGCTGCACCGGGGCCTCATCGGCTGCATCCAGCGCGCTGAAGTTGAGCTGCGGCTCGGCAGGCTCGTCAAAATCAAACTGGTTTTGCACCTCGGCCGCTTGCTGGCTGTCGGCTGTCTGCTCTGATTGTGCTTGCTGGGGCTCAGCCGCCTGGCCAGTGCCTTTGCGCAGTACCCGGACTTTACCCACCCCAAACTCGTCAAAGCCATCGGCATCGGGCCGGTCTTGCTGACTTTCGCTGTCATCCTGCCCGCTGCGGTCATGATCCGGGCGGCCCTGGCCCGGATAGTAGCGGTGTTTCTGGCTGCCATTTTTACGCACCGTCCACAACCCATGCAGCAGCAAGGCACCGATGGCCAAAGCTATCAAGATAAAAAGCGCTAAACGTAATTCACTCGCCATTCCCGGATCCTTTTGATTCTAAGAGGCTTCAGCCATTTTTACTGCATCATCAACATCGACAGCCACCACTCTGGACACGCCAGGTTCTTGCATGGTGACTCCCATCAGCTGCGCTGCCATCTCCATGGCTATTTTATTATGACTAATATAAATAAATTGTACCGTTTCTGACATTTCCCGCACAAGGTTGCAGAAACGCCCGACATTGGCATCATCCAAGGGTGCATCCACTTCATCCAGCATGCAAAATGGGGCCGGATTCAGCTGAAAAATCGAAAACACCAATGATAATGCGGTTA
>JAFIFR010000017.1 GCA_020831935.1 Alkalimonas sp.
CTGGATTTTGGCAGCGGAGTGGTGGTCTCAGGCGCTGGCTTTTTACTTAACAACGAAATGGATGACTTTGCCGTCAAGCCAGGGGTGCCGAATGCCTTTGGTGTGGTGGGTGGCGATGCCAATGCCATTGAGCCGGGTAAACGGATGCTGTCTTCGATGACACCCAGCTTATTGGTGCAAGAAAACGAAGTGCGGCTGGTGATTGGCACCCCTGGTGGCTCCACCATTTTTACCTCGGTCTTTCAGATCATCAACAACCTGTATGATTTTGGCATGTCGCTCGAAGATGCGGTGGCAGCACCGCGTTTTCATCATCAGTTATTGCCTAAGGATCAAATCGCCATCGAACCTTACCAGTTGCTGAGTGATGAAGTCCAACAGCAACTGATCGCTATGGGCTATCGGCTGCATTTGCAGCGTTGGAGCCTGGGAGATATCCAGGCTATTCAGCGCACAGCCCAGGGCATCACAGCCGTCGCCGATCCCAGAGGGCGTGGCCTGGCTTTGCTGGTTGAACCGGCGAAACAGCAGGAGGAGCCAAATCAGACGGAGCCAGCTGTCACATCGGTGGTGGGCAGCACAATGTAGACATTTTCAAACAACAGATCATCAGGCCGGCTGGTCGGAGTGAGCTGCACAAAGTAGTCTCCCACCTGATAGACCTGCAGGCACTGATCGACAGCAAACACATGGTCGGTATGCGGCTTGTCCCAGCTGGCCAGCTGCAGGGCCTTTGCTTTTTGCTTGGCGTCGGCTCTGTTTTTAGCAACCACCAGCAGGTAGCGATGGTCTTCACCAAAGACGGCATCGTGATAGCCCCCCAGGTTTAAGAAGAACAACTTGTATTCCTGCTGCACCGGTTCTCGCACCAGCTGCAGTTGAAATTCATCCACGGTCCGTACCCGCATCCAGGCATCCATGTGCAGTCCCTTGGGCTCTGCAAACCAAAGCTGCTGAAGCTGCGGGTACGTCTGTTCCAACGTTTCGCCAGCGACAAAAACCACATCGTGCAGCTCGGTGTTGGCGCGTGGATGCGAGCCTCCGAGCATCACCATAAATAAATCCATAGCACAGTCCCCTGTTCTTTTGCGGCAGTATAGTCAGATAGAGCTGTCCTGCCTACCGGGTCGAATAACAAGGATCAGGGCAAATGCATGCGGATTTCATCCAGACAGCTTGGGTCTTCAATGGTGGATGGCACCTGTGGCGCTTTGCCATCGGCCATCTCGCGCAGTACTTTGCGCAAAATTTTACCGGAGCGGGTTTTTGGCAGTTTTTGCACAATTTTAGCCTGCTTAAAACAAGCCACAGCGCCAATGTCTTCGCGCACCATGGCCACCAACTCTTGCTCTAGCTGCTCTGGCGAAATGGTGCTGCCATTTTTCACCATCACCAGGCCAAAGGGCAGCTGACCTTTTAAGGCATCGGCAATGCCTATCACGCAGCACTCAGCTACTGCCGGATGACGGGCGATGATTTCTTCCATTTCCCCAGTTGATAAGCGATGGCCAGCTACATTGATCACATCGTCGGTCCGGCCCATGATAAAGACATAGCCATCTTCATCGATGTAACCACCATCGCCACTGCTGTAGTAGCCCGGGAAGTTGCTCAGGTACCCTGCCTCAAAGCGCTCATCATTGCCCCAGATGGTTTGCAGGCAACCTGGCGGCAACGGCAGTTTCATGGCAATGTTGCCTTGCTGATTGGCCGGAACTCCCCCACCCGCGTCATCCAGTACTTCAATGCAAAAACCGGGCACCGGCACCGAGGACGAACCCGGTTTCACCGGCAAGGACTCAATGCCCATCAGATTGGCACAAATCGGCCAGCCGGTTTCGGTTTGCCACCAGTGGTCAACCACGGGCTTACCCGTTTTGGCCGTGGTCCAGTCGTAAGTTGCCGGATCCAGTCGCTCGCCGGCCATAAAGATGCATTCCAGCGCACTTAAATCGTAATCTTGCAATAACAGCGCGTCCGGATCGTCTTTTCGAATGGCGCGAAAGGCCGTTGGTGCGGCAAACAACACCTTGGCTCGGTACTGCTGACAGACACGCCAGAAAGCACCGGCATCCGGTGTCATTACCGGTTTGCCTTCGTACAGCACTGTGGTACAACCCGCAATCAAAGGGCCATAGACAATGTAAGAGTGTCCCACTACCCAGCCAACATCGGAGGCTGCGAAAAATACATCGCCGGCTTTCACATTGTAAATGGCACTCATGCTGTAGTTCAGTGCCACCGCATAACCGCCGTGATCGCGCACCACCCCTTTCGGTTTACCGGTGGTACCGGAGGTATACAAAATATAGAGCGGATGGTCGCTGGCGACCGGCACGGCCTCGGCAGCTTTGGCGGCTGCCAGCGCTTGTTGCCAGTCGTGGTCACGCCCGGGGTCAAGCTCACACCGAAGCTGCTGACGCTGAACAATCAAGGTGGCCACTGGCTGGTGGGATGCCAGTGCCAGCGCTTTATCCAGCAGCGGTTTGTAAGGAATGACCTTGCTGACTTCAATGCCGCAACTGGCGCTGATAATCAGCTTGGGGCTAGCATCATCAATGCGTATCGCCAGTTCATGGGCCGCAAAACCACCAAACACCACAGAGTGAATGGCGCCCAGTCGCGCCACCGCCAACATGGCGATAACGGCTTCAGGGATCATAGGCATGTAAATGACCACCCGATCGCCTTTGGTAACGCCAAGCTGTTGCAAAGCCCCAGCGCACTGTTGCACCTGCTGCAGCAATTGCCGGTAACTGTAGCTCTGCTGGGTATTGGTAACCGGGGAATCGTAAATCAGAGCACTTTGCTCGCCTCTGCCGTCAGCCACATGCTGGTCCAATGCCAAATAGCTGCAATTGAGCTTACCATCACCAAACCAGCGATAACGATTGGCGGATACTTGCTCTAAGGCTTTGCCCGGCCGCTGAAACCAGGGCAGCTGCAGCGCTTGTTCCTGCCAAAAGGTTTCGGGATCGGCCATCGCCGTCTGATAGTGTGCCTGGTAGCTTGTCATTGCCCTGCTCCATCCATCTGCTGATGGGTCACCTTAGAAGTTGTATGGTTACTTTACTGCAGAATACTCGGTTTGAAACTTAGACTATGGGCGTAGTACCGGGCATTGCACCCAGGGCGCAGACTAAGTACCATGCAATAAAAGTAACCAGAACAAATAGGAAATGTCCGTCCATGATGAAACAACTTGCGGTTAGTCTTACGTTGGTGGCCAGCAGCCAGCTATTCGCCCAAAGCCTCTCCATCCCGGCTCAGGATCAGTTTTTTGACCACATTGCCGGCTACTGCGGCCAGGCCTTTGAAGGCCGGGTGACCGAAGCCAACTTTACCGGCATTGAAAGCTTTCAGGAAAATCGTCTGGTGATGCACGTTCGGCGCTGCAGTGAAGACCGGCTGGAAATCCCTTTTCATGTGGGTGACAACCATTCCCGCACCTGGATCCTGACCAAAACCGGCTCGGGCATTCAGCTCAAGCACGATCACCGGATGCCGGACGGTAGCCACGACGATGCGACCATGTACGGTGGCCATACCGTTGATGCTGGCTGGCCCAATGCTCAGTCATTCCCGGCCGATGCTTTTTCCAAAGAAGACTTTATCCGCCGCCGCACCCCCCAATCGGTGGGCAATACCTGGCATATGTTCATTTATCCCGGTGAGTTTTTTGCCTACCGTCTGACCCGTCCAGGCCGTGAACTCCGGGTGGACTTTGATCTGACACAGCCGGTGGCATTACCACCCACGCCCTGGGGTTATGAAGACAACTAATTCGCGTCAGTACACCGACAAGCCCAGTCGCTCCGCTAGCCGGGTAACCAGAAACATCGCCCGGCAGGAGTTGCCAAAGTTGTTCAGTGCCGGGCTCCAGGCCGCTATCACGCCGTAATTCGGCACGATGGCGGCAATACCACCGCCCACACCACTTTTGGCTGGTAAGCCAACGGTAAAAGCGAACTCACCGGACTGATCGTACATGCCACTGGTGGATAAAATGGCATTGACACGGTGGGCATCGCGCCGGGAACAGATGCTTTGACCATTGTTCGGATCCTCCCCCCGGTTGGCCAGAAACAACAAGCTCCGGGCCAGTTGCTGACAACTCATTTCCACCGAACATTGATAAAAGTAATGATCCAGCACCTGCGGTACTTCCGCTTCAATATTGTCAAAACTCTTCATCAGATAAGCCAAAGCGGCATTGCGATTGCCATGCTCTTTTTCCGAGTGATAAACACTGGTATTGGCCCAGATCTGCTCGGTTTCAGCCAGCTTTCGGATAAAGGTTAACAGCGCCGCTTTGCTGGCCGAGTAATGGCTGACCAACGTATCGGCAATTAAAATAGCGCCGGCATTGATGAATGGATTCCGTGGGATGCCATGCTCCCACTCCAGCTGCACGATGGAGTTGAATGGCTGACCGGAAGGCTCCATATGAACGCGTTGCCAAAGTGCATCACCAAGCCGGTTCATTGCCAGGACCAGACCAAAAATTTTCGAGACACTTTGGATAGAAAAGGCTTGTTGCGCATCCCCAGCGGTATGCAACTGTCCATCCAGAGTGGCTACTGCGATGGCAGTTTGCTCGGGATCAACAGCTGCCAGCGCCGGGATGTAATCGGCAACTTTGCCCTGCTCCGGCAGCTGCAGCGCTTCATCCAGCAGGCTTTGCAACAGCAATGATAAATTGGAGGGTTGTTTTGGTGTGCCTTCCATCCCTTTACTTCATCCCCATGGTCCGGACAGAGGGTTCAATACAAGATACCTGCTTTAGGGTTGAGCACAGACAGCAAGTACAAGGCTTCACTGTTACAGAAATCCAGTGCTGCGCGCAAGTCTGGCTGAATAATGCCAAGCACCTCAAGGATAAAGGGGTCTAACAGGTTGGTTTGCTTGTACAAATCAGGTTGTACATTGCTGAGCGCCAGGCGGGAAGAAATGTTCAGCAGCAAGACAGCGGGCTGGCGCAAGTGCTTGTCGGGTTGATGCTGCAAAGCAATGGGTTCAATAATGCTGGGTGGTAGCTGCCACAAACGCAGCAAAGCCGCGCTGAGCTCCGCGTAAGTAAAGCCGAGTACCCGACGCTGGCATTGCCAGGGTTTTTCTTCCCGGCTGTACTGGGAACAGGCTTTCGCCAGTTCTGGATCTTGCTGACAGAGCGCCAACTCACCAATGTTGTGCAGCAAGCCGGACACATACAGCTGTTCACTTTGTCGCGGTGCCACTTTGTTGCCAAGGGCTCTGGCAATCAACGCCGTATGAACACTTTGCTCCCAGAATCGATCCATATCGATGCCCGGGTTTTGCACTTGCTCAGTGACACTAATGACGGCAGAGCTGATCACCAAATTGTAGATGGTCTCACCACCCAGCACCACCAGCGCTTTGCTGATGGTATCGATTTTTTTCGGTAAGTTGTAAATGGCACTGTTGGCCAGCTTTAAAATTTTGCTGGCAAGCGAAGGGTCCAGCTGAATCACCTCGGCCACTTCATCCATGTCGGCCCGCTCAGACTCCAGCAATTGCTTAACCCGCAAATAAGCATCTGGGAAAACAAATACCTCGGTCACATTTTCAGCGTATTGTAGTGCGTTCATCAAACAAGTCTCTGCTTTGGTTGGCCAGCTGCTATTGAGTATAGTCTTCTGGCAGGCAAATGATGAAAATACTTTAAGAATAACAGATTAGCACAGACCCGGCGAGAGCAGGTCTGTGAAAAATGGTGGTGGGTTGAAAATGCAACAATCGGGTTGGAGGGGCCTTGAAGGGCCCGGTAACTAACGCTGTCCTGCCAGTGCCAACGCCTCCTGACACAGCTGAGTGACCCTTGCCCAGTCACCTGCCGCGATGGCATCGGATGGCAGTACCCAGGAGCCGCCAACACAGCAGACATTCGGCAGCGCCAAATACTCGAGGAAGTTTTTGTCGTTGATGCCACCGGTCGGGCAAAAACGAACGTCAGAGAAAGGACCATGAATGGACTTCAGCGTTTTGACGCCACCTGCGGCTTCAGCCGGGAAGAATTTAAAATGGCTGTAGCCCAGGTCCAGCCCCTCCATCAACTCGGAGATGCTGGCAATCCCAGGAATAAGCGGAATGCTGGACTCCCGTCCAGCCAGCAACAACTCTCGGGTCATGCCGGGACTGATGGCAAAGCGGGCACCAGCATCGGTCACCTGCAGCAATTGCTCCGACGAGGTCACGGTACCGGCGCCGACAATAGCATCCGGCACTTCCTGGCTCAATAACCGAATCGCATCCATCGCAACCGGGGTGCGCAAGGTGACTTCCAGTACCCGTAACCCCCCAGCAACCAGTGCTTTTGCCATAGGAACCGCTTCTGCCAAATCATTGATCACGATCACCGGTACCACGGGGCCTTGCGCAAACAAGGTTGCTGGATCCAGTTGCCAATTTTCAAATGCCATCATTGTTAGTCGCTCTGAGTTTGTTGAGTCATGGTTTGCTTCAGATACAAAGCTGCACCGGTTAGGCCAGGTTGCTCGGCCGTGATCACATAGGTTGGAATTGCCTGATTAAAGGCCTGGAAGCGGCCTTTTTGCTCGAAACGGCTGCGAAAGGCACTGCGCTCCAGCAAAGGCAACAGACGAGGGACAATGCCACCGCCAATAAAGACGCCACCGGCAGTACTGAGTGTCAACGCCAGATCGCCGGCTAAGCTGCCAAGGCTGGCAAAGAACTGTTCCAGCGTGGCCACGGCCACTGCATCGTCCCCTTGTTCAGCCGCTGCAGTGATGGCTGCGGCCGATAAAGGTTCCACCGCACGCTGCTGGTAGTCGGCAATGGCCAGATAGAGATCCTCCAGACCAGGCCCGGACAAAAGACGTTCCGGTGAGACATGACCGTATTTAGCGGCCAGAAACTGATGAATGGCCCACTCCTGTGCTGTCACAGGAGCCCAGTCGGTGTGTCCACCTTCACCCGGCAATGGCAGATAAAGTCCGCCTGTCAGGGGGAGCAAATGGCCAACCCCCAAACCGGTGCCAGCACCAAGCACCGCCATGGGATGGCCCTGCTTTGGTTGGCCCTGACCAATTTGAACCGATTGCCCCTGCTGCACCACCGGCAAGCACATGGCAACGGCGGTAAAATCATTCATCACCAGCAAGGTCGAAAGCCGCAACTGCTGTTTCATCGCCTGGATCGAGAACTGCCAGTGAAAGTTGGTCATCCGGACCTCATCGCCCTGCACCGGGCAGGCGATGGCAATGGCCACATCTCCAAGCGACAGCTGCTGCTGTTCACGGTAGTGCTGCAATGCATCAGCCAGGCTGGCAAAATCGGCGCAAGCAAATACCTGCACCTTATCGAGACTCAGATCCTGCAGATTGACCCGACTAAAGCGGGCATTGGTACCGCCAATATCAGCAACAATGGCGTACTTAGCGTCAGCCATGCTCGCCTCCATCTGATTGCAAGTGCTGCTCACTGGCAAAAAGAGCACAAGCGCCCTCTTCTGCACCCGTCAACTGCATCCGTAACCCGCTAAAAAGCTCACGCCCCATGCCGGCATAGCTTTCAGCCAGGTCTACCTCAGCAAGCGGACGTTTTGCCAGCTCTGCCGCATCCACCAACAGTTCCAACACACCTTGCTCGGCATCAACTTTGACTAAATCACCATCCTGCACCTTGGCCAGCAAACCGCCTTCTACAGCTTCGGGCGTGACATGAATCGCCGCCGGAACCTTGCCAGAAGCACCGGACATCCGGCCATCGGTCACCAGAGCCACTTTAAAGCCCCGGTCTTGCAACACACCCAATGGCGGCGTTAACTTGTGCAGCTCGGGCATACCAATGGCTTTGGGGCCCTGAAAGCGCACCACAACCACACAATCTTTATTCAACTCTCCGGCTTTAAAGGCCGCATCAAGCTGATGCTGGCTGGAGAACACCACCGCCGGAGCCGTAATAACTTCGGTCCCATCGCGCAATGCCGAGGTTTTCATCACCGCCCGGCCAAGATTGCCGGACAGCACCTCAAGGCCACCATGGCATTTAAATGGCTTATCGACCGAGGTCAGTACCGTGCTATCGAGCGACTGCTCGGGGCCGTCAACCCACACCAGCTGGCCATCGTGCAGCTCAGGTACTTGGGTGTAGCGACGCAAGCCAAAGCCAGCAACGGTTTGCACATCCTCGTGCAGCAAACCATGATCCAGCAAGGTACGGATCAGGTAGGCCATGCCACCGGCTTGCTGAAAGTGATTAATATCGGCCTGACCATTGGGGTAAATTCGGGTGATCAGGGGTGTGACACTGGACAGTTCAGCAAAATCATCCCAATTCACCAGATAGCCAGCCGAACGTGCCACGGCAATCAGGTGCATGGTGTGATTGGTTGAGCCGCCGGTCGCCAACAGCCCGACCAGACCATTGACGATGGACTTAACATCGACCAGTTTGCCGACGGGTTGGTAATCGGTGCCCAGATCCGTTAAGCGGGTCACCTGACGGGCTGCTGCCTTAGTAAGCTCATCCCGCAAGGCGGTACCCGGGTTGACGAAGGATGCGCCAGGCAAATGCAGGCCCATCATTTCAACCACCAGCTGATTGGAATTGGCGGTACCGTAAAAGGTGCAGGTGCCAGCGGCATGGTACGACGCGGACTCGGCTTCCAGCAGCTCTTCTTTTCCGACCTTGCCCTCTGCAAACAACTGACGAACGCGGGCTTTTTCTTTGTTTGGGATACCAGACGGCATGGGCCCGGCCGGCACAAAGACAAAAGGCAAGTGACCAAAACTAAAGGCCGCCATCAACAAACCGGGCACAATTTTGTCGCAGATCCCCAGCATCAGGCCGCCATCAAACATGTTGTGGGATAAGCCAACCGCCGCCGCCATCGCAATAATATCGCGGCTCATCAAACTGAGCTCCATCCCCGGCTGGCCCTGGGTGACGCCATCGCACATGGCAGGGACGCCGCCGGCAAACTGGGCGACACTGCCAACTTCCTGCGTCGCGGTCTTGATTAAAGCCGGGTAATGCTCGTAAGGCTGATGCGCCGACAGCATGTCGTTGTAAGATGAAATAATGCCAATATTGGCTTTGGTCAGGCTGCGCAGATCCGCCTTATCTTCCTTGCCACAAGCGGCAAAACCATGCGCCAGGTTGCCGCACGACAAGGAACCACGATGCGGGCCTTTTAGCCGGGCTTTTTCAATTCGCTGCAGATAAACGGCCCGGCTGTGCTCGCTTCTGGCGGCAATACGATCGGTAACGCGTTGAATGACTGGATGCATAACTAACCTCTATTCGGGAGCGAACATCACCTGGATATCGACGCCAGGCTGCTGTATGAAAGCGCGGATTGGCATCTGCATGACGTCATCTCCGGCAATGGCCTGGTTCAGCACCGGCAATTTACCGGGACCGACCAGATGCAAGAACAGGTGGCGGCTGTTCAGCAGCCGCTGTTTCGACAAGGACATCCGCTGATAAGGCGCTGTGGTTGGATTCACCGCCAGCGCATCGGCCGTTGTGCTGAGCCCTTCGGCCAGTTCTTTGCTGCAGGGAAACAGCGATGCGGTATGGCCATCTTCGCCCATGCCCAGGATGACCGCATCAAAAGTCGGCACAGCAGCCAGACGCTGCACAATGGTGTCAGCCCCCTGCTCCGCTTTGGCATCTGCTGTTACCAGGCTGATAAAGTTGGCCTGACTGGCCTTGTTCTGCAGCAACACCGACTTGACCAGCCGCTCATTGCTGTCCTTGGCATCGGCTGGCAACCAGCGATCATCGGCCAGAGTAATGGTGATTTTATGCCAGGGTAGCTCAGTGTTGGCCAGCTGGGCAAACAAGGCCTGCGGCGTTCGACCACCGGAGACCGCCAAAAAGGCATGGCCACGCTCTGCCACCGCCTCGGATAAAATGGTAATCAAGCGCTCGGCAAAGTCGGCATTCAGAGCGGCACTGTGTTCAAATCGGTAAAATTGCATGAAAAGCTCCTATTCGTCCCAGTTGCGATCATCGCGGGCCAGCAAGGAAATAGCCGACACCGGCCCCCAGCTACCAGCCTGATAACTTTTCGGCGGCTCGCCAGTGGCTTTCCAGGCCTCAAGGATGCCATCGACCCAGCGCCAGGCATGCTCGACTTCATCACGACGCACGAACAGGTATTGATTGCCCAGCATGGCTTCGAGCAACAGCCGCTCGTAGGCATCGGCAATGCGCTTCGAGCTGAAGGTTTCATCAAAGCTCAAATCCAACTTGGTCTGGCGCAATTGCATGCTCTCACCCAGCCCCGGAATTTTGTTCATCACCTGCACTTCGACCCCTTCATCAGGTTGCAGGCGAATAATCAGTTTGTTGGCCGGCAGCTGCTTGTAGGTTTCGTGGAAAATATTGTGCGGCTGCGGCTTGAAGCTGATCACCACCTCACTGCGCTTTTCCGGCATCCGCTTGCCAGTACGCAAATAAAAGGGAACACCTGCCCAACGCCAGTTGTCGATATCGACTTTTAACGCGACAAAGGTCTCGGTGCTGCTGTTGCTGCGTGCCCCCTCTTCATCCAGGTAGCCTGGTACAGCGCCCCCGGCGACATAGCCACCGGTGTATTGGCCACGCACGGTTTTATCGTGCACATTGCTAATGTCGATGGGGCGTAAGGCTTTCAACACCTTGAGCTTTTCATCCCGAATGCTGTCAGCATCCAGGCGCGCCGGTGGCTCCATCGCAATCAGCGTCAAAACTTGCAGCAAATGATTCTGTACCATGTCGCGCATCTGGCCGGCATCGTCGTAGTAACTCCAGCGCCCTTCGACACCCACCTCTTCGGCCACGGTAATTTGCACATGGTCGATGGCATTGTGATCCCAGTTGGAGGCAAAGATGGCATTGGCAAAGCGCAGTGCCAGCAGGTTAAGTACGGTCTCTTTGCCCAGATAGTGGTCAATCCGATACACCTGAGACTCGGCAAAGTACTGCGCGACCTGCTGGTTGATTTGACGCGAAGATTCCAGATCATGACCAATGGGCTTTTCCAGCACCACACGTGCCGGCTCATCGGCCAGGCCGGCAGAGTGCAGACCCGCGCAGATTAATGGAAAGAGTGCCGGAGGGGTCGCAAAATAACTGACCGGAATGCGCTGTGTCGCATCCACCACAGTGGCGAGCTTCTGATAGTCAGCGGCGGAGGACAAGTCCAGCTGAACATAATGCAGCCGCTGTTCAAAGCGTTGCCAAACAGCGTCATCAATCGGTTCTTTCTTCAGAAACTTTTCCAGGTTGGTCCGCACCAACTGCTGATAAGCGGTCTGATCCAGCTCGTCCCTAGCTATGCCAACAACCCGGCTGTCATCGTGCATTAATCCGGCTTTTTCCAACTGATACAAAGCAGGCAGTAATTTTCGGCGAGCCAGATCGCCCTTGGTGCCAAACAACAGAAGATCACAGGCTTTTGCGGCAGATGACATAATGGAGTCCCATGCTAAAGATGTAATTTTACAACAACAGCCGCATACTAGCGCAGCATTTTGCCGTTGTAAACCCGACTTATTGTAATTTAATTACAAATATGCTTAAGTGGCTTTATTATACCCGCAGTTGTGCCGTGAAGATGGGTTTTAAGCCGTTAACTGTGGTAAAATAAATACTTTTCTGTAACCGGCTTTGGATGTATAACAACATTCATTACATCGCGATTGACGGTTCGGTCGATTACTCAGGAAGCATCGAATGAATGTCCTTGAAAAAATAGTAAATAGCGTGGCCAACTTCAGTAAGTCTGAACGCAAAGTTGCTGAAGTGATCCTGGCGAATCCGCAAACGACCATTCATAGCAGTATAGCTGCTCTTGCCAAGATGGCGGATGTCAGTGAGCCGACGGTCAATCGCTTTTGCCGCCGGCTTGATACCAAAGGTTTCCCGGACTTTAAACTGCATTTGGCGCAGAGCCTGGCCAATGGTACCCCTTACGTCAACCGACATGTCGAAGAAGAAGACGGGCCTGAGGCGTATACCGCCAAAATCTTTGAATCCACCATGGCCGCGCTGGACTCCGCTCGTCACAATGTCGACATCAATGCCATCAATCGGGCGGTCGATGTATTGACACAAGCCAAGAAGATTTCGTTCTTTGGGCTTGGTGCCTCAGCATCGGTGGCCCATGATGCCCAGAATAAGTTTTTCCGCTTCAATGTGCCGGTGGTCTGTTTCGATGACATTGTGATGCAGCGCATGTCCGCCATTAACAGTGCGGAAGGCGATGTGGTGGTTTGCATCAGCCACACCGGCCGTACAAAAAATCTATGCGATATTGCTGCCATTGCCCGTGAAAACGACGCGACTGTGATAGGTGTGACTGCTTACGACAGCCCACTGGCCCGCGAGTGCACCCTGGTGCTGTCACTGGATGTACCCGAAGACACCGACATGTACATGCCGATGGCGTCGCGCGTTGCCCAGCTGGTTCTGATTGATATTCTGGCCACTGGCTTTACCTTGCGTCGCGGCTCTAAATTCCGGGAAAACCTGAAAAAGGTCAAAGACAGCCTACGTGGCTCTCGCTTTGAGAAAAAAGATATTCCTGCATAAGCCACAACGACAGCCGAACAGTGGTCTGCTGTCGTTATTTATTTTCCTTTTGGCGCTGTATTCTGTAATAAAATTACATTACACTAGGCATCACTAGCCTTCCACTTCTATTCAGGAGCCATTGATGCCAAGAAGAACTAAAATCGTTGCCACCCTGGGGCCGGCGACCAATACTGAAGCAGCCATTGAGCAACTGATCCGCAAGGGCGCGACGGTTTTCCGCTTTAACTTCTCGCACGGCACTGCCGACGACCACCGGCAACGTGCCGCCATGGTGCGCAGCGCAGCCAGCAAAACCGGTACCCACGTGGCGATTTTGGGTGACTTGCAAGGCCCTAAAATTCGTGTTTCTACTTTTGCCGACGGCGCTGTGGTACTGCAGCAGGATCAAGCCTTTACACTGGATGCCTCTTTACCTAAAGGATCCGGTACCCTTGAACAAGTGGGTATCGACTACAAAGAACTGCCACAAGACGTTCAACCAGGCGATGTGCTCTTGCTGGACGATGGCCGTATTCAGCTGCAAGTCACGGGCGTCGATGGCAGCAAAGTGCATACCCGGGTGACCGTAGCCGGCAAGCTAAGCAACAACAAAGGCATCAACCGCCAGGGTGGTGGCCTGACCGCTCCTGCCCTGACCGAAAAAGACAAAAATGACATCCGACTGGCGGCAGAAATCGATGTCGATTATCTGGCGGTTTCCTTCCCCCGCTGTGGTGACGATTTGCGGTTGGCGCGCGAACTGGCGAAAGAAGCGGGCTCCGAGGCCCGGATTATGGCCAAAGTTGAGCGGGCAGAAGCCGTTGCTGATGACGCGACCCTGGATGACATCATTCTGGCGTCTGACGCTGTGATGGTTGCGCGTGGCGATCTGGGAGTTGAAATTGGCGATGCCGAGTTGGTCGGCCAGCAAAAACGCATTATCGCCCGTAGCCGTCAATTGAATCGCATTGTGATTACCGCGACGCAAATGATGGAGTCGATGATCGAAAGCCCGATGCCGACCCGGGCGGAAGTGATGGATGTGGCCAATGCGGTGCTCGATGGCACCGATGCGGTGATGCTGTCGGCAGAAACCGCCGCTGGCGCCTACCCCGCTGAAACTGTCGATGCGATGGCGCGGGTCTGTATTGGTGCCGAGAAACATCCCAGCATTAAAGTGTCCAAGCACCGGCTGGATGAAACCTTCAGTGAAGTCAGTGAAACCATCGCCATGTCGGCCATGTATGCTGCCAACCACCTGCCTGGTATTAAAGCCATCATTGCTTTGACCGAATCGGGCTACACCGCCAAGCTGATGTCGCGCATCACCTCGACCCAGCCTATCTATGCACTGTCGCGCCATGAGAAAACACTGAACAAATTGGCGTTGTACCGGGGCGTCTATCCGGCATTCTTTGATACCAGGACTATCCCGGCGCAAGAGCTGGCCAACAGCGCCATTCAATGCATCGCAACCAAGGCGGAGTTGAAAAGTGGCGACCTGGTGATTCTGACCCATGGCGATCAGATGGAAACCATCGGCGCGTCCAATACCTGCAAAATTGTACAGGTTAAATAACCGCTGTTAGCCTGCTCCATTTACAAAGCCACCTCAGGTGGCTTTTTTCATGCTGCGATGGACGTACTGACGCCAAAGCGGCGATAAGGCGGTAATCATCGATCCCATGACCACCAGACAAGCACCCAGAATGGCCCAGCCGTTCAGTGGCTCTGGGCTTAGCCAGTCGGGTTGTAGCGCATGCAGTCCTTTTGCCACCAGAATGGTCACCAGAGGCGTTATCGCCAACACAGCACTGACTTTGTAGGCTTCCCAGTGGTGCAAAGCTTCGGCGAAAGCGCCGTAGGCAACCACGGTATTGAGGCAACAGAACAGCAAAAAGAGCCAGTGCCAGAGCGAGAGGTGCCAAAGCGGCTGCAAATCCGATAACGGCATAAACACCAAAGCACCGGCGCAGTAGATCAGCACCATGATTTGTTGTGAGCTGTAATGCACCAGCAATTGCTTTTGTGCCAGCGCATAGGCAGCCCAGGTCACAGCAGCGCCGATAATCAACAGCAGCCCCCAGCTTTCCTCACTGACGCTGGTAAATAAGCTAAGCAAGCGCTCATTGAAAAACAGCAGCAAGCCCATCAGCAGCACCAAAGCGCCGATTTTCTGCCACAACTGCAAGCGCTCTTTAAAGAGCCACACGCCCCCCAGCATCATCAGAAAAGGCGCTAATTGGATCAACAGCTGGCCCGTTTCGGCGGTCAAGTAGTTCAGGCCCGTCATGTACATCAGGTAGTTGGCCAGTAAGCCAGCAATGGCGATGAGCAGCAGCAGGATCCCCTGCCGGCTTAACAGCGATAATCGGGGCCATTGCCCCTGAGCCTGCAACCAGAGTCCTACCAGCAAAGCCGCCACTAAAAAGCGGACACCGGTCAGGGTGCTGGCGGTCAGAAAATCCAGCAAGACTTTCAACACGATGGGCAAAACGCCCCACAAGGTGGCGGTAGTCAAGGCCAGGCCAAAGCCCAGCAAAGCACGGCCAGAGACCTGATGCATAGCAGCAACCCGTTTTCGCTAAATGAGCCCGACCATTGTCGCCGATTGCAGAGAAAATGTCGCTTAATTTCAGTAAAGTGTAGCTTCAATGCGACTTGTGACAGATCAAGCCTCCAAGGTTTCCTTTTGCTATACTGCCAGCATAAACCGTACATCAGGAGTCAGCATGAGCAGCATTCGTCGTATTGGGATCCTCACCTCCGGAGGCGATGCACCTGGCATGAACGCCTGCATCCGTTCCATCGTGCTGACAGCAGCCGCCCATCAGATTGATGTCATTGGTTTTTCGCATGGCTACAACGGGCTGATTGAGGGGGAATACCGCACTTTATTGCCCTACCATGTGCAACACATCATTCACCTGGGGGGCACCATTTTAAAAAGTGCCCGTTGCCCTGCCATGCACACAGAGCAAGGGCCCAAAGCGGCAGCACAAACGTTGCAGCAACTGCAACTTGATGCCTTGTTGGTTATTGGCGGTGATGGCAGCTTTAAAGGCGCCCTGGCCATTGCCCAGCATTACTCCGGGCAAATCCTGGGCTTGCCTGGCACCATCGATAACGATGTGGATGGTACCGATGCCACCATTGGCTACGCGACTGCCATAGATACAGCCTTGGATGCCATTGATAAAATTCGCGATACCGCCGACGCCTTTGAGCGCATTTTCCTGGTGGAGCTCATGGGTCGGCACAGCGGTTTTATCGCACTGTCGGCTGGCATTGCCAGTGGTGCCGAGCAAATTATCTGCCCGGAGCTGGGACGACTGACGCCGGACAATCTTGAGCGGGTGACTCGCCCGATTCAAAATGCCCAGCTGGTGAGAGGCAAAAGCAGCTACATCATGGTGGTGGCAGAGCATTGCTACCCTGGTGGCAGCACGGCACTGGCTGAAGCCATCACCAAAGCCATTGGCATTGAGTGCCGGGCTTGTGTACTGGGCCATATTCAGCGTGGAGGCTCACCGATTGGCGCCGATCGCATTCTGGCGACCAAGCTGGGGGCTTATGCGGTGGAACAGCTGCAAAAAGGAGCGCACTTGATGATGGCCGGAGAAGTGAACCACACCGCTGCTTTGTACCCACTGCAAGCCAGTGGTGAAGGAAAAAAACGCATTGACCCTTACCTGCTGCGCTGGCAACAACAGGTTGCCAGCGATTAAAGAGAGCGTTTAGGGAAAACAGCTAGGCGCCTTTAAAGACTTGCTTCACTCTGTCTTTGTAACTGCGGCTCACTTTGACCGTTTGCTCGTTGCTTAGCACCAGTTGATGCTCACCATTGGGCAGCATCTGCAGCTTAACGATGGTATTGACATTGACAATGGCCGAGCGATGCACCCGCACAAACAAGCGGGGATCCAGTTCCTGCTCCAACTCTTTCATGGTTTTGCGCAGAATATGGGTCTGGCCATCCCGGGTGTGGATGCACATGTAATCGCCGGCTGCATCCACCCAATGAATGTCCACCACCATCACCCGGGTAATTTCGCCACTGTCTTTGATGCTAATGGCTTCCGGGTAGCGGGAGTCGACCACCGGCTCTTCATTGCTAAGCCGTTCCAAGATGGTTTCAGCATCATCCCCGGTTAAGCGGGATACCACCTGTGCCAGTTGCGATTTATGCTTTTGCACATCCTTGCTTTCAAAGGCCTTGATGGCTTTGTCGATGGCCAGTCTTAACCGTTCGGCTTCAACCGGTTTCAACACATAATCAATGGCATTGACATCAAAAGCTGCCAGTGCATAGTGATCGTAAGCGGTGACAAAAATAACATAGGGCATTGGCAGCTGTTGCTGTTGCAATTGTTCCAAGACAGCGAAACCGTCCATGCCCGGCATTTCCACATCCAGAAAAACCAGATCGGGCTGGTGTTGAGCAATGGCGTCCAGTGCTTCTTTGCCATTGCTGCATTCAGCTACTACTTTGAGTGTGGGATACTCATTAAGCCGGTACAACATCCCCTTGCGCGCAAGAGGCTCATCATCAACCACCACCACATTCAGCATTGTTTAGGATCCCGCTGTTTCAAGTTCATAAGGAATTCGGATATTCACTTTTAGTCCTTGCGGCTCATTGTGCGTCAGCACCAGTGAAAAATTATGATCGTACAAAGCCGCCAAACGCTCTCGGGTGTTGACCAGGCCTACTCCGCTGTGCTCGGACTTTGGCAGGCCTCTGTCCAGCGGCACACCTGGCCCATCATCCGCGACTTCCAATAACAGGTCGTGACCAAATTTCCTGGCTGAGATGGCAATGGTGCCCCCCTCAACCCGGTTGGCTACTGCGTACTTTATGGCATTTTCAATCAGAGGTTGCAAGATTAAGCTCGGTACCAGTGCCTGGCAAGCATCCTCTCCGACTTCAAAGCTTACTTTCAACCGCTCAGAAAAGCGCACCTTTTCAATTTCAAGGTACAATCGGGCAGCACTGATCTCTTGTTGCAGTGGCACCTTTTTAATCGGATCTTTGTACAAGGAGTAGCGCAAAAAATCACTGAGCCGGGTTACCATTTTTTCAGCAGTGTCGTTTTCCCGTGTCAGTACCAGAGTGGAGATCGCGTTCAGGGTATTGAACAAAAAATGCGGGTTCAGCTGGTAGCGCAGCATTTTTAACTGGGCTTCGTGCGCCCTGTTGGTCGCGGTTAGCAGCTTTTGTTTTTCACGCTGAAGCGTCTGGTAGTATTTAATACCAAAGTAGAGACCGCTCCAGCTCAAAATCACATAAAAAGATACCGGCGCATGCCGCAGATAGATTTGCATCCAGCTCCAGCTTTTGGGGGTAAAGCCATGGCGGTAAATTTCCCAGTAGGAGTGATTTTTAAAAATGGTCCAGATCACAGCAACCAGGGTGGCCAACAACAGGACCGTGATGATCATTTTCAGCGGGCGCCAATGCCAGGCGCGTTGATAGACGTAGCGCAGCGGTATGGTCAACAGCCAGCCGACAAAAGCATCCAGCAGCACCACCCAAAGATAGGCATCGCGCATTTCCTGCACCAAAGAGCCGAGGTAATGCACCACCGCAAAGCCAATCCAGCCAAGGGTATGAAGCAGCCAGAACTGCAGATGATTTTTGTCGTCTATATTGCGCAGCAAAGCAGGATCCCCAGGGCCTTTGGTAATGACTATTATACCCAATCCGCCCACCGCTGCGGACCGGTTAAACCTGATTCTTGCTTCATTAGTCGCATCAGCGCTGATACCGGATACCCAAACGCTGCAACACAAAGCTCAGCAGCCAGGCCGGACCTATCAGCAAAAAGAAAATATCCTGAAAAAAAGAGGGTTTTTTGCCTTCAATCCGGTGGCCAATAAACTGCAACAGCCACATCAGCACAAAAAGCGCTAGACTGGTCAGCCACAGCGGCGTGGTTATCGTTTGCTCATGCCAGCGCAGCAGCGTGAACACCAATGCAGTGAACAAAGTCATGCCTGCCCCAATGGCAAAAGACAGGCGAAAATAGAACACCAGCACCGGCAGCGCTATCAGCATCGACCAATTGATGTCGTTGGAACTAAAACCGGCCAACGGCATGGGAACTGTCCATAACAAGCCAAACACAGTGGCATAAATGACGGGCACCGCCAGCCAGTGAATGGCTTTATTGACCGGATGTTGATGACTGACGGCGTAGTCGTCGAACCATTGCTGCGCTGTTTTCATAGGACCACCTGTAGGGACCGACTGGCCCTACCAGATTAATCCGATTGTTAACAAAGTCAAGTTATTCAGCCAGACCCGCCAGTACCGGGATGGGCTTGCGATCAGGCCCCAGTGCGACAAAGGTAAAGCTGCCGGAAATGGCTTTGTGCTGATCGTCCTGATACATGTGTTCCAAAAAAATATCCACATGCACCCGAATGCTGGTGCGGCCAACGTGATCGACCTTGGCCACCAGCTCAATCAAACTGCCGGCCGGAATGGCTTCTTTAAAGTCGACCCGATCGGACGATACCGTCACCAGGGGTTTGCGGCAAAAACGGGTGGCGGCGATAAAAGCCGCTTCATCCATCCAGGCCAGGGCCTCGCCACCAAACAAGGTGTTGTGGTGATTGGTACGGCCGGGGAACACGGTTTTGGTGACCCGGGTTAATGCATGCTGCATACGCTTAGCTATGAGGGCGTCTTGATTCTCTGTGCTCATCAGTGGCTGCTCGGTTTTGGACTGCGGGCGCGCATTGTACGTCAACCCGCATCAAATGCAATGGTGCGGCCCGCTGCTGTCGCTGGTTACCGCATTGAGCTTAGCATCGGGCCAAGCGGTTGGCCACCGACCAGGTGCAGGTGAATGTGATACACCTCCTGACCACCATGCTGGTTGCAGTTCATAATCAGCCGGTAACCATCCTCGGCAATGCCTTCGGCTGCCGCCAGTTTGCGGGCCACGGTGAACAGTCGGCCCAAGGCAGCCTCATGAGCAGGTTCGACATCGTTGACGGTTGGGATGAGTTGATTGGGAATGATCAGAATATGGCTGGGGGCTCTGGGCTGGATATCACGAAATGCAGTCACCAGCTCATCCTGATAGAGAATATCGGCCGGGATTTCCTTTCGGACAATTTTACTGAAAATGGTTTCTTCCGCCATGAGAGATCCTTGTCGTGTTACAATCGTCAAACAGAGTCTGTAGGAGAATCCAGTATATATGAAGGCCTTGATTCAATACCAGCTTCGCTTTGTCGATATTGCCGCTCACCTGATTGAGGTTGAGCTGAAGGTGCAGCCTCGTCAGGATGCCCTCTTGCAGGTGCAATTGCCCGCCTGGATCCCCGGCAGTTACATGATCCGTGATTTTGCCCGCAACATTGTCTGGCTGAGCGCTAGTGATGCGCAGGGTGCACTGAGCCCGGTAAAAACCGACAAGCAAAGCTGGCAGATTGCGCACCGTGGTGAACCGGTACGGGTACGTTATCAGATTTACGCCTTTGATCGCTCGGTGCGGGCGGCCTATCTGGACGATGAAATTGCCATTCTAAACCCGGCCTGCCTCTGTCTGGCAGTGGCAGGCTTTGAGTCCGAGCCGCATCAACTGGAGGTACGAAAGCCCTCCGAGGCCTGCGCCAAAGACTGGCGGTTGGCTACGGCCTTGCCGACCATGGCTGGGACCACAGAGCTTGGCTTTGGCCGCTACCTGGCGGATGACTACCAACAGCTGATCGACAGCCCCTTGTTGGCCGGACATTTTGAACTCAGCCACTTTGACATTGATGGTGTGCCGCACCACCTGGTGGTCAGCGGCCGAAACTGTTTTGACATGGCCCGCTTTAGCACCGATCTGGCCCGGATTTGCCAGCAGCAAAAAGATCTTTTCGGTGCCCTGCCCAACGATTTGTCGGCTTATTGGTTCCTGACCTGGGTCACCGACAACGGCTTTGGCGGACTGGAGCATCGCGACTCGACGCTGCTGCTGTGCAGTCGCTTTGACCTTCCTGCTCAAAACCAGCCAGCGATCAGCGACGGCTATCAGACCTTGCTCAGCCTCTGCAGTCATGAGTACCTGCACACCTGGTGGGTCAAGCGGTTAAAGCCTGCCGAATTTCACCCTTACCAATTGGCTCAGGAGCAATACAGCCGCCAGCTCTGGATTTATGAGGGCTTTACCTCCTACCTGGATGATTTGGCACTCTACAGCAGCGGTCTGCAAAGCGAAGCGGATTACCTGCACGCACTGGAAAAAACCATCAGCAGGGTCACGCGTAACCCAAGCAATGCTGTGCAATCGTTAGAAGACAGCAGCTTTGATGCCTGGACCAAGTTCTACAAGCAAGATGAAAATGCCGTCAACGCGGTGGCCAGCTACTATGCCAAAGGCGCTCTGGTTGCCCTTTGCCTGGATGCGGCTTTGAGCCAACACCAGCGCAGCCTGCCTGAGTTGATGCGCCAACTGTGGGCGCAGCACCTTGATGGTGGCACCCCGGATGGCGCCATTCAAGCCATCTTACAAAATTGGCAACTGCCTGAACTGGCCGCCAGATTGACGACCTGGGTGCAGCAGCCGGAAATTTTACCGCTGGTTGAGCTGCTGCCAGCCCTTGGGCTCTCGCTCAGCTTTCGTCAGCCGCAAGGGCAAGATGATTTATCAGGACCAGCGAAAGAAGTTGACGCAACAGCCCCGGAGCAAAGTGCCTGGTTGGGTGCCCTATCCCAGGGCAATGAATACGGCCTAAAGCTGACTGCTGTCTACCATGCTGGTCCGGCGCATCAGGCAGGCTTGATGGTTGGCGATGAGGTGTTGGCGCTGAATGGCTTCCGGCTGAACCAAGGCAGCCAGGCGGAGCTGCTGAAACGCTTACCGAAACAACAGCCTGTTGAAGTGCACTTCTTCCGACGCGATCGGCTGTTGTCGTGCAGCATGGTGCTGACCGAGCCACCGGCCACCGTGGCCCAGCTTGCCGTGGCGGATGCACGGACGCTGGCACAGTGGTGGGCCAAGGCTGCTCGCAGCCTTAAGGCCCCTGAAGCTTAACGATTTGGATCCTGCAATGGCGGCGCGGGCTCGGGCATCAGTAAAGCCGGGTCCAGCCGCTCCTGAAACCAGTTGATGCGCCAGTCCAGATGCGGGCCTGTGACCCGGCCGGTGGCGCCCATATCGGCGACCCGCTGCCCCTGCTCAACTCTGTCACCAACCTCGACCCGAAAGGCATCCAGATGCATCAAGGTACTGCTGACCCCATAGCCGTGATCAATGATCAGCGTCAGACCCGAGTAATAGAGATCGCTGGCCAGAGTCACTACACCACTTAAAGGCGCATAGACCGGACTGCCAACCGGGCCGGCAATATCCAGCCCAAGATGCGGGTTGCGTGGCTGGCCATTAAAAATGCGCTGGGAACCATAGACACCGGTAATGCGGCCGTAAGCCGGCCACTTTGGTTGTTCAAAGGCATAAGTCAGCTCAGAGCGCTGCTGACGTGCCGCTGCAACGGCTTGGCTGTCTGCACGGATCCGGGCCAGCACTTCAGGCGGTGGACTGACAAAGCGTTGCTCAACCCCTTCGATACGCTGAATATCGTAGTCCCTGGCACTAAATTGCAAAGGCAGCCGCAACGACTGCCCCTGGTACTCGACCCGCAGTTCGTGCTCGAGTGCAGCGTCACGGCCAATGCCAAACACCAGCTGCCCGGTCGGACTGACCTCCAACGCCTGCTGGTTAAACCAAACCCAGCTGCCAACCGGTACCTGTGCCCGGATTAGGCTGCCCTGGGTCAGGCTGCCTTGCAGTTGGATCTGTTCCGGGCTGAGCCCGGCCTGAACCCAGCCACTGAGGCACAAACTAGCGCTCAGCGATAGCGCCTTTACCCACCCCTTCATAAGCTTCCACCCGATACTGATGTGAATCGTCAATCTGCTGCAATTGTCCGGCAATAAAATCGGCCAGACACTCTACCGTGGTGTCGCAAGGCACGATTTCGCAGTGACTGGCTGGCAGACAAAGCTCAAACTGGCCCTGACTGGATTGATAACGCGAACAGAGATCGTCCTGAGCTGGCGCAAGCCATTGCAAGTCTGCAGCGGTGCACTGATCTTCAGCCGTCAGCAAGTAAATGTCCTGCCAGCGATCGGCCCAATACTTATTTAACCGTGGCGATAACATGCCATTCTGGTAAATGCGGATCAAGGAGCGGTGGCCATGGGCTATCCGCTGGCAATTGCCATCGTGCTTTTTCAGTCCATGACTGTACTGGTAACTGAAACCCTGACTTTGTTCGTGCCGTAACGTCAGCCGGATTTGCTGCACACTGTCGGGCAACAGGCCAGCCAGTTGCTGCAAAATAAAGTCTTCAATGGCGCTGTTGTCGACCTGCTCGGCATCAAGCAGTGCAAAAGCTTGCTCTGGACCGGCCACCTGGATGGTGCCACGCGCACTGTCAAAGCGCACCACCAGCTGCTCAGCCTGCTGCTCAAGCCTGGTTGCTGCCGACTGCAGCGGAATGGCCAGCGCATGATCCAGGCTGCTGTCGATGGCTTTTTTGATGATTTTCTTTACCAGACCAAAGTCCAGCACCATTGAGGCTTGATCCAAGCCGCCTTCCAGCTCCACATCGACAATCAGGCTTTCACCCAGCACCCCACGTTGCGGACACAGGTAAGAAAAATCAATGACCGTCAGATCACGTACAAATAAAATCATAACCGCTCGCAGTCGTTAAAAGAGCCCCATTATACGGTACAGGCCTACGCCATGGCTACCGATCATGCTCGTTCAGCCAGCGGTTCAACAGGCCAATCTGACCACATTTATGAGCGGCATACATTAAGCGCAGCGCATTGCTGATCAGGGTGCTGTCGTTCCAGTCGGTTTTTTGCTGAATGTCCTGATAACAGCGCAAGGCTTCCGGGGTCAGATAACCCCGCAATTCTTTTTTACCGGCTTGTTTCTGGCGCTCACGGTAACGGCGCTGCTTCTCGGCATTGCTGAGCGCTTCTTTATTCTCTTCGTTGCTACGATTCTCTTGGCTCATGTGTTCCCCAGAGCTGATAACGTGGTGAAAAACAGACTTCTGGCGCGACCTTTTGCACTAATCGGACTTGCTTAGCGTACAAGTGTTCGCTAAGCTCCATCCCCAGAAAGTTTAGCCCTTGTGTGATGGAATCAAGATACATGATGAAGAATAGCTTTACAAAAGAAGAATTGCTGGCCTGTGGCCGCGGTGAGTTGTTTGGCCCAGGCAACAGCCAATTGCCTATTGACCAGATGCTGATGATGGATCGCATTCTGCACATCTCAGAGGAAGGTGGCGACTTTGGCAAAGGCGAAATTATTGCCGAGCTGGATATCACTCCTGAACTGTGGTTCTTTGCCTGTCACTTTCAGGGCGATCCGGTGATGCCTGGTTGTCTGGGACTGGATGCCATGTGGCAGCTGGTTGGTTTTTTCCTGGGTTGGTCCGGTGGCCCGGGCAAAGGTCGAGCCCTTGGTGTCGGCGAAGTGAAATTTACCGGTCAGATCCTGCCTACCGCCAAAAAGGTCACTTACCGCATCAACATGAAGCGAGTAATTAAGCGCAAACTCTTTATGGGGATTGGCGATGGCTCGGTGAGTGTGGATGGCCGTGAAATCTACACCGCCAAAGACTTAAAAGTAGGCTTGTTTACCGACACCACCAGCTTTTAACGCTTTCGCTGCCCTTTCATGCAACAAGCCCCGCGAAACGGGGCTTGTGAATGGGATTCAGTCGGAGGGATTAGATCCCCTTGTTATAAAGACCGGTACCACGGTCTTCCATAGCTTCGCGCCAGCCCCCTAACCACTGGGAGCGTACTTCGAGATTTTGATAAGGACAGATTTCTTTCGAGCGGCCAGTGACTCCGGCCCGGTAACCTTGTGCGTGAGCACGTTCAAGACGATCACGTTTTTGTCGTTTCATACGGCAGTCTTCCTCAATCGTTGCTAAAAACAACACTGAACGCAAGACAATTGCATTCAGTCCGCCATTAATAGATAAGGCATCGTGACCAAAGGTTCAACCCTGTTTTGAGGCTATAGGGGCACATCCAGCCTAACCGGCTGATATGACAGTCAAATTACAGAAAAAAGAATCTGTTCATTTTTTGCATGCAATCAGGGCGCAAAACGGAATGCAAGTTGCTAGTTAGTGCCCGTCCAGAAAGGCGGGCACTAGCGCAGCGCAGGGTTGCTGCTATGAAAATCCCGGTGGCTGTATCAGCCACCGGGATTGCAATGTGCGCCTATGGACTAAGCAGCTTAGCGGCTTAGCGGCAAGGTTGGGTATTTGATGCCGGCCATTTCATTCATCACGCGAATCACCTGCACGCTGTAACCAAACTCGTTATCGTACCAGACGTACAACACACAGCGATCGCCATCGACGATGGTGGCCTGTGAATCAACCACACCGGCATAGCGTGAGCCGACCAGATCGGAAGACACAATCTCAGTCGAGCTGGTGTAATCGATTTGATCCTGCAGTTCTGAGAACAAAGCGGCGTCTTGCAAGAAGCCGTTTAGCTCCTCTTTGCTGGTGGCTTTATCCAGGTTCAGCGACAAAATGGCCATCGACACGTTCGGTGTAGGCACCCGAATGGCATTGCCGGTCAGCTTGCCTTTTAACTCTGGCAAGGCTTTGGCAACAGCACTGGCCGCACCGGTTGAGGTGATCACCATGTTCAGCGGCGCAGCGCGACCACGACGCTCAGCCTTGTGGAAGTTGTCGATCAGGTTTTGATCGTTGGTGTACGAATGCACGGTTTCGACGTGGCCATTGCGAATGCCGTACTGGTCATTCAAGGCTTTTAATACCGGAGTAATGGCGTTGGTGGTGCAGCTGGCCGCAGAAACAATTTTGTTTTCCGGCAGGATCATGTGCTGGTTAACGCCATACACCACATTCGGCACTTCGCCTTTGGCCGGTGCGGTCAGCAGCACCCGGGCCGTGCCTTTGGATTCAAAGTGAATTGCCAGGGCTTTGTCGTCTTTCCAGACACCGGTGTTGTCCACCACCAATGCATTGTTGATGCCGTACTGAGTATAGTCGACATCGGCCGGAGAATTGGCGTAGATCACTTTGATAAAGGTACCATTGGCTTTAATGCCTTGGTTCTCGTGATCCACCGTAATGCTGCCATTGAACAGGCCATGGATGGAGTCACGACGCAGCAAGCTGGCACGCTTTTCCAGGTCCCCTTCTTTGCCGCCCCGCACCACGATGGCACGCAGACGCAGCTTGCTGCTTGGGCCATTGCGCTCCAGCATCAAGCGAGCCAGCAGACGGCCAATACGACCAAAACCATACAGCACCACATCGGTCGGCTCGACACTGTCCGGGTTGTCCAGCAGATCGGCCAGCTCACGCTTCAGATAATCCTGCAGACTGGCGCCGTTGGAGGAATTCTTGTACTGGTAGGCATAAGCCAGTTTACCAATGTCGATGCGGCCCGGGGCCAGATCCAGTTGACTGATGGCTTCTAAAATTGGAAAACTTTCCCGCAAACGGAGTTTTTGTCCTT
>JAFIFR010000018.1 GCA_020831935.1 Alkalimonas sp.
GGCTGCTGGCTCTGCAGGTAATGCACCACCTGCGTCAGCTTGATGTCACCGCCGCCGATCCCTACCAGCAGTTCATCCATGCTGTTGACATTAAAGCGCTGCAACACTTTGGCCGGATGCTCCATCGGCAGGTTCAGCTTGGCCAGCTCACTATCGAGCAAATCGCGGCCGGCGGCCAGATTTTTATCTTTGTCTTGCTGACGAAACCAATACTGCACCTTGGAGCGCGCCCGGCTCGATTTCAGATAACCTAAATGCGGGTTGAGCCAGTCGCGGCTGGGGTTTTGCTCCCGTCCGGTCAGTATTTCGACCTGATCGCCGGTTTTTAACTGGTAGGTAAAAGGCACAATACGGCCGGAGACTTTGGCACCGATGCAACGATGCCCAACGCTGGAATGCACATAGTAGGCAAAATCCAGTGGCGTTGAACCCAATGGCAAATCGACAATATCGCCTTTCGGGGTAAAGACATAGACCCGGTCTTCAGTGACCTGATTGCGCAGCTCTTCGGCCAAATCGGCGCTGTCGACCACTTCTTCCTGCCATTGCAACAGCTTGCGCAGCCAACCGATTTTCTCATCGTAGCCTTCGCGACCGTGCTGGGCGCCTTCTTTGTATTTCCAGTGTGCCGCCACCCCCAGCTCAGCATCTTCGTGCATCTGACGGGTGCGGATCTGAATTTCCACAGCCCTGCCTTGCGGGCCTATCACCACGGTATGAATGGATTGATAGCCGTTTTGTTTCGGGGTGGCGATGTAATCGTCGAACTCGGTCGGCAAATGCCGCCAGGAGGTATGCACCAGGCCAAGGGCGGCGTAACAGTCCTGTACTTTCTCGGTGACAATGCGCACAGCGCGGATGTCGTACAGCTGGTCAAAGGCCAGCTGCTTTTTTTGCATTTTTTTCCAGATGCTGAAAATATGCTTCGGCCGGCCATAGACCTCCGCATTCACACCAGCCTCTGCCATTTTGCGCTCAACCTGAGCGACAAAGTCCTGCATAAACTGTTCGCGGTCGAGCCTTTTTTCTTCCAACAAGCTGGCAATTTGCTTGTACAGCTGCGGATGCAGGTAGCGAAAAGCTAAATCTTCCAATTCCCACTTAATTTGGCCAATACCCAGCCGGTTGGCCAAAGGAGCGAAAATGGCATTGGTTTCCTTGGCCGCCAGCACCCGGGTTTCTTCATCGGCATTTTTGACATTGCGCAGTTCGCAAATCTGGCTGGCCAGTTTGATCACCACAGCCCGGACATCTTCCACCATCGCCAGCAACATGCGGCGCAAGTTATCGGCTTGCTGAGGCTGCAGCGTCTGATTGGCACCGAGTGGGATGCTGCGAATGGCTTCCATCTGTTTGACTGCCAGCAACATCGGCAGCACGGCTTTGGGGAAGCTGTCTTCAATGCTTTCGGCTGCAAGGACACCGGCATCAAACAGCGGAAACAGCAAAGCCGCCAGCAGCGCATCTTTGTCCATTCGTAACTCGGACAGGATCTCGACCATCTCCCAGCCATCGCGCAGCTTGGGCTCGTCTGGCGTTACCTCGTGCTGCAGCAGCCAGGATTCAGCCGTTAACAGTGCATCGATTTTCTGCTCCGATAGCTTCAGGGCCGTTAAACGGCTTAGCAGTTCAGTGCTGTCGGTCCGGTGCACATGGCGAACGGTGACCATGGTTTTCCCCTTGTCGTTTCATGCGGATATCAGTCAAGCTCTGACGACTGGGTAGCGTACCCAGTCATCAGAGCTGCCAAACCTAGTGCTAAAACCCAATTGTTCAAAGCAGCTCAAACAGTGCCATCAGTTCTAAATGGCGGGTTTGTGGAAACATCTCTACAGCAGCCAGTTTACTCAAACGGTAGCCCTGCCGCAGCAAGTGACCGGCATCCCGTGCCAGGCTCTCCGGGTTGCAGGAAACATAGAGCACCTTGCTGGCTCCCAGGCTTCCTAACTGCTCAATGCTGCCACTGGCGCCGGCCCGGGCCGGGTCCAGTAAAATTTTATCGTACGGCTGACGGCGCCAGTCGCTGTCCGGCCAGGGCAGATGCAAATCGGCCCGAACAAAAGTCACATTGCTAAGACCATTGTGGACGGCATTGGTTGCCGCCCGTTGCACCATGGTTTCCAACCCTTCCACGCCTATCACTTGCGCCGCCTGCTGTGCCAGCGGCAAACTAAAGTTGCCAATGCCGCAGTACAAATCCAGCACCCGATCCTGCGGCGCTATGGCCAGCCAGTCAAGTGCTGTCTCAATCATTTGTTGGTTGACGCTGGCATTGACCTGAATAAAATCATCGGGCTCAAAAGCCAGTTGCAACTGCTGGCTGGTCAAAGGGTAGCAAAGTGGCTTCTCCTCCCCTTGCCAGGCTTGAAAGACACCCGGCTCAGCTTCCCCCAACCAACGCGCTTCCGGCCAACTGGCACAGAGCATCGCAATATCATTGGCCGGCAAGGCTTCGGTGTGGCGTACTACCACAGTGGCCTCACCATCGGCATCAATCAGATCCAAATGGGTAATGCTGCGCCCTTGCTGCAATTGCTTGAGCACCGGCAGCAACACCGAGAACACCGGCTGCAACACCGGGCTCAGTACCTGGCACTCGGTCAGTGGTTGAATGCGAAAATCACCTTGCTGGCGAAAACCAAGCTGAAACACTTTTTTACTCTGCTGGTACCAGACACCGAGCCGGGCTTTGCGACGATAGCCCAGAGCAGCACCCTGAATGGGCGTTTGCCAGGGCAAGACAGCAAGCCCTAGCTGATGACAGAGTAAGTTGTCAATCGCAGCCTGCTTCCAAGCCAGCTGCGCCTCAGGACGGGCATGCTGCAACTGGCAACCACCGCACTGCTGAAAGTGCGGGCAAGGTGGCGACTGGCGCGCCTCAGCCGGCTGCAGTACTTGCTGCAGTTCGGCCAGGCTAAAGCCTTTCTTTTGACGGGTCACTTTTACCTGCACCCGCTCACCGGGTAAGGCGCCGGGTACAAAGACAGCCTGCCCCTGATGCCGGGCCAGCCCCTGACCCAAATGATCCAGGCTTTCAATGTGCAACGACAGACTTTTATTTGGTGCTTTTTTTTTGGCAGCCTGGTAGATAATGGCCATAACGGAAGCCCCTTATAGGCATTTGCTGACGCTTATGTCATGATAGTTGTATCGAACCCTATTGTAGCAAGCTGCCCTCACCATGACGACTCTTGCACTGCATCATCGAATTTTGTTGATGATCGTCGCACCTACGGTGCTGATCAGCTTGTTGCTGGGCAGTTATTTTACCCAGGTACGCACCCAGGACGTGCAACACTTTCTGGAACAACAAGCCAGCAACATTGCCGAACCCTTAGCGCTGGCCAGCAGCGATGCACTGGCACAAGGCAACGATGCCTTGCTGCGACAACTGCTGGATGTCAGTCACCGCAAGAACTCACCGCTGGTCAAAAGTCTGGCCATCTTCGATCCTCAGCACCAACTGCTGTTCACCAGCAATTACCACCCGCAAATACAAGGTTTAAGCCGCAGTTCCACCCAACCAGCCATGCAGTTCACCGAACTGGAGCCCTTGGATCAGTGGCTGATTATCCGCAGCCCCATTTGGCAAGAAACAGGCTACAGCAGCCAGCCACAGTTGCTGGGTTACCTGGCGGTCCAACTGCAGCGGGATAACTTACGGTTGGCGCGCAATGCCTCCTTGCTGGCTTCGCTGCTGGCAGTTTTTGCGGCTTTGCTCCTAAGCACCTTGTTAGGCTGGCTCACCAGCCGTCGGATCAGTCTGCCAATAGAACAGTTGCTGCAACGCCTGCAGCAGGCGCCGATGCGGCTACCAACCTCAGGTGAACCCAGCCGAAACGAGCTGGAGCAACTCTCTACCGGCATTGATGGTCTGCTGCGCTGTTGTCAGGAGCTGCAGGAAGACATGCAGCAACAAGTCGAACAGGCGACCGCCGACTTGCAGCAAAGCATGGAGCAACTGGAGGTACAGAGTATTGAGCTGGAACTCAGCCGCCGCAAAGCCCTGGAAGAAAACCGCCAGAAAACTGAGTTTCTGGCCAAAATGAGTCATGAATTGCGAACGCCTTTAAATGGCGTGCTTGGCTTTACCCGCCAGCTGCTAAAAACGCAGCTTAGCGCCAGCCAGTTCGACTACCTGCAAACCATCCAAAAGTCTGCCAATAGCCTGCTGGTGCTGGTCAATGATGTGCTGGACTTTGCCCGACTGGAGGAAGGCCGGATGCCGCTGAACCCACAACCGGTGTCCTTGCGCGAACTGCTGGATGACGCGACCGAACTGCTGGCAGCTCAAGCCTTTGAAAAGCAACTGGAGCTGGCGCTGATCGTCGACCCCAGCTGCCCGGATGATCTGGTGCTGGATGCCACCCGCCTGACCCAGGTACTGGTGAACATCGCCGGCAATGCCATCAAGTTTACCGAACGTGGCAGCGTGGTGATCCGGGTACGGGCCAGTATTTTATCCGAACAGCAGCTTGGCCTACATATTTCGGTGCAAGATACCGGCATCGGTCTGACCGAAGAGCAACAACAACAAGTGTTGCGTGGCAGCAACCAGCAAAAAACCAGCAGCGGCAAAGGCAGTGGGGCCGGACTTGGTTTGATGATTTCACAAAAGCTGGTGCTTGCGATGGCGGGCCATATTGGGGTCGAGAGCCAGCCGGGTAAAGGGGCGACCTTCTGGTTTACCCTGGAATGCAAGCGTCACCCCACCACAGTGGCAGAGCCTTTGCCATTGGAGCTGTTGGATGGCAAGCGCTTGCTCTATTTTGAGCCTCAGCAATACTCCCGCGAAGCTTGCAGCAATTTGCTGCTCAGTTGGGGGCTTGATGTCACCCTGTGTGCAACCCAGGCTCAATTGCGTCAAGCTCTGGCTCACCAGCAACATTATGATCTGGCGCTGCTGGGTCGAACCCTCTCTTTGCATCAGTTGCAGCAAATTCAGGAGCTGGCCCAGCGCGTCCGGGCGCAAGCCGATCACTGTGTGCTGCTGGTCAATACCTTGTCGCCGCACTTACGCGAAGCCATTCAACTGTCCGGCGCCGATGCCTGCCTATCCAAGCCCGTGCATCACCGCAAACTGGCCATGGTACTGGCCCAACCCTACGCACACCATGAGCAGCAGCCGGCTATCGCCTTACAACCCACCAAAGCCAACTTAAAAGTGCTGGTGGTGGATGATAATGAAGCCAACCTCAAGCTCATCCACACCCTGCTGGCTGAATTGGTACTGCATGTCGATACCGCCGTTCATGGCGCTGAAGCCTGGCAAAAAGCCACCTTGCATCTGTACGACATTATTTTTATGGACATCAATATGCCGGTGATGGATGGCGTTGAAGCCTGTCAGAAAATCCAGCAAAGCTCGCTCAATGAGCAAACCCCCATTATTGCCGTGACCGCCCACGCCATCGCCGGCGAGCGGGAACGCTTGCTGGGGCTTGGGTTTGCCGATTTTCTCAGCAAGCCGCTGGATGAGCATATGCTGCAGCTGACTTTGCAGGAGCATGTACCCCAAACCAAGGTGCTGGCAGCAGGCAGCAGCAACGCCCGGCAAGAGCTGGTTATCCCGCACAGCCACTACATTGACTGGTCTTTATCCTTGCAACGCGCCGGCGGCAAAGCCGAACTGGCGCTGGAAATGCTGCAAATGTTGTGCAGCTCCTTACCCGAGTCGTTTCAGCACATCCAACAAAGCTGGCAAGCCAGCGATGCCGAGCAGTTGCTGCACCATGTGCATAAGCTGCACGGTGCGACCTGTTACAGCGGCGTGCCCCAACTCAAGCAATTGACCGAGCAACTGGAAACTCAGCTGAAGCGCGGCCAGCCATTGTCGCAGTTGGAGCCTGAGATGCTGGAGCTGACCGATGTGGTGGAGGGCTTGTTGCAGGATTTGTCAGGCGCAGAGTGGCAGCAACTGGTCAGCACCCCGCCAGCTGCAGTACAGTCGTCTTAACGCTCCAGAATGACCGTGGCGCAGGCGTAATCCTGCTCATCGCTGATGCTGAGCCAGCAGTGCTGGATACCCCGCTGTTGCAGCAACTCCAGGCTGTAGCCGTTGCAGCGAAGCAAGGGTGCACCAAGCGCATCGTGATCAATCTGAAACTGCTGCCAGGACACACCGCGACCGATGCCGGTACCCAGCGCTTTGGCTGCCGCTTCTTTGGCAGCAAAGCGTTTGGCCAAAAAGCGGGCCGGCTCGGCATGGCCGATAAAGTCACTCAGCTCAGTCGGCGTCAACACCCGCTCTGCCAGCTTCGGGCTTCGTGTCAGGCTGCGCTCAATGCGGCTGAGCTGCACGATGTCGGTGCCCAAACCGGCGATGGCCATTAGCGACGCGCGTCCAGCATCAGCTGTTTCATATCGGCTACAGCCGCATGCAAGCCACTAAAAATAGCGCGCGCGACGATGGCATGGCCAATGTTCAGCTCGTAGATTTCCGGTATCGCGGCAATGGGCTGCACATTGTGGTAATGCAAGCCATGGCCGGCATTCACCACCAGCCCTTTGCTGCTGGCGTAGCGAGCGGCGTCTTGAATGCGTGCCAGCTCTTGTTGCTGCGCTTCTCCGTCGCTTTCGGCGTAACGGCCGGTATGCAATTCAATGTAAGGGGCTCCTGCAGCCAGCACCGCATCAATTTGCACCGGATCCGGATCAATAAACAAGGACACCAGAATGCCTTGTTCAGCAAGGCGTGCGCAGGCCGACTGCACCTTCTCCAGTTGGCCGGCGACATCCAGCCCGCCTTCCGTGGTTAGCTCCTCGCGCTTTTCCGGGACCAGACAACAGAAGTGCGGCTGAACTTCAAGCGCGATGGCGAGCATTTCTTCGGTCACCGCCATCTCAAAGTTGAGCCGGGTGCTGATGGTTTGCTGCAGCAAATAAACATCGCGATCCACGATGTGGCGCCGGTCCTCACGCAAATGCACGGTAATGCCATCGGCGCCGGCTTGCTCGGCCACCAGGGCCGCATGCACCGGCTCCGGGTAGTTGGTACCGCGCGCCTGGCGCAAGGTCGCCACATGATCGATATTCACACCCAGATAAATTGACGACATCAGAGGCTCCTTCAGGGTTTGTCAGCCGAGGCAATCCCGCCTGGGTTGTTCGGCTGCTTCGTTTGAAATAAAGCTTTACTTTGCAACGGCTTATCGCCAAGCAGTGGCCGCAGCAATTGCCGGCTAAGTTGTTTCGCCGCTTGCCGGCACCCGGCTTGCTCCCAGCACCCCAGGCCAAGCTGCAGTATCAACTCACCCAGCCAGCCGCGTTCGGCAGCACACCAGCCTTGTTCAGCCCGCCATTGATAGTAGCATTCCGGCTGCAACGGCTGGCCATCAGCATCGCACTGCCAATCCACTGGCATCCCAAGTTCAGCCAACAAGGCAAACTCGAATTGCCGCAACACCGGCTCAATACGCGGCAATACAGGATCAACCTGAGCCAGCTGCAGCAAGCTATGCTGGTAAAGTGGAAACAGATCATCACTGGCCAGGTTGTCTGGCCAAAGCCGGCACAACAGCTCATTTAAATACAAGGCGCTGAACAACGCCTGGCCATGCAAGGCAAGGCCGGGGGCCTGCTCTTCCAGCTTGACAATGCTTTTGAGATCCGCCCGACCGCTCAGCTGGACACTCAATAGCTGAAAAGGCTGCAGCGGCTGACGTAGCTTGCCACTGCGCGGCCGGACCACCGCCGATAATCGACCCAATTCAGGCAGCAGCAATTGCAGGATCACCTTGTGCTCGGCCAGAGGTCGGCGATGCAGAATGAACGCCGAGTGCCAGGGCAGTGCCAGGCTAGTTTTCGCCATACCCCAGACTGCGCAAAGCGCGCTCATCGTCGGCCCAGCCGGATTTCACTTTCACCCAAACCTGTAAAAAAACTTTCTGCTCCAGCAGGCGCTCCAAATCTTTGCGTGCTTCGGTGGCAATGGTTTTCACCCGCTCACCTTTGTTGCCAATCACCATGCGTTTTTGGCTGTCACGCTCAACCAGCACCAAGGCCGCAATATGGTACAGCTTGTCTTCCCACTTGAAACGTTCAATTTCCACTGTGACTGAATACGGCAGCTCATCGCCTAAAAAGCGCATCAGTTTTTCCCGGACAATTTCCGCGGCCATAAAACGCATCGACCGATCGGTGACGTAATCCTCTGGGAAAAAGAACTCACAAGGCGGCAATTGCTGCTGCACCAATTCGCGCAATTCCGGGACATTTTTACCGCTTTTTGCCGACACCGGCACAACAGCCAAACAGTCCAGTTGTTGATGCAGCCATTGCAGTTGCTGCATCAGCTTTTCTTTGTCGGCCACCTGATCGGTTTTGTTGACCACCAGCACCACCGGCTTGGCGGCAGCCTTTAACCGGCTAAGCACCATTTGATCGTCTTCGGTCCAGCGGGTGCCTTCCACCACAAAGAGCACCAACTCCACATCCAAAATTGAGCTGGCTGCAGCGCGGTTCATTAAACGGTTGATGGCACGCTTTTCTTCAATGTGCAGACCGGGTGTATCCACATAGACGGTTTGCACCTGCTCCCGGGTATCAATCCCCAGAATACGGTGACGGGTGGTTTGCGGTTTACGCGAGGTAATACTGACCTTTTGACCAATCAACTGATTGAGCAAGGTTGACTTGCCGACATTGGGCCGGCCAACGATCGCCACCAAACCAGCACGGGTTTGCGGCACTGGGGTTTCAGTGTTCATCTTGGATCTGCTCCAACATGGTGTGCGCTGCATCCTGTTCGGCTTTGCGACGTGAAGTGCCGGTTGCCAACACCGGCGCCCGACCTTCGATGGAGCAGCTCACGGTAAACTGCTGATTGTGCGCCTCACCTTGGGTTTGCTCAACCTGGTACACCGGCAAGGCCAAACGCCGCCCCTGCAAATACTCTTGCAGCCGGGTTTTGGAATCTTTTTGTTGCTGTGGCGTAATGTGCTGCAAGCGGCTGGCAAACCAGAATAAAATCCGCTCTTTGCACACCTCGAGGCCAGCATCCAAGTAGATGGCCCCTAAAATAGCCTCAAAGGCATCGGCAAGAATGGATTCACGGCGATGGCCGCCACTTTTCATTTCACCCGGCCCCAATCGCAGGTAATCGGCAATGCAGAGCTCGCCAGCAATTTCAGCCAGTGTCACGCCTTTCACCAGACTGGCACGCATCCGGGTCAGCTCCCCTTCTTTGGCATTGGGAAAGTGCTGATACAGCGCCTCAGCAATCACCATGCTTAAAATGGCATCCCCCAGAAATTCCAGCCGCTCATTATGGCGCCCTTTGCAACTGCGGTGTGTCAGGGCCTGCTGCAGCAGGCCGATGTGCTCAAACTGGTGGCCTAACAACGGCATCAAACGACTTAGTGGATGTTGTTCTTTCGTCATTTAGCGGATACGCCCCAAACGTTCAAAACGGATACCTACCGGGATCCAGCGAGGTAATACGCGATCGGGATTGTCACTGAACTCGAAGCTCATCCAGATAAAGACCGCCTTGCCCACCATCAGGTCTTCATGCACAAAGCCAAAGAAACGGCTGTCACGGCTGTTGTCCCTGTTGTCACCGACTGCAAAGTAGTGCCCTTTCGGCACCAGCCACTCATCGATGGCCGTGCCGGATTGTCGGTAGTAATCACGCTTTTGTTCAGGCAAGGCCGGTGTCAGCAAAATATCGTAACTGGCCTCACCCAGGGTTTCGTGGTAACGGCGCTGCGGCAAGCCTTGCTGAGTAAACTCACCATCGGCTGCAAAGGTATAGCGCACTTGCTCCAGCCCCGGGCAATTGCCCTGATGCGCTTCGGTACAAGCACGCTGAATATAGAACTGCTTGTCACGGTAAATCACCCGATCGCCCGGCAAACCAATAATGCGCTTGATGTAATCCAGTCGCGGGTTTTCCGGGTATTTAAAGACGGCAATATCACCATGTTGCGGCTGATTGTTGCGGTACAAGGTACGGCGAAAGACAGGATCTTTCACATCGTAGGCAAACTTTTGCACCAAAATAAAATCGCCCACCAGCAAGGTAGGCATCATCGAGCCCGATGGAATTTGGAAGGGCTCAAACAAAAAAGAACGCAAAATGGTAATTGCCGCAATAATCGGGAAGATAGAGCGGGCAGTTTCTGCCAGCCAGGGCTCTTGAGCCAGACGGTCAAGGGTTTCCTGCGGCAACTTGCCACCGGCGGCAGCCAGAGCGGTTTCCACCTGCTGACGGCGTTTGGGTGCAAACAACCGGGCATCCAGCAGCCAGATTAAACCACTCGCCAGCGTCAGCAGCACCAAAAAAATTGCAAAGTATCCTGCCATAAAAAAATCCTGTTATTTGTCCATTCGCAGCACAGCAAGGAAGGCTTCCTGCGGCACTTCCACGTTGCCAACCTGCTTCATCCGTTTCTTGCCTTCTTTTTGCTTTTGCAGCAATTTTTTCTTCCGACTGACGTCGCCGCCATAGCACTTGGCAATCACGTTTTTCCGCAATTGCTTCACCGTGGTGCGGGCAATAATGTGGTTGCCAATCGCCGCCTGAATGGCAATATCAAACATCTGGCGCGGGATCAGCTCTTTGAGTTTATCCGCCAGTGAGCGGCCACGATTCTGCGCAAAGTCACGGTGGCAAATCATTGCCAATGCATCCACCCGCTCACCGTTAATCAGCACATCCACCCGGACCATATCCGACTCCTGGAAGTGCTTGAAGCTGTAATCCAGCGAGGCATAACCACGGCTGGTGGATTTTAAACGGTCGAAGAAATCCATCACCACTTCCGCCATCGGCAGCTCATAGACCACAGCCACCTGACGACCATGGTAGGTCATGTTGATTTGAGTACCCCGCTTCTCGACACACAGGGTAATGACGTTACCAAGATACTCTTGCGGTACCAGAATGTGGGCTTCCACGATGGGCTCACGGATCTGGGCAATGTCATTGACCGCCGGCAAGCTGCTGGGGTTGTCCACCATCACCACATCGCCCGACTTGGTTTCCACTTCGTAGATAACGGTCGGCGCTGTGGTAATCAAATCCAGATCGTATTCCCGCTCCAGCCGCTCCTGGATAATCTCCATGTGCAGCATGCCAAGGAAGCCAATACGGAAACCAAAGCCCAAAGCGCCCGAGCTTTCCGGCTCGTAAAACAAAGAGGAGTCGTTCAGGCTGAGCTTGGCCAAGGCATCGCGGAAGTCTTCGTAATCGTCGGATGAGATGGGGAAGACACCGGCATAAACTTGGGGCTTAACCCGCTTAAAGCCGGGCAAGGGCGCGCTGGCGGCTTGTTTGGCCAGTGTCAGGGTATCCCCGACCGGCGCGCCTTTGATTTCTTTGATGCCGGCAATGACAAAACCTACTTCGCCGGTTTTCAGCAGCTGTGTCTCGGTGGCCTTCGGGCTGAAGATACCAATTTTATCGACTTCATAAACCTGACCGGTCGACATCACTTTGATTTTGTCTTTTTTGGCAATCTGGCCATGCTTCACCCGCACCAAAGAGACGACGCCCTGGTAAGGATCAAACCAGGAATCGATGATCAGCGCCTGAGTTGGAGCTTCGGGCTCGCCTTCCGGTGCCGGGATCTTTTGCACGATGGCCTCCAGCACCTCTTCGATGCCCAGCCCGGTTTTGGCAGAGCAACGCACCGCATCCATGGCTTCAATGCCAATAATGTCTTCAACCTCGGCACTGACCCGCTCAGGATCGGCCTGTGGCAAGTCAATTTTGTTGAGGATGGGTAAAACTTCCAGGTCCATTTCAATGGCAGTATAGCAATTGGCCACGGTCTGGGCTTCAACGCCCTGGCCTGCATCCACCACCAGCAAGGCCCCTTCACAGGCCGCTAAAGAGCGGCTGACTTCGTAGCTGAAGTCGACATGGCCCGGTGTATCAATAAAGTTGAGCTGATAGGTTTCTCCATCGCGCGCTTTGTAGTGCAAGGTCACACTTTGCGCTTTGATGGTGATGCCACGTTCGCGCTCCAGATCCATCGAATCAAGTACCTGTTGCTGCATTTCACGATCGGACAGGCCACCGCAATGCTGAATCAAACGATCCGACAAAGTGGATTTGCCGTGGTCAATGTGGGCAATGATCGAGAAGTTACGAATATGGTTGAGTTTAGGCATAATGTCTCAAGTTGTTAAAGCGTTGCATTCTGGCTCTGCTGCGATGCGTTCAAACCGCAGCCTGGTGGCAGATGGCATGATTGGGATATCGGCGAATTGTACTCGATCCTGTGACGGCTGGCTATGTGATCTGCTGGCTAAGTGATCTTCGCTGAACTGGTCGCGGGCTGCTGACAAAGCCCCAGCTCAGGCAAGACTTCGAGCAACCGGACCGCATCGCGCTCCAACCGATGGGCAAAATGCCCTGCCAGCCGATAGCCGCCCCAAAGCAACAGCAAGGCCAGCCCTATCCAGACCCACTCCGCCACAGCAGGCAGCAACCAGGATCCCAGCAGCACCCCGCCCATCATCAACAGCAGCGGCATCAGATACAATGAAAAAGCGGCCAGCAACAGCTGCTGCTCCGTGGTGGCGATGCGTACTTTTTGTCCGGGCAACAAAGCCGTGGTGGTCACTAAAAAGAACTGAGAACGTCTGGGCGTAAAGGTTTTCGCCACCACCCCGGTGCCGCATTGCTCACTGGCGTGGCAGGAATGGCAGGTGGTCACCGGGGTGGTCTCCAACCAGACTCCCCCCGGCTCAAGCTTTCGCACGGTGGCAATTTGCTCAATCATAACGCACAGCTGCGGCAATTTGCCGCGCAATCTCCAGGGTGACAGGCCCGATTACAGTGACATCAAACTGTTCGGTTGAATGCACATAAATGGTAGTGGCACCATCGCGGTAGGCCTGGGCTGGCTGACGGTTGGGCTTTTGCACAAAAACCGACACCTGATGCAAACCGTCGCTGAGCAGCCAATAATGCAACAACGGCACGCCAAGCGACGGCACCACCAATGGGTCTTCGACCTGCTTAAAGCCCGAAGGCAGCCAGGCCAGCTCAATGTTCGAGGCCTGAGGCGGTGTTGCTACGGGTTGCAAAAGCTGCTTGTCGGGTTGAGGCAAAGGTAAATCCAACAACGCCTTGAGCGCTTCCGGTAGCTGCGGAGACAGCAGCATGTGCGTGACTTGCCAACGCTCCAGCAACTGGTGCCCCTCAGCCACCGTATCAATCCTTAGTGGAAAACCCGTCTCAACATCCAGCCATAGCCAGTAGCTTAACCGGCCCGGATGAAAAGCGGTTAACCTAAGCAACTGCGCAGAACGGCCTCCCATCTGGCTGACACTGCCGGAAACGGGATCGTACAACTGCTTTAAGTCAGCCAAAGGCTGATAAAGTAAAGAAGGCAATTCTTTGATATAGGAGCTGAGCGTTATTAAAACGGGCCGTTCCGGGGTCAGGTAATAAACCACCTTGCCTTTACGTAAGATATCGATGCCATCGACATCCATCGGCACCAGCTGTTCCAGTTGTTGTTCTTGATGCACGCCGTGCAACCAGCGAAAACTGGTGACCTGCTCGCCTTTAAAAACCACATAGGACACATCAAAGTTATGGTAACGAACAGCATCCTGACTTTGCTGAAACAGCTGCCAGCCTTTGGTATCTGCCAACAGCAGCGGGGGAAACAACAGGCTGCTGACCAGCAGCAGCAGCAAGGACCATCGCATTAGTAATTTCCGTCAGGCTCCGGCTCGGTCACCACCGGCGCTTGCTCGTTCAACAATGCAGACTGCTCCAACACCCGCACCTGTTGATGGTGAGCATTCAGTAAATCCTGCAAGCGGCGTTGTTGCTCCAGCATAGCTTGGTGCGCATGCTGCTCCAGACGGTCATCCACCGTAGTCTGACTCAAACTTACCGGGGTAGCAAAGCCGGAAACTGGCTGAGTATGCAACACAGGCAGCGGCGACATCAACTCTTGCTCATAGGGCTGCTGTACGTACTGCACACCCAGCACCGCCATTAAGGCAACACTGGCAGCAATGGCGGTCTGAGCCGTCGGCTTCAACCAGTCGCTGTTGGCAGCTTGGCGCATCCCTTGCTGAACACGATGGAAAAATGAGCGATGCACGACCAACTGATGCACCGGCTCTTGCTGCAAACGAGCGGCAAAACTGGCACTAAAATCCGCTGGCAGCTTGGGGGCCAATTCGTTACGAAGCGCAGCACCAATCAAGTGATAACGTTCGTAATGCTGTTGCAAGGAAGCGTTGTCGCACAGCTGATGCAGCTGCTGCTCCGAAATCGCTTCTCCGTCTGCGGCAGCAGACACCCATTCCTGTGACGATTGAACGGTCGGCTCAGTCGAATGGGCCTGGTCCGCCTGTTCGGCAACGGACCCATGCTGTTGTTTTGACGACATAGTCATTCCTGTCATTCACTCATGCTTAGCTTAGCAAAGGTTTAAGCTGTAAGTCTATGGCTTCACGAGCCCGGAAAATCCGGCTTCGCACTGTGCCTATGGGACACCCCATCACATCGGCAATTTCTTCGTAACTCAGGCCGTCAAGCTCGCGCAGGGTTATGGCCGTACGCAACTCATCGGGCAAGCCTTCGATGGTGTCAAAAACCACCTGGCGTATTTCATCGGATAACAGCAGTTTCTCCGGTGAATCTTGCTCTTTCAGTGCGTCACTGCCTTCGAAATAATCGGCTTCTTCCGCATCGACATCACTGGACGGTGGCTTGCGCGAAGACGCCACCAAATAATTTTTAGCGCTGTTGACCGCAATGCGGTACAGCCAGGTGTAAAAAGCACTGTCGCCGCGAAAGCCGGGTAAAGCCCGGTAGGCTTTTAAAAAAGCTTCCTGTGCCACATCAGCAACGTCACCATGGTTAGAGACGTATCGGCCGATTAAGTTCGTGATCCGATGCTGATATTTTTTGACCAGTAAATTAAAGGCAGCCTGCTCGCCCTGCTGCACACGCTGGACAATCTGCCAGTCCGATTCTTGCTCGCTCATCCGAGCTTATCCCCTGTAACCCGTTCTACTTCTTTCGTTTTTTGTAACTGGCGCATGTCTTGCGTACTCAGTAGGACAAAAGGTGTCATAAATAGTTCTGCCCCTTGCAGGAAAAAGTTACAATAAGCTTATGCCATCGCCCTAGTAAGTGCGAATTCATTTCAGAGCGCAGTGTACCGTATGAGCCAACAAAAAGAATACCTATCTGATGTCCTTATTATTGGCAGTGGTGCCGCCGGTTTGTCGCTGGCACTGCAGCTGGCCGAGCATGCCAAGGTATTGGTGCTGAGCAAAGGCGCGCTGCGCGAGGGCTCCACCCTCTACGCGCAAGGAGGCATCGCTGCCGTCTTTGATGAGAACGACAGCATCGCCAGTCATGTGAATGATACGCTGATTGCCGGGGCCGGTTTGTGCGACCCGCAGGCCGTGCAATTTACCGCCGGCCATGCCAAGGAAGCCATGCAGTGGCTGATCCGCCAGGGGGTGCCCTTCGATCAGTACCGCGATGAAGATGGTAAAATGAAATACCACCTGACGCGCGAAGGGGGACACAGCCATCGCCGCATCCTGCATGCGGCTGATGCAACCGGCAAAGCGGTGCAAATCACCCTGGTGGATCAAGTCCGCCAGCACCCGAATATTCAATTGTTAGAGCATTACCACGCCATTGATCTGATCACCAATGCTGACAAAAGCCGCTGCCTGGGCGCCTACATCTGGAGCCAGCAGGCTCGCAAAGTCGAAGTCGTTCGGGCCCGCTTTGTGGCCCTTGCAACCGGCGGAGCCAGCAAAGTCTACCTGTACACCAGCAATCCGGATGTCGCCAGCGGTGATGGCATTGCCATGGCCTGGCGGGCGGGCTGCCGGGTAGCCAATATGGAGTTTAACCAGTTCCACCCCACCAGCTTGTACCACCCGGATGCTCCCAACTTTTTAATTACCGAGGCCATGCGTGGCGAAGGCGCTTATTTAAAGCGACCGGATGGCAGTCGTTTTATGCCAGACTTTGATGCACGCGCAGAACTGGCCCCCCGCGATGTGGTGGCCAGAGCCATCGATTATGAAATGAAGCGCTTGGGTGCCAACTGCGTCTACCTGGACATCAGCCATCAGCCGGCAGACTTTATTCTGGAGCACTTCCCCACCATTTATGCCAAGTGCCTGAGTGTCGGTCTGGACATCACCAAAGAGCCGATCCCGGTGGTACCGGCTGCCCACTACACCTGCGGTGGGGTTTTAGTCAATCTGAACAGTCAAACCGATGTAGCCAATCTTTATGCCATTGGCGAAGTCGCCTGCACCGGCTTGCACGGCGCCAATCGGATGGCGAGCAACTCCCTGCTGGAATGCATCGTCTTTGCCCAGGCCGCAGCCCGCCATATCCGCAGCCAGCTGGCTGATGCTCCGATGGCCGATACCTTGCCGCAATGGGATGAAAGCCGGGTCAGCGACTCCGATGAAGAAGTGGTCATTACCCACAACTGGCATGAGCTGCGACTTTTTATGTGGGATTATGTCGGTATTGTCCGGACCGATAAGCGGCTGGAGCGGGCCTTGCACCGGGCAGAGCTGCTGAAAAAAGAAATTCAGGATTATTACAGCCACTTTAAAGTCAGCAATAACCTGCTGGAGCTGCGAAATTTGGTGCTGGTGGCCGAGCTGATTATCCGCAGCGCTTTAGCACGCAAAGAAAGCCGGGGCTTGCACTACAATTTGGACTACCCTTTTAGCCTGAAGGATGACGAAACCAGCCCCACCATTTTAACACCCGGCCAATGATAGCTGCTAGGCCGCCGGCTCAGCTTGCTGCCAGCGGCATTGCCGGATAGCCCGGGCCAGGGCGCGAAAATCATCGTCACTGCATTGATCGGCCAGCAACCAGTATCGGTGCAGCTGCCCCCTGGGGTGGCCTTTTTCAGGCAGGCCGCGCCAACGCAGTAAAATCGCCCAGGGCAGCACCAGACTGTCCTGCTGCAAGCTGCCGGCTGCGCGCCCGGCCGGGAGCCAGCGCAGCTCACCCTGCTCACCCAGCAACAAAGTACAAGCGGCCTCTTGCTGCTGCCAACAGCCCCACCAACACCAGCCAAAAGCGGCCCCGGCCAAGCCATACAACACCAACCAAAAGCCGGACAAGGGCACCAGCAGGGCTGACATCAGGGCCAGCGCCAACACCCACAGCAGGCTGTAACGGCGCCAGCGTGAAGGCGCAATCACCAGACTAGACGCGAACACGATCCAGGATCACCCCGACCAGACGTTGCAAGTCGGCATCGTCGCTTTTGGCGTGCCCCATAAACCAGGCAAATAAATCGGGATCATCGCTGGCCAGCAAGCGTTCAAAGTGGGCTTTATCGGCGTCAGTCAGGGCATCGTAGCCTTCTTCGACAAAAGGGGCCAACAAGACATCCAGCTCCAACATGCCACGGCGGCAGGCCCAGCGTAGGCGAGGTTTGCTCATTAATTCCGACATTGACTCGTCTGCTCCATCGGTAAGGTTTACAACAAGGTGGTCAAATTATACCGGAAAAGCAGCTGTTAAACAGAACAACACCGGACAGAGGGAAAATTTTCTGTTCGAAAGCTTGAGCTTTGCGCTTTGATCCCCAATGATCACCAGAGTCCTTTTTTGAAAAAACACTATCACTATGCAATCAAGCTGGATCCAAGCCGACCAATTGGCTCGACTCTCCAATCAGGCAAGCCCTGTTTGCCTGGCACCTTTGCCTGCTTTTGACGTACTGAGCATCCATGGGCCCGATGCCGTTAAATATTTGCAAAGTCAGAGCACCTGCGATCTCAGGCGGCTCAATGGCAGCAATGTCCTGCGTGGCGCTCATTGCGATGCCAAAGGCAAAATGTGGTCGGTCTTTCAGTTGCTGCAAGCGGATCAGGATGCACTGTTGGTCGTAGCGCACCGGGATGAATTGGCGGCTTCGCTTGCGCAATGGAAAAAATTTGCCGTGTTCTCCAAAGTGCAGTTTGAACCCGGCCAACCGGACTGGGCAGTTTTTGGCATCAGCGGTGAACAAGAAGCGGTGAGTGCTTTGCTGCAGCAACTTGGGTTTGCTGCTGCCAGCCAGGGTGAGCGCCAGTCCGGTAACGGCTGCCATCTGCTTTGTCTGGCACAGGATCACTACCTGCTGCTGTGCTCACACCGTCAAGCCAAGCAATGGCTGGAAGACAGCTCTTTGCCGCTGGCGGCACCCACCCGCTGGTTGCAAGCCCATATTCAGCATGGCCTTTGTTACCTGGAGCAGGAAAACATCGGACACTATGTGCCGCAAATGCTAAACTTACAGGCACAGGATGCCATCAGCTTTGATAAAGGCTGTTACATGGGCCAGGAAATGGTCGCCCGGATGAAGTATCTGGGCAAAAACAAACGCGCTGCATTCATTGCCACAGCAACCACCGAGCATACGCCTGTGGCAGGAACCGATATCGAAATGCAGCTGGAAAGCAACTGGCGCCGGGCTGGCCAGGTCATCAATGCCGTGAATGTGAATCAGCAGCTCTGGGTGCTGGCGGTACTGCCGAATGATACAACAGCGGCCACACAGCTCAGGTTAGCATCGGACCCGGAGACGGTACTTCAGATGCAACCTTTGCCATACACTCTTCAATAACTGAGGTCTTCATGTCTATTTCTCAAAACAAAGTCGTTGCCATGCATTACAAAGTTACGGATCCAAACGGAGCCGAGCTGGATTCTTCCTTTGGTGGCGACCCACTGATTTTTCTGTATGGCCACGGCTCGTTAATTCCTGGTCTGGAAAAAGCCTTGGCAGGCAAAGCCCCTGGCGACACCTTCAATGCCACCATCGAAGCTGCAGAGGCTTATGGTGAGCGCCACGATCAACTGGTGCAGTCGGTGCCACGCTCGATGTTCGAAGGCATGGAGGTTGAAGTCGGCATGCGTTTCCGGGCTTCCGGCCCGGATGGCCGCGAGCATTCCGTCATCATCGTGGAGCTGGGTGACGAGGAAGTGGTGGTCGATGGCAACCATCCGCTGTCCGGCATTGATTTGACCTTTGATGTTGAAGTAGTGCAGGTGCGCGAAGCGACTGAGGAAGAGATTGCCCACGGCCATGCGCACGGTCTTGACGGTACCGCAGGTCACTAAACTTCAGAAGCCGCTGCCGGTGCAGCGGCTTTTTTGATCGGGCTCCGTGCCCCTTTGGCATTGTACAAAACTTGACAGGATCCTCGTTTCACCTTATTTTCTGTTCTTTTCGCCGCACACTAACCGAGATGCAAAGCACGCATGAAAGACCAACTGCTTATATCCATTTCCAGCATTCATGGCTCACGCCATTACAGCATTGGTAAGCTACTGCGCCGTTACATGCTGGTGATTGCAGCGATGTTGGCCGTGCTGACTCTGGCCACCGTCATCTTTGTCAATTACCTGCTCAATCAAGTCGAACAACACCACCGCCAGCAGCTCAGCCTGCAGCAGCACAGCGAGCAGTTATTGGCCGACATCGCCCGGCTGGAACAGCAGCGCGGCACTTTGGAAGAGGAGCTGGCAGAGCGTACCGATGAAATTTACATGGCCACCAGTCGGCTTGGCGAAATCGAACAGGCTCTGGGCTTGGATCAGGTGTACAGCAATAATCTGGATCAACGGCTGGATGTCGCCACCATCAACTCGGCCGTGCGCAGCACCATGCTGCAAATGATCCCCAGCGGTTCACCACTGGAGTTTCGTTACCGTTCATCCCGCTTTGGCAACCGCACCCATCCCATTCACGGCAATGTTCGGCATCATCGCGGAGTTGATTTGGCGGCCAACCGGGGAACGCCGATTTACGCGCCAGCAGATGGCGTGGTCGAAAGCGTCCGCCCCAGCAACAGTGGCTACGGCAATATGTTGAAAATTAAACATGCCTATGGCTTTGCCACCCTTTACGCCCATCTGCATGAATTTAAAGTCACCGCTGGCAGCTTTGTCGAAAAAGGCCAGCTGATTGCCACCGTCGGCAATACCGGCGCATCAACCGCACCCCACTTGCATTACGAAGTACACTTTCTTGACCGGCCTATCAACCCGCAAGCCTTTATGGATTGGGATGCCACCAATTTTGATCATGTTTTTACACAGGAAAGGAGTATTCAATGGGATTCTTTAGTAAGCATGCTGGAAACCAAGGTAAGCAATCAGCTGCTACTGTCATCGCACAAGGCAGCTCCTTCCATGGAAGTTTCCGACTAACCTGTGACATCCATGTTGATGGCTACATGGAAGGAAAAATCAATACCGAGAAAACCCTGATTATCAGCCGCTCTGGCCGAGTCAAAGGGGAAATCATAGCCGATAAAGTCATTATCAACGGCTTATTCGAAGGCGAGTGCTACGCCAATCATGTCGAAATCCTGCCGCATGGCAAAGCCCAGGGCACCATTCACAGCGATGAACTCAGCATTGAGCGCGGTGGCCACTTTATCGGTGAAAGTCAGCCTACCACCGAGGAACAGGTGGTGAAACTGCAGCAAAGTGGCAAAAAAGCCGAGTTAAAGGACACAAACAATAAAAGCACGACCGAAGAAAAGTCGGCCAGTTAGCCCCGCAGCAACGTGAAGCAAGCCATAAAAAAAACCGTGCGTTTAAGGCACGGTTTTTTTGGTGCAAAAAAGCGGGTTAAGCTTTTTGCACGAACTCTTCACCCAGGGTGATATCCCCTTGCAGCGTTGGCAGCATATCGGCCATGGCTTTTTGCTCGAAGGCACTCAGGTTGCCAATCGGCAACAAGCGCTCAAGGCCGTTCTTGCCCAGTACCAATGGCTGTGCAAAGAAGCGGGCATGTTCGCCTTCACCTTCCACATAGGCATACTCGGTGACTTCTTCGCCCTGCAGACCTTTCACCAGCGACACACAGAAACGTGCCGCAGCCTGGCCCATGGACAAAGTCGCAGAGCCGCCACCGGCTTTGGCTTCCACCACTTCGGTGCCGGCATTCTGAATGCGATGCGTGAGCGAGGCGACTTCATCATCGCTGAAGCTGATACCCGCTACCTGAGACAGCAACGGCAGAATGGTGGTGCCACTGTGACCACCAATGACCGGCACCGTGATATCGGCCGGGTTCTTGCCCTTTAACTCAGCCACAAAGGTCTCAGCACGGATCACATCCAGCGTAGTCACCCCGAACAGACGACGCGGGTCGTAGGTTCCGGCTTTTTTGAAAACTTCGGCCGCAATGGCAACGGTGGTGTTGACCGGATTGGTAATGACACCAACCAGCGCTTTCGGGCACTGCTCAACAATGGCCTCCGCCAGGGTTTTCACCACGTTGGCATTGACATTGAACAAATCAGAACGGTCCATGCCCGGTTTACGCGGCATCCCGGCAGGGATCATCACCACGTCGGCATCTTTCAGTGCCGGCGCCAGGTCGTCTTTGCCATAGCCCTTCACCTCAACAGCAGTTGGGATATGGCTTAAATCTACTGCAACACCAGGGGTCACTGGTGCCAGATCGTACAACGCCAGCTCTGTTCCGGCTGGCAAATCCAGCTTTAATAACAACGATAACGCCTGGCCAATCCCACCGGCCGCACCTAACACAGCTACTTTCATTGGAAATCCCCTTGTTCAACTGGTCCGCAGGCATAAATATGCATGCATTGAATAAAATCGCGGGTATTTTACCCCATAATGAGTTAATTTACTGCACAGACTTTAGTAATATATTCAGCCGAAGCGTATAAAAAAGTGACCATTATGACCAAGCAATCCAAACAAGAAGCCCTGATCCAGGCATTTAAAAACTTGCTGAAAGAAGAACGCTTTGGCTCACAAGGCGACATCGTCGATGCACTGAAAGCACTGGGTTTTGATAACGTCAGTCAGTCCAAAGTCTCGCGCATGCTGAGCAAGTACGGCGCGGTTCGCACCCGCAATGCCAAACAGGAGATGGTCTACAGCCTGCCACCTGAGCTCGGCGTTCCCACCACCAAAAGCCCGCTGCGGCAGCTGGTGTTGGATATTGAGCACAACGACGTGATGATTATTATCCGTACCAGCCCGGGCGCTGCACAGTTGATTGCACGTCTACTGGACTCCGTTGGCAAGGCCGAAGGTGTGCTGGGCACCATTGCCGGCGACGACACCATCTTTATCGCCCCCATCAGTGTCAAAAACATCAACTTCACACTGGAAAAAGTCACCGAGTTGTTTGAAAAAGTCTAGCCACGTTCAAATTGCTCTAAAAAACTGACCGAGGGTGCAAAAAATGCCGCCCCAAGGTCGGCCTGGCTGTAATCCAGCAAGCGATCGTAACTGTCGCTGGCCAGCTCCGCCAGCCCCAGGCGTTGCCGCATCAGAGTTTCAAAAGCCGTGCTGTCCGCACTGTAAGACAACCACAGCAACCCCTGTTGCTTTAAATCGGCAAAAGGCATGTTCTGCGTCAGTAGCGGCAAGGGCTGCTGCCGGTCCTTGTCCTGATAAAAACACAAGCTGTGGCAATCCGGCTCCAACTGCGCCAATGGCAGCCACTGGCCATCGGATTTATGCCGGCCGATAATGGCTTGCTGAGCAGAAACCGCTAAGCGCTGCCACCGCTTTATGTCGTGACGAAAGCGCTGCAGATGCAGATAACTGCCGCCGGAAAAATGCGGCTCTTGCTCAACGGTAAGCAAAGCCAGCTCACGCCGTTTGCGGCCCCGTACGGCCTCTGGCGCATCCAGAAAGCCGGTTAAATCACGGCCATCCAGGTAACGGAAGCCGCGCATATGCTCCACCAACTCCACAGCCGGCAGCAACATCTGATAAATTTGCTGCGCCACCAGGTAATTGACATCCTGCCGATCCGAGCGAATTTGCAGCAATAGATCAAAAGAATCGGCCGGCATCAGCAATTCAGACGATTCCAGCGCCGGAAAAGGCAACAGACCTGCTGGCCGGGCTTGTGGGTAGAGGCTATCCCAATAATTGGCACCAATGGCAACCACGCCGGTCAACAAGGCTTCAGAAAAATGATCCGCCAGCTGGCTCAACAGTGCGGGGATCTGCGCCAGCTGCTGCCGCAGCAAGGCTTCTTGCCCATCCAGTGCATTGAGTAGCAGATAATCGCCATGCAAGTTGGCTTCTGCACAAATACCCAGTTGCTCTCTTGCCATCCAGTGGATACTCCTTTCAGTCCTGTGGGGGCTGTTGTAAGCCAAAAGACAATTACCCCAATCGCTTGTGAGACATATCTCACAAATTAGTGCGCCAAAGCGGCAAAAGCTGCCTTATTAGGAGCACTGCAACTATTCATCTATTTGTTTTTATTGATATTTTATTCAAAAATTTATTTTTACAATCGTATGACAGAAAAGATTTTTTCTTACCCTGACTGTTCGCAACCCGCCCTTCAGCGCATACTAACCATGTCAGCGGATGACAGGTTCAGGAAGAACGAAGCGCAGCAGGATGCCACTTATTATATGACATTTTAAGTGAATAGCGATCCACAGGATGTGCAAGGACGATTCAGGACAGGTTCAGGACGAACCCCGCATGCTAAGGAAGAGGCATGCAGGTCTGGATGACCACAGGACCACTCAGGATGAGTGAATCTGGCAAAGGCTAGCCAGCGCGGGATGCACAGGACACGCTAGGGATAGTAAGTCACGTTAGGAACAACGTGAATCAAGGGAAAGGCAGGAGCCACGATCGACCGGATTTCGATTGACTAGCGCAAATGGATGGCAAGGACGACGTAGGAATCACTCAGGATGAGTGCGAGGTTGCAGGAAGCACCTCCCAGGGATCATGGACACGGCAGGACGCCATGCAAGGAGCCTCGGTAGGAGGCAAAGGACGCAAGGCAAGGACAGCAACAGCAGGATGCTGAGCACTAGACGCAAGACGGCCGCTTTTAGTAGTGCGGCCGTTTTCTTTTTGTGCGCCAGCAACTGCGATAGAAAAACCCGTGCATGGCACGGGCCCTGTTGGATGAATGAAGCGCATTAGCAGCCTGGTAACTCACCCGCCACGCCAGCCAAAACTGGCGCTGCCGTTTGAAGGGAGCCGTCATCCACAGCTCCCGGCTCCATTACTTTACCGAAGAGACAAATTCCGGGTAGGCTTCAATGCCGCACTCGCTGCGATCCACCCCTTCGTACTCGGCCTGCTCACTGACACGAATGCCCATCACTTTCTTCAGCACCGACCACACCACCAGACTGGTGACAAAGACCCAGACAAAGATGGTAGCCGCACCGATCAACTGACCGCTGAAGCTGCTGTCGCTGTTGGTCAGTGGTACCAGTAACAGACCGAATAAACCCACCACGCCATGCACTGAAATAGCACCCACCGGGTCGTCAATCTTCAGCTTATCCATGCCAATGATGGCCCCAACCACGATGCAACCAGCAATAGCGCCGAACAAGGTTGCTTGCAGGGGGGTCGGTGTGGACGGCTCTGCCGTGATGGCAACCAGGCCAGCCAGGGCGCCGTTCAACACCATGGTGAGGTCGGCTTTACGGAATAAAATCACCGACAAAATCAAGGCGCCAATGGCACCGGCAGCTGCTGCCGCATTGGTGTTGACAAAAACCACCGCTACTTCGTTGGCATTGGCCATGTCGCCCAGCTTTAACACCGAGCCGCCGTTAAAGCCAAACCAGCCCATCCACAGCACCAAGGTGCCCAGAGTCGCCAGCGGCATGTTGGCACCAGGAATGGCATGCACTTTGCCATCGGCGGTGTATTTGCCTTTTCGAGCCCCAAGTAATAGCACACCAGCCAATGCAGCAGAGGCACCCGCCATATGGACAATGCCAGAGCCGGCAAAATCAGAAAAGCCCAGTTCGCCTAAGTCGTACAAGCCAAAGACCGGTACTTCACCCCAGGTCCAGCTGCCTTGCATTGGGTAAATCACCCCGGTGAGCACCACAGCAAACACCAGGAAAGCCCACAGTTTCATGCGTTCAGCGACAGCACCGGAGACAATGGACATCGCTGTTGCCACAAAGACCACCTGGAAGAAGAAATCGGAAGCACCGGCATAGATAGAATCGCCGGTAAAGCCATCTTCCCGACCGGCAAAGTCCGCCAGGGTAGCATCCACATCCAGCTCGGTTATACCGCTTAAGAAAAAGCCGCCCTGGTACATCAGCTGATAACCACAAATCAAATACATGATGCAGGCAATCGAGTAAAGCGCGACGTTTTTGGTGAGAATTTCCGTGGTGTTCTTAGAGCGCACCATGCCCGCTTCGAGCATCGAAAAGCCGGCAGCCATCCACATCACCAGCACACCACACATCAGAAAATAGAAGGTGTCCATGGCAAATTGTAAGTGATAGATTTGTTCTTGCATGGTCGTTCTCCCTAGATCGCATCGGCGTCGGTTTCACCGGTGCGGATCCGCACCACCTGCGCCAGCTCAAACACAAAAATCTTGCCGTCACCGATCCGTCCGGTGCAGGCTGCTTTTTCAATGGCCGCGATCAAGCGATCGACATGCTCATCCAGGGTGGCAATTTCCAGTTTGACCTTTGGCAGAAAGTCCACCTGGTACTCCGCACCACGGTAGAGTTCGGTATGCCCTTTTTGCCGGCCGAAGCCTTTGACTTCGGTGACCGTTAAGCCTTCAACGCCGATTTCCGCAATGGCTTCACGGACATCGTCCAGCTTAAAGGGCTTGATGATGGCACATACAAGCTTCATAGATGTTTCCTTCTGGGTTTATCGTTATTCGCCCATTAGCATAAGGAAATCATGTGCCAGTTTTTCAAGGTATTGAATTGGAAGGATTAAATAAAGAAGGCTACCCGTTGGCGAAAAAAAACGCACCAGAGCGGTGCGTTTATTCCCAGCCAAAGTGCAGCCAGGCCTCAGCAGGCAGTGGCAGCAAAGTGGACAACAGCAGGTGAAAGGACAATGGCAGGCAACACCAAGAGCACACTATGACGAATGGGCGCCATTCAACCGTCCCCGCTGCCCTGCCACAAACACTTGCCACTGTTCAACCAGTCGAATCAAATCAT
>JAFIFR010000305.1 GCA_020831935.1 Alkalimonas sp.
AGACTCGGCGGCCATCCTCGCTAAAACGCGGTGCTTGCTGCGCGCTGAGCAGCCAGCCTTCGTGCTTAAGTTCGTGTGGAGCTGCTTGGTTTTGCTCCGACGGCCAGTGCCACAGCTGCTGCGCGACTTCTTCATTCTTTTCAACACGATCACCGGCAAAAAACACCAGTTGCTGGCCATCGGCACTAAAAGTGAGCTGTTGATACCGGGCGGCAGAAGGCGGTGTCAGTTCAAAGCGGCGATCAAAAGCCGCATCCCACAACACCACTTGCTGCAACTGCAAACTGTCATCGTCGTGATCGGTAAATTCAAGCACGTAAGCCACCAGAGTACCCTGCTCGGCCACCGCAAATTCGCTGACCTGACCCAGCTCAACCGTCTTGCCCTGCTCCAACCGGCCGATGTTCGTCAGCTGCACCGCACTAAGCAACTGAGTTTTATCGTTGTTGTCGGCCTTACGGGCCAGCAAAAGCGCCTGATGGCCATCGCCGGTAAAGGCAAAGCGGTCGATATTTTGAAACAACTGCTGCTCGCCGCTAGCGGTATTAAGCAGCACGGCATCGTGCGCCAAAGCATCGCGGGCGGCTTTATCGGTGGCTTGTTCGCGCAGCAACAAGGGCGAGCGCTGACGAAACAGTGCAAAGCTGCCATCGGCATTGAGCTGACCACGATCAACATAGGGCACAGAAAATTGCTGCCCGGTCATCAGATGCACCACATAGCCTGTACTGTCGCCATAATCCGGCTCTACGGTATAGACCATCGCCTGCTGATTGGCACTGACGCTGCGCTCTTTGATGTCCCGAAACTGCATCACATCGCTAAAGGTCAGCGGCCTGAGCGCATCGGTCGCCACGGTACTGGATGGGATCTCCACCGCCATCGGAACGGGTTCGGGCGCCACCGAAGGCTGGCTGCAGGCCAAAGTCCCGATGGCCAAGGCCAAACAAAGTGCCAAGCGACTGCTGTTTTTATGGTTTTTCATCGTCATTGTTCGTTGATAACTGACAGAGCCCCACCTTAGCACAGCACGTAAACACCCTGCAGCAAAACCCCATCAAGCCGCGACCAGACAAGATAAACGGTATAAATAGCGGCGAAACAGACCACTGTGGATAAAAATACAGCAAACACCAGCCGCTGCTAAAAAAACACTTGCCAATCCCCACAGCGCCCACTAAGATAGCGCCCGTTGTCAGCGACAACAGTCTGCGTCCTTAGCTCAGTTGGTTAGAGCACCACCTTGACATGGTGGGGGTCGGTGGTTCGAATCCACTAGGACGCACCACATTCAAAACAAAAACGCCGCTCAGCTTGTACAGCTTAAGCGGCGTTTTTGTTTGTTAAATAGACCGCTTAAAAAACCGGGCGCTTACCTGAAAACCACCCGGTGCCAGCACTTTACCAAGCACGGATAAGCGCGGATCGGTATTGCCTTTTTCAATATCGCGTAAGGTTTTATCCGACACCTTGATAAACTTCGCATACTGCGTTTGCGTCATGCCATACAGCTCCGTACGAATTCGGCGCACGGCCTCACCAAGAGAGATTTGATTGGCTGCTAGCGCTTCATCAATCTCAAGCAGCAACTTGTTGCGCGCTTCAACCGGAAAGTTATTCAAAGCACCCGCCAACGCCCTGACTTTTTAGGGCCTTCAAAGAGCAGCTTGTTTTGCTGCTTAAGTTTGGCAATAGCACGTTCGATCGTGCTGGTAGATCGTCCTAGCTGCAGAGCTAACTGAGCGATGGATAAATCTGGCTGGTCGGATAGCATTATTAGTATTTGCTGCGGCGTCTTCAAAGGCTTTTCTACCCGCGTTTTCACCCCCGTTTCTACCCGCATTTTTCCACTGCTTTGCATCGCATCAGTCAATGCTACATGAAAAGCACCCAGCAGAAATTCAATAAAAGCAGTGCAGTCACTTTGACTATCGGCTTGCCTGAAGGCTTCATAATACTGTTCTTGGTTTTGCTTAATGACCGTTTCAACGGGTAAATAAGCCAGGATGGGTTGCCACTGACTCAAGATTATCGTCTGCCACAAGCGCCCCATTCGGCCGTTACCGTCACTGAAAGGATGAATAAACTCGAATTCATAATGAAAAGCAGAAGATGCAATTAAAGGGTGTGCATCCGTCGTCTTTAGCCATTGGCACAATTGCGCTAATAATCTGGGAACCTGGCTGGCAGGAGGGGCCATATGCACTAACTGCTCTCCACGATAAATACCTGCATCACCACTACGCCAACGGCCAGCATCAGCGACTAAACCCCGCATCAAGATTTTATGCGTTGACAGCAGATCTTTTTCATTGCAAGGATCTAATGTACCCAACAACTCGTAAGCCGCAAATGCGTTTTGCACCTCTAGAATTTCTTTTGGCGTACCCAGTACATGCTTACCTTCGAGCACTGCGGTTACCTGCTCCAAGCTTAACGTATTTTGCTCAACAGCTAGCGACGCTTGAATAGTACGGATCCTGTTTTCACGTCTGAGATATGGCAATGGATTAGCTTTATTCACAGCGGTCCAGCGTCCTAGCTGCTCTGATAGGTCAGCAACAACACTGATCATTTTATGTGTAAGGCGAAATGGTGGTGTGTAATCCATGCGGTCTATTCTTTCACTCTTCAATGTATTGAGGAACAAAGTTCAGTAATGTTGGCTCGGAATAGCTTAGCATCTTCTTTCGTAGCGATTACACAATAAAAGCGGCTTCGATTGCAGGCACCGAACAGGCCAAAAGCACCGCTACTTTCTAAAATC
>JAFIFR010000311.1 GCA_020831935.1 Alkalimonas sp.
GGCCGATCTGGTCGCCGCGGTCAGTGGCAGTATTAAAGCCGGCGGCCTTTGGTTGCTGCTGACACCAGAGCCTGAGCAGTGGATCAAGCAACCCAACAGCGACCATCGTCATCTCTTGCCCTATCCACTGGATGCAAGCAAGCATCAGGGCAGTTTTCTGCGGTTTTTCTGCCAGCGCTTGCAGCAATGTGCGCTGGCCTGGCTAACACCGGATGAGATTATTCAGGCACCAAGTTTTTCAGCCGCAGAAAATTCAGAACCAGCACCGACACCTTATGCCAGCTCTGAGCAGCAAGCTGCGGTTGCCGCCATCCGTAAAGTAGCACTGGGCCATCGTAAACGCCCCTTGGTGCTAACCGCCCATCGTGGACGCGGTAAATCGGCGGCACTGGGACTGGCCGCCGCTGAATTAACGCAGCACAGCAAGCACATCCTGCTGACTGGGCCCAATGAGTCAGCTGCCGCTATCTGCCTGCAGCACTTTCGTGGCCATGTCGGCTCTGAGCAGCAATCGCTGCTGCGTTACTTGCCGATCGATGTGCTGCTAAAGCAGCAACCACAAGCCGACTTGGTGCTGGTGGATGAAGCAGCCGCCATCCCTACCCCTTTGTTGCAGCAGCTGGTGCAGGCCTATCCCCGTGTTGTTTTTGCCACCACTGAGCATGGCTATGAAGGCACTGGCCGCGGTTTTCAGTTGCGCTTTCAGGCCCATTTGCAACGGCATTTTGCCGGTTTCAAACAGCTGCAGCTGAAAGAGCCCATACGCTATGCGGATGGCGATTCACTCGAGCAGTTGTTGTTTCACTGCCTGCTGTTAAATCTATCGGAGCAAGATCCACAGTGGGACGGTGCTATCGAGGCATTGCAGCTGCAACAACTCAACTCCGGCCAGCTGCTTGAGCAGCCTGAGCTGCTGCAATCTTTGTTTCATTTGATGTCTTTGGCACATTACCAAACCAAGGTCGATGATCTGGCTGCGCTGCTGGACAACCCGAAGCTGGAAGTCTTTGCCCTGTTGCAAGATGAACGCCTACTGGCCTGCGCTTTGATCAGTCTGGAAGGCGAATTGCCGGAGTTACTCAGCAAAGAGATTTTGCTTGGCAAGCGGCGGGTGCAGGGACACCTGCTGGCGCAAAGCCTGGCATTTCACCTGCAGCAACCCGAACTTAGTCAAGCGCCGATGGCCCGTATCCAGCGCATCGTGGTGCACCCCAAGTTGCAGGGGCAAGGCCTTGGTACTGAACTGCTAAGCCGTATCAGTGCACACTATCAAGCTACCCAACGCCTGCTCGGAACCAGCTTTGCGGTATCTGCCCCGCTGCTGGCATTCTGGTCTAAAGCTGGCTTTGTGCCGGTACGCTTGGGTATCAAAGCCGATCAGGCGAGCGGTGAGCATTCACTTCTGATGCTGCAACAACACGACAAGTACCAAGCTAGCATCCAGCAATTAGAAACTTGCTTTCGCCGCCAGCTCTATGATCAAATTCCGGCCTTTTACCCTGAGCTTGCTCCCGCATTACTTCGACAGCTGGTTACGCCACCGCAGCAAACGCTTAATCAAATCGATTACCAGGCCTTGATTCTGTTTGCCGATCAGCAGCGTCCTTTCGAACTGATCTATAGCCAGTTGCTGCATTGGTTTAATCAGCATCTGCAGAATGTGCCAGCTGCAGATGCCGAGCTCTGCATAGCCCTGCTGTGGCAAAAAAGAGCCTTTGATGCTTTAGCCAGAACCTTTGGTTTAACTGGTAAAAAACAGATCATCGAGCGATTGCGCTGCATGATGGCGGCAGCACTTTCAGCCCCCGCCTCAAAGTAGTACATCAACTAAAATAGTGTTAATCTGGTGTTTTAGCTGATGACGTTACCATGCTCTCAATTGTTGCTTTTACACTCTTTGCCAGCCTTACCGCGGACGACTTTACTGCACAACAAATACGCTTGCTGCAGGTTGCGCTTGATACAGAGCAACTTAGTCAACAGCTGACCGAAGCTTATCACCACTGTCAGCACAGTGAATCAGCTATTCAGTGGAGCAGCTTATATCAAGAGCTCGAAAGCTTCCCTGCCGTCAGCGTGATCGAGCAAACACTAGCACTGCCCATTGCGTCATATCTGGATTTTATAAGGAGAATCGCCCTCAAACCTTCCAGCACTGTGCTCAAATGGCAAGATAGATCATTAGCCTGTGATGACGACGATGGCTGGGAGCAATTATTCAGGGATTACCGAGAGGCCTACTTTGCTTTAGAGCTCAGCCCACCACTGGAACAGAGTTTTGCAGATACCCTTGCCCTAAGACAGCAAGGCCAGGATCTTCAGCAGCAGCGCTACCAACAACTGATTGCAAACAGCAACAGCATCGCCATTGTCAACATCGTCCATAAAAGCCAGCTTTCCGCTATCCAGCAGGCCAATTACCTGCATCTGGATTACCAAAGCGATTACATCTTTCGCAGCCAAAAAGGCTGGAAGCATTATCCGCCACTCTTCCTCGGCATGCATCGCTACCTATCAGCATCAGAGCTTGCTGAGAGCAACCAGCAATGGCTAATCTTTCTTGACCATCAACAACACTTTATCCGTGCCGTTCCCCTTACAGAAGCCAGATCCTATCTGGACTTGCTTGGCGCTGAGCACTGGAGCTTTGATCGACACGGCAACTTAAAACGCAATCCTTGAAGATGCGCCGAGCCGGCATGGCGACTAAAACGCCGGGAGCGTTTTAGGACTGCCGT
>JAFIFR010000262.1 GCA_020831935.1 Alkalimonas sp.
TGGCTCTGAGCAGCGCTGAATCCAGCACCTCGTAGCCCCCCTTCATATTGACCTTGGGCGATACTGTGACCCAGGTCTCAATGGGCGCCTTAATCTCGAAGGTACCGCTGGTTTCAATCTGCGTGCTGTAGCCCTGCTGATGCAGCAGCTCACACAGCCGGTTTAAATCGTACAGGCAAGGCTCACCACCGGTAATCACCACATGACGAGCCCGGTAGCCCTGACGCTGAAACTCGGCCAGCACCGCTTCGGCACTCAGGCTGCACCAGCCTTCGGTATCGGTGGTTTTGGCCAGCACATCCTGTACCGGGATTTGCTGCGCCGGGTCCACCGTCCAGGTATGCTTGGTGTCACACCAGCTGCAACCGACCGGGCAGCCCTGCAGCCGGATAAAAATGGCCGGGCAGCCGGTGTAGCTGCCCTCGCCCTGGATGGTTTCAAAAAGTTCATTCACTTTGTACACAACAACGCCTTACGCTTTAGCCGCCAGCCGATTTCAAGTATAATGCTCGGCTTTTCAGTTGGTCATTATAACGGGAGCGCCCTCATCATGCCGCAAAAAGTTGTTGTCATTTATTCCGGTGGGATGGATTCGTACACCGTGCTGCACAAAGCCATCGCCGATGGCCACGAGGTGTATGCGCTGTCGTTCAATTACGGCCAGCGTCATGTGAAAGAGCTCGAATGCGCTGCCCAGGTCTGCCGTGAGCTTGGCATCAACCACAAGGTGGTGGACATTTCTGCCATCAATCAGCTGCTGGCCGGCTCGTCGCTGACCGACAACATCGAGGTGCCGGAAGGCCACTACGAAGCTGAAACCATGAAGTCGACCATAGTGCCAAACCGCAATATGATTCTGATTTCATTGGCGGTCGGTTATGCCGATTCCATCAAAGCCAAGGCGGTGTACTACGGCGCACACTCCGGCGATCACTTTATTTACCCGGACTGCCGGCCTGAGTTTGTGGAAAAAATGAATGCGGTCTGCCAAATCGCCAACTACGATCCGATCGATATCGTCAGCCCTTACCTGCACGAGTCCAAAATCGAGATCCTGCGCGATGGCCTCGCCATGGGGCTGGATTACAGCAAAACCTGGACCTGCTACAACGGCCGCGAACAAGCCTGTGGCAAATGCGGCGCCTGCCAGGAGCGGCTGGAAGCCTTTGCGCTGAATAAAGCAGTGGATCCGGTTCAGTACGAGTAAAAGGCCACTATGACTTTGGCGTTATTCAGCCCGGGGAATTTCTTCTGACGTTAAATGCCGTCGTTTATGAATCACGGCCAGAACTTCGATAAGTTGATCCGGTTTGATTTCGTAAACAATCCGGTAAGAGTAAAGCCCAAGCTCCCGCACAGCGTCGTCGTTTAACTCTGGCACTTTGTGCCCCTTGCGGGGCAGCTCATCGAGCCCCAGAGTTTTTTGCACCATTGCCTCACTGACACGTTTGGCGTAAAACGGAGAATCCTGGGCGATATAATCGTGAATATGACGGAGCTGGGCCTTGGCGTGCGCCGTCCATTTCACCATGTTTGAATGTCTTGTAGCATCTCTTCTGCCGTTTGACTATCGCCTTTGGCTGCATCTTGCTGACCTCGCCGAATATTCTCCAGCACATAAAGCCGGTACATCATCTCTTCGGTGTTGGCGTCATCCGGCAATTGCTGGATGGCGTCAAGTGCTTCTTGTTTGATGGTATGAGCTTGCATTTGCCTATCTCCTGCGATTGGTCTGGCCTTATGACACTACAATCTGCTTTATGATGCCGGTATAACGACAGCATTGAAGATCGTACTGTTCTGGTATAATAACCAGCGTAGCTGACTGACAGCAGAACCTTACCTAAAGTCTAAGTGCGCTGGCTGTGAAAAGCAATAACACCCACGACGCCCTACCCGGCTGCCTTACCAAACTGCGCTTTATACGCCTCGGTGACATCTTGCAACTGGCCGTCGGCCAGCTGGTAAATCTGCTCTGCGCTAAGAATGGTCTCGGGCCGGTGGGCAATCACAATACGGGTCATGCTCAGCTGCTGGATGGCCTGATTGACATAATGCTCCAGCGCGACATCCAAATGGCTGGTGGCTTCATCCAGTAGCAGGATTTTGGGTTTGCGGTACAAGGCGCGGGCCAGCAACAAGCGCTGTTTTTGCCCGCCCGACAGCGCACTGCCCATATCGCCGACTAAGGAGTTGTAACTCATCTGCATGGCGCCAATATCCTGATGAATACCAGCCAGCTGCGCTGCTTCAACCACCCGCTGCATATCCAGTTGTGGGTCAAAAAAGCTGATGTTTTCGGCCAGGGTGCCCGACATCAGCTGGTCGTCCTGCATCACAGCCGCAATTTGGCTGCGGTAATTACGCAGGCCCAGCTGTTTAATCTCGATGCCATCCACTTCCACCTTGCCGCTTTCAGCAGGCAATAAGCCCAGCATCAGCTTCATCAGCGTGGTTTTACCGGTGCCGGAAGGGCAGATAATGGCGATGTTGGCACCAGCCGGGATATCAATGCAGAGGTCGTTAAACAGCAGCGGCTCGTTATCGGCGTAGCGAAAACGAATGTTGGTTAAGCGAAGCTGGCCGCTGATATCGCGGCTCGGCTGATTCAGCCCTTCGTCTTCTTTATCGGTTAAGGCAATATCGGCCAGGCGGTCTAGATGCAACCGAGTCATTTTAATTTCGATCAGCTTGTCGATTAAAGCCGCCATGCGGTTGGTAAACTGGGTTTTGT
>JAFIFR010000263.1 GCA_020831935.1 Alkalimonas sp.
CATCCTGCTGCAGAGCGTTTATTCGCTGCCCTGCTGGCTTGGGTCGGCATTATAGGGAGCTTTTACTGCCTTGCAAGCAGTTATTCGTTAAAATAGCTGTTTTCAATACTGTTCGCTTAAAGTTCGCCCGTTACGGGCATTTTAACGGCAGCTGTTGCATACTAATGCAGCATAGGAGGATTTATAATGACAACTCGCTCGTACCGTGGCATCAACCCAAGCTTTGATCACAGTGTTTATATTGATGCATCTGCCGTCATTGTTGGCGATGTGCAGCTGGCAGCAGATGTTAGCATCTGGCCGCTGGTGGCGGCCCGCGGCGATGTCAATCGCATTCGCATTGGCGCCCGCACCAATGTGCAGGATGGCACCGTGCTGCATGTCACCCGTACCAGCCCAAGCAAACCCGAAGGCTCGCCGCTTATTATTGGTGAGGATGTGACTGTCGGTCACAAGTGCATGCTGCATGGTTGTATCCTTGGCAATCGGATCCTGGTCGGCATGGGCGCAATCGTGATGGACGATGCCGTGGTGGAAGACGACGTTATTATTGGTGCCGGCAGCCTGGTGCCGCCCGGGAAAACGCTGCAGTCTGGTTATTTGTACGTGGGCAGCCCGGTGAAACAAGCACGACCCTTAACGGATGCTGAGCGCGCTTTCTTATCAGCATCCGCTAAGAACTATGTGCTATTAAAGGATGAGTACCTGGCGGAGCAGGCTTAGCCTGCTAACACCTACTAGTGAACGGAAGCCAGAATTCACCGGCGTCATTCCAGCCCTCTGCGGCGATAGCCTGCTCGGCCGCATCTTCCCAATCAAAGGCATGGGCTTTGATCTCGGCTAACCAGTCTGCAGGCGAGCGGTTATCAGGTCTGGCAATAAAAGCCGTCAGGCGCAAGCCGGATAGCAGACAGCTAAAGCCAACCGCATCGCGCATGCTGTCGTAATAAAAGTCATGATTGAAAATCAGTTGCTGGTTCATGCCAGCGCCTCTTTCAATGCCGCGATCACCGGCTCAGTCGCAGGTGTTTTACCGCGCCAGATGCGAAAGGCTTCTGCCGCCTGCCCAACCAGCATACCCAGCCCATCTGCCTGATGCGGAACGCCTTGCTGCGCGCACCAGCGCAAAAAGGCGGTCGGCTCCTTGCCATAGAGCATATCGTACGCAAAGCTGCAGCCATTCACCACTTCCGCCGCAATCGCCGGTCGCTCTCCGGCCAAGCCGGATGAGGTAGCATTGATCACCAAAGCATACGCCGCTGACGGGATCTCCGTTAAAGCGCAGCCGCTCACCTTGCTGCCAAAGTGTTCTGCCAACAATTGCGCTTTGGCGGCGGTTCGATTGGCGATGGTAATGGATGCAGCACCGGCTTGCAGCAAAGGCCCGATCACACCCCGGCTGGCGCCACCGGCTCCGAGCAGCAAGACTGTCTGATCTTTTAACGGTGCATCAAGCCGCAGCAAATCCTGCACCAGCCCAGCGCCATCGGTGTTGTCGCCACACAACTGACCTTGCTGATTAAGATACAGGGTATTGACGGCTCTAGCTTGCGCCGCCCGCTCGGTCAATTGCTCCGCCAGGGCAAAGGCCTGCTCTTTAAAGGGCACAGTCACATTGCCGCCCCGGCCACCTTCGGCAACAAAAGCCTGCCAGCTCTCGGCAAAGCCATCCAGCGGTGCTAAAATCGCCTCGTACTGCATGGCCTCAGCAAACTGCTGTGCAAAGAGCGCATGAATCATCGGTGACTTTGAATGCGCAATCGGATGTCCAAATACAGCGTAACGGTCCACTTTCATGTCCATCAAACAAATCCTGCAGCAAGTATTTCATAAAAAACAACCTGAGCGCCAGCCTGAGCACCCAACGCCAGAACAAACACCTTATGCCATCATCGGCGGGGAAGACGCGGTCCGTCGTTTAGCCAATCGCTTTTACGATGTGATGGAAACCGCGCCAGAGGCGCGCGAGCTCCTGGCCATTCACCCCCAACCTTTGGGCACGATTCGGCAAAAGTTTTTTGAGTTCTTATCCGGCTGGCTGGGCGGCCCGGCTTTATTTGAAGAAAAATACGGCCACCCCAGACTGCGCGCCCGCCACCTGCCTTTTACCGTCAATCAACAGCTACGCGATCAGTGGATGTTTTGCATGAACCAGGCGCTGGACGAGGTGGTCGAAGATGCCATGTTGCGCGAAGGCCTGCGCCAGTCGCTGGGGCAACTGGCTAGTCATATGATTAATCAACCCTAAGTTTTTTATTTTTCTTCTCTGGATTATCAGAGACTTCGATAACGTCCAACTGCGTAAAGAAAGTAGAGTATCCCTACGGGGAACAAAAAAAGTGTCAGGCCAAAGTTCAGCATGTAATTTATTGGCACTAGGCTTGTGCGGTTTAACCGATACAGAATATAGGATAACAGCAAAGCGATGGGCAAAATGACGTTTGCCATCAGTGTCGCAGATAGCTGCAATTTTGGCTTTTCTTTTATAATATGCTTATTTCCAGCAGCATCAGCTATCGATACTAAACGTAGCTCTATAGCAGCACTTCGGTCCACGCCAGACAACCTGTATGTAGCCACACTACCATCGACAAAGTAGGCATCAAAGGTCGTCATAACCCCAAGCCTGCTCCCCAGCAATGCCGGAATAAATCCAATATACCCCCCCAACAACTCAGCATAGCCTCGATTGTTGAGCAACCATTGCGTTACCATATTTT
>JAFIFR010000264.1 GCA_020831935.1 Alkalimonas sp.
GGGTTGCAACAGTATAGATGGCTAAACGTCGATCTTTTTCAGTGGTCGGTGCAGCTAGCTGCCAGGGTCAAGTTGCCGTCAGCGCTGGATTTTAGAGCCTTGTCGCAAAATTGTGACAGTGTAAGTTTATGATTTGATTATATTTTGCCAATTACTGCGCTTTGCTGTCGCCAATCAGCGACAGTATTTGGAGTGCAGCACATTGATTGTTGACTAACGTGTTGATTCATAGATAAAAATAAAGTTGGCACAACAGTTGTATTCATCACCTCAGAACGCGCTGGAATTTCACCATGAATTTTGTATCACAGCGCCTGAGGAGGCTACGATGGACCCTGTTATTGCTGCATTGGTCACTTTTTTGATGCTGAATTTGATGCTGGTTAGCGCCATGCTGCGTCGTATCGATCTGAACAATGAAAGCGTTATTGCCTGGGAGCGTGAGCAGGCATCGATAGCCGCTGCTGCAACAGCACTGTCGCCTGAGGTTGAGCCTGCCACGGGCAATTGATTCCCCTTGATGGTCTGTGGCCTGAACAGCCGGTTCATTCCGGTTCATTGGGTCACTCCGGTTCGCTGGGCCACAGACTGTCGCTTCTGTTCTAAACACGGTATGCTTGCATTAAATCGGACGACCGTATCCAATCGATGAAACTTCAACTGCTGCAAACCGCTTCGCTGCGACAACTGGTGTTGTCCAGCTTTGTGCTGGCACTGATCCCGGTGGCGGTGTTGATGTGGCAAAGTCACCGTGCTTTAACCGGCATCAGCCAGCAAGCGGTCGAGCAGGCCAGCAACTCGGCTGCCAGCGTGCGGCGGATGGAGCAAATGCAAAACCAGGTGGTGGATATCGAGCGTGCCATCCGCCAGTTTGCCGTGCTGAAAACCGATGCCCTGGCCCGGCTGGCGCAAAACCATCTGGCCAGTTACCAGCAACTGTTGCCTCAGGTCTGTCAGTCACTCACCGAAAGTACCTTGTGCCAGCAACAAGAGCTCACCCTGCAGCAACTCCATCAATCCTTTACCCAGCAAAGTGCCGACCAGTTAGAACCTTTATTGCAGCAACTGCGGCAGCAGCAAGGCCGTTTGTCGCAGCAGATTTGGCAACAACTGGAGCTGCAACTGGCAGCGCAGCAGCGCGATGTCGCCTCGGCCCAGCAGCAATTGACCTGGCAAACCATACTGTTGGTGTTTTTAACCTTATTGCTGGTCATTTGGGGTTCGCGCCGTATTACCAGCCCGGTCAGCATGCTGGAGCGGATGATCCGTGCCATTGGCCGGCAGCAGCCATTCCCGGAAGCCCGCGTACAGGGGCCGAAAGAGCTGACCGAGCTGGGTGAGCAGCTGCGGGTGCTGGCCGGTCGTTTGCAGCAGCTCGAGTCCTTGCGGTTGATTTTACTGCGTCATGCCTCGCATGAACTGAAAACGCCGTTATCCAGTATTCGTGAGGGCTGTTCTTTACTGACCGAAGAGTTGGTCGGGCCTTTAACGCCGCAGCAGCAGGAAGTGGTGGCTTTGCTAAACGGCAGCGCCGACCGGCTCAGTCAGCTGACCGAGCAGTTGCTGGATTACAACCGCTTGCTGCAACAAGCCAAACCCGAGTTAAAATGGCACCCGGCCCGTGCCATGGTCGAAGCCTGTGTGCAGGATCATACCCTGGCGCTGCAGCAGCGGGGACAGGCGGTGCAGCTGCGCTGCGAACCCGACAAGCTGTTTACCGACGCGGTCTTGTTCCGGCGGATTTTGGACAACCTGATCAACAATGTGCAGGCCTACGGTGCCGAGAACAGCGAGGTGGTTATCCGGCTGTACGCCCAGGACCACTGCTGGTGGCTGGAGGTGGCCAACCAGGGGCAGCCCATCGCGCCCGAGCAGCGTGAACGGCTGTTCGAGCCCTTTCAACGCGGCCAGACGCAGCGCCATGATCAGGTGCAGGGCTCTGGCTTAGGTTTATCAATTGTCGCCGATTGCGCCCGTTTGTTGGGGGGCAAGGCCGACATCGTGGATGCTCCGCCGGCGGATTTTTGTGTGCGTATCCGTCTGCCGATGCCCGGGGAGGGTGAATGAAAATTTTCGTGATACTGTTGTTGCTGCTTGGCCTGACCGGCTGCCAACTGCTGGCAACCCAGCCCGCAGCGCCAGAGGTGGTGGTGCCAGAGTTGCCTGAGCCCGAACCCGAAGCAGCAGCCGAACCGGAGGAAGCTCAGCTGGCGCTGAGTGACGATGACAGCAGTGTACTGGCCTGGCTGCAGTTTCGGCAGCAGGTTCTAAACAGCAGCTCGTTGCAACGGGAGCAGTGGGAACTGGATAGCTCCGAAGATGTGGCGGCCATTCAACAGAGCCTGATGCAGCTGCACCCAGAGAATAATTACTTAACCCGCTTCCGGGCTCAGATGCAGTTGGGCGAACACCTGATGCAGGCAGCGCCGGATTTGGCGGCATTGTTTGGTTGGGATTTGGCTTTTAATCAAAAGCTGCTGGAAGCCGAATCGGCCATCAGCGCCCTGAGTCGGAGTCTCGCTGATGTGCAGCAAGAACAGGAAGCACTGCAAGCCCGCAATCGGGAGCTGGAGCAGCAAATCGAAGCCCTAACCCAAATCGAAACCCGTCTGAATCAGCCGGATAATGGAGTGGATCATGAGTAACAGCACTGGTCGCGTGTTGTTGGTGGATGATGATCCCAGTTTACTGCGCTTATTGACGCTGCGACTGGAAGGCGA
>JAFIFR010000265.1 GCA_020831935.1 Alkalimonas sp.
GAAGCGGTGGTATTGCCCAATCCATCGTGGCATCGGGTCATGGCTCTGATTTTGCCAATGGCCAATGTTTGCATTTAAAGTCGTCAGGATTTTTTGGTAATAACGGCAACGGAGCTCAGTCGCAAAGTTTTCCAGAGAATAATTTGCGCTTTATTGATATTTTCCCCGGTACGCCCTTTGACTTACCGCCAATGCCGTCGAAAGCTGTCTCGGATATCACCATGAGCGATGTTTTACAGGTGAACGGTGAATTTATCGGCTCTACCAAAATCAATCGCTTTATGGCTGCCGTCTATATGAATGCGGTTTACCATGGTCAGTATGGTATCTATTTCCCCATCCTCGGTAGCAGTCCAACTCTACAAACGGCCAATGACTTGGCGAATTATTTGTGGAATTTGGCGAATGAGAACAATACCGCTGTGCTATCTAAAGAGTTTGAAAGCTTAGTAAACAACAATCATCCTGGCTCGATGTGCAGTTAAGGCAATGACTGCCGGAGCTCGCTTTATGCTCGAAGCTTTGTTGCGCCCAAACATTTCCGTATTTTCGTTTACCGATCACTCCGGTACCGTTTTTTTTAATCGGCTTACCGGAGAAACGGTAGGTGTTGCTTTAACACAGACGGAGCTTCTAGCACTTACGGAGTCCAGTGCCGGCCTCAGTCCCGCCACAGCAGATGAATTAGCGGTATTATCTGGTATGATGGAATTATCCAAACCTGCAGTGCAAGAACACTAATGGTGCACGAAGATAGCCTACTGTTGCCCCCTTTTTGTTTCCAGATCCAGACTGATCTCCCTTTTGTTCGCGATAATTTAGAACGGTTGTATGGTGCGCGTTTTATGAAAGCGTCGTCTGCTCCAGACTACTATGTTTCGGTAAAAAAAGCCGAGGGTATCCGCAGCTTTTACCGACCACAAGCGCGCTTTTTTGCCGATCAGCAGGAGCCTTTTCAACCACTGCAACAGCAGCAAGCTTATGCCATGCTGGAGTGGGGGATGAACTGGTGCATCGCCACCCATGAAATGCAGCATGTCATTATTCATGCTGCTGTGTTAGCCAAAGACAACAAAGCCATTTTGTTTCCGGCGCCGCCGGGCTCAGGCAAAAGCACCTTAACGACCTGGCTGGCTTTCCACGGCTGGCGTTTGCTTTCCGATGAAATGGCCTTGATTCAGCCTTTTAGTCGGACGGTGCTGCCGTTTGTTCGTCCCATCTGTTTAAAAAACAATTCCATCACGTTGGCAAAAAGCTGGTTTCCGGATGCAACCTTCTCAAGCATCGCCTCCGATACCCACAAAGGTGACGTTATCCATCTGTCACCACCCGAGGACAGTTGGCAACAAAGCAGCACCCCGGCTGAAATTATTGGCGTGGTTTTTCCAAACTACCGTGCAGAGCAGCCACTTCAGGTGTATCAACTCAATAAAACCCAAAGCTTTATGCAGTTGGCACAAAATGCTTTTAACTATGGTGTGATTGGCGATGATGGTTTTACCACTTTGTGTCAGTTGATTGAGCAAGTACCCGGTTTTGAAATCTTTTACCAGGACTTGGCCGAGGTTGATACTTTTTTGCAGCAGGAGCTGATTGATGCAACCGGCTGACTGGCTGATGCAGCTGGTCAGGTCGCCTGAGCATGCTGTCGCTGTTCCTGAGCAGGATTGGCCTTTGCTGGTACGGTTGCTTAGAAAGCATCAGTTGCTCGCCCGCTATGGCCACTGGTTTCGTCAGGCCGGGGTATTTGAACAATTGCCCCGCTATGCACAGCACCACTTGCGCAATGCTGAAATTTTAGCGAGCAAGCAGCAGCACCAGGTTGTTTTTGAAGCCGCTGAGCTGGTTAGCCTGTTGGCTCCGTTAGGCGTCTGCCCGGTGTTTTTAAAAGGAGCGGCGTATTCACTGGCTTGTGAGACTTCGGTAGGCTCAGGCCGGACTTACAGCGATATCGATGTGCTGGTGTCAAAAGAGCAGATCACTGCGGTAGAGCAACGGCTGGCTTTGCATGGCTATTATGGCGAGGCAATGACCGCCTATGATCAGCGCTACTATCGTCACTGGACCCATGAAATCCCGCCGATACGTCATCATAGCCGTGGCACTGTGCTTGACATTCATCACAATCTGATTCCGCCCATTTCAGGTCGTGCGCCGGATATGGCTGTTTTTTTGCAGCAATTGGTGCAGTCGCCGCAAGGGTTTCAGGTACTGACCTTACCGGCAATGACACTGCACAGCCTGGTGCATCTGCTGTTTAATGAAGAGTTTAAGCATGGTTTTCGGGATCTCACCGATCTGCATTTGCTTTTTGGGCAGTTTAGGCAAGCTGAGGATTGGCAGCAGTTGCTGCAGTTGGCACAGCAAACCGGCTTTTTGTTTGAGCTCTTTCTTGCGTGTCGTTACTGCAAACAGTTGCTCGGGACGCCTTTTCCTGAGTTCATCCTGGATGAGCTGGCGGCACAGCAAAAAAACCGGTTGCATCAAGCCTTGCTCGATTTCATTTTTCTCCGGGTTTTGTGCCCACGGCATCCTGTCATCGATGGCTGGCAACATCGACTGGCTGATCAATTAAGCTGGTTACGTGGCCACTGGCTCAAAATGCCTTTGTCCGTGTTGTTGTGGCATACCACCGTTAAAAGCAGTCGGGCTGTGATGATGGCGGTGCTGGGGAAAAGTTACTTTGAGCCAGAGCGCCGTTAAGCCGCTCT
>JAFIFR010000019.1 GCA_020831935.1 Alkalimonas sp.
GTGCTGGGTGAATGGCTGGCAAAACACCACAAGACTCAGCTGCGTATTTCAGAAACCGAAAAGTACGCCCACGTCACCTTCTTTTTCAGTGGCGGCCGCGAACAGGAATTTGAAGGCGAATCACGTCTGCTGGTACCGTCGCCCCAAGTGGCAACCTACGATCTGCAGCCAGAAATGAACTCGGAAGAGCTGACCAATCAATTGGTCGATGCCATTCACAGCGGTCAATACGATGTCATTGTCTGCAACTACCCGAACGGTGACATGGTGGGCCATACCGGCATCCTGCCAGCAGCCATCAAAGCGGTTGAGGCGGTCGATCACTGCATTGGCCGGGTGGTCGAGGCCTTGCAGCAAGTCGGTGGTGAGTGCTTAATCACTGCCGACCATGGCAACGCCGAGCAAATGAGCGACCATGAGTCCGGTCAGGCCCATACCGCCCACACCAGTTGCCCGGTCCCGCTGATTTACGTCGGCCGCCCCGCTAAAGCCGCAAACAAGGGCATTTTGAGCGATATTGCCCCCACCATGCTGCGTTTGATGGATCTGGCTATTCCGGCCGAAATGACCGGACACAGTTTGTTCGAACTGCAGTAACCCATGCCGATGCCGCGCTTTGCGTTGACCTTAGTGGGCCTTTGCTGTGCCTGCCTGGTGCTGACATCGGTCAGCGCCGACCCGCGGGTTAGCTCGGAGCAAGAGCTGGCAGAATTGCAAAAAACCATTCGGCAAACCGAACAGCAAGTCCAGCAACAACGGCAGGCTTTGCAGCGGGCCGAGCAACAGCTGCAACGCGCTGACCGGACGCTGGCAGAAGCCAGTCAACAAGTACGCCAACAACAACAGGCTTTGTCGGAAACTGAGCGGCGTTTAACTGAGCTGCAGGATGAGCAACAACAGCTGGAGCAGCGCTTTGCTGAGCAGCAACAGCAATTGGCAGCCCAGCTTCGCAGTGCTTACCAACTCGGCCAGCACGATTACACCCAACTGCTGTTGAACCAACAGGATGCCGGCCGGCTGGAGCGCGTCCTGACCTACTACCAGTATTTTAACCGCGCCCGAGTGGCACAGTTGCAATCAATTCGCGCAACGGCTGAGCGGTTAAGTGCGGTGCAACTGGAGCTCACTGACCGCCAACAGCAGCTGCAACAGCAACTGGCTAGCCTGGAGCAACGACAGCAAGAACTGCAACAGGCTCGCAGTACTCAGCAAAGTACCGTGCAAGACTTGCAGCGACTGCTGGAAGAACAAGGCCAGCAGTTGGCCTACCTGCGCGAAAATGAAAGCAGCCTGCAAGCCACCATTGATGCATTAAAAGCCAAAGCCCGCCAGGTCGAATTGTCCGGACTAACGCCGTTAAAAGGTCAGCTGCAATGGCCACTGCAAGGCCGTTTGCTGCAAGGTTTCAATGAATTGCGCCAGGGCGGCTTACGTTCACGGGGCATTTTGATCGAAGGCACTGAAGGCGGTGCAGTGAATGCCATTGCCAATGGCCAGGTGATTTATGCCGACTGGCTCAAAGGCTATGGCTGGGTGCTGGTGCTGGATCATGGCGAAGGCTTTATGAGTCTGTACGGTCACAATCAAAATCTGCTGAAAGAACCAGGCGAACAGGTGATGGCCGGCGAGCAAATTGCCCTGGTTGGCCGCAGTGGAGGCCAGGCCAACCCCGGTGTGTATTTTGAAATCCGTGATAAAGGCGAAGCAGTCAATCCGCTAAGCTGGTTGCAGAGTCGTTAGCAACAGCAACCCATTCGGTTAAATGGCAAAATTACTCTTTCACTGGTTAAAAAACGTCTTATAATGAAATTATCCATTGGCTTAAAATCAGCAGGTTTTGGCCAGCAAACCATAAGAACGAATGCAACCCGTGCCTTTATTGACCAAACTTTTCTGCCTCTGTTTATTCTGCTGCAGCGCTGTGGTTGTGGCCAAACCACAAATTGCCATCATCATTGATGACATTGGCTATCAACGCAGCGATTTGGACATGGTGCGACTGCCTTACCCTCTGACCATCGCTGTGCTGCCTTTTACACCCTACGGCCAACAATCAGCACAACTGGCTTACGGTCAGCGCAAAGATGTGATGCTGCACATGCCGATGCAGGCCAGCAACAACAAAGACATGGGCCCCGGCGGCCTGAGCCGGGATATGAGCCGGGCAGACTTCACCCGCCAGCTCAGCAAAGCATTGCAGGATATTCCCTATGCCATTGGGGTGAATAATCATATGGGCAGTCTCTTGACCGAGCTGGATCAACCGATGAGCTGGCTGATGCAATACCTCAGACAGCGCCAGCTGTTTTTCGTCGATAGTTTAACCACGGTCAACAGCCGCGCCCGCTATCAGGCGCAGCAACATGGTGTCACCAGCTTAAGCCGGCATGTCTTTTTGGACAATGATGTGCGGGAAGAAGCCTTGCAGCAGCAATTTGATTTGCTGATCCGCATTGCCAAACGGCACGACCGGGCCATTGCCATTGCTCACCCCTACCCGGAAACCTACCGTTTTTTGCAGCAGCGACTGGCTGAGCTACCTGAGCTGGGCGTCGAACTGGTACCCATTTCCCGTTTTTTACCGCAAGAACACCGGGTGATTGCCGCTGGCTACACAGCGCCCGCCATTGCAGCTCTGGAATAATGACGGCTCCCAGGCAAAGCCTTTACCCAACAAAAAAACCACCGACATGCGGTGGTTTTGTGGAGACTTGAGCTGCTTAGCTCATTGCAGCTTGCAGCTTTTTCATGGCATTTTTTTCCAGCTGGCGAACCCGCTCGGCAGAGACCTGGTAACGCTCAGCCAGCTCCTGCAATGTCATCTTGCTTTGTGCCAGCCAACGGGCCTGAATAATGTCCTGGCTGCGCTCGTCCAGCGTTCGCAGGGCAGCGTGCAACTGGTCGTGCGCCCTATCGTCCGACTGTTGGTCCTGCACCTGACTGGCCAAATCCGACCCTTTGTCTTCCAGATAGTAGGCCGGTGCTGTGTAGGCCTGGTCGTCATCGCCTTCCGGCGCATCGAATGGCATGTCGTAATTGCTCATCCGAGATTCCATCTCACGCACTTCGTGCTCAGCCACCCCTAGCGACTCAGCCACACGGCTGACTTCATCCTGGCTGAACCAGCCTAAGTGCTTTTTCGATTTCCGCAGGTTAAAAAAGAGCTTGCGCTGCGCCTTGGTGGTGGCGATTTTCACAATGCGCCAGTTCTTTAACACGTACTCATGGATCTCGGCTTTGATCCAGTGCACCGCAAAGGAAACCAGGCGGACGCCAACAGTGGGGTCAAAACGCTTGACGGCTTTCATCAGACCAATGTTGCCTTCCTGCACCAAATCACTAACCGGCAAACCATAACCGGCGTAGCTACGGGCAATATGCACCACAAAGCGCAGGTGCGACATAATCAGCTGACGGGCGGCTTCTAAATCACCATCCTGATGCAGACGTTCAGCCAGTGATTTTTCTTCCTCGGCACTAAGCATCGGAATAGCACTCACTGTCTGGGTATAGGCTTCAAAGCTGCTGCTGGCGCCTAAGGTCAGGGTCATAAGTTCAGATGATTTCGTCATGGTTGCTTCCATCCATCTCAAGTTGAAGGCTATCTTAGCACTCTTTGATTGAGAGTGCTAATTTTAGTTTCAGCTTTGTCAGAACTATTTTTTCTAACAGAACTTTATAGATTGCAATCAGTAATATACGGCGGCAAAAAATTGCATTAGACTGGGTTGAAGCGGCACAAGGAGCCCTGTTTATGTACGGTTATCTGGCACGCCAACCCATCTTTGACCGGCAGCAACAACTGCTGGGCTACGAGCTGTTGTTTCGTGACAGTGAGCAAAATCAGTTTCCTGACATCGACCCCAACGAAGCCACCAGCCGTTTGCTCTCAGAGCATCATTTGTTTTATGGACTGGAACGCATTACCGGCCACAAGCTGGCCTTTGTCAATTTTGCCGAAGACAGTCTGCTGTATCAGTTTCCCACCGCGCTGGATCCAACCACCACCGTGATTGAAATTCTGGAGTCGGTGCCATTTAGCAGTGAGTTGCTAACCGCCTGCCGCGAGCTGCATGAACAAGGCTACCAACTGGCCCTGGATGATTACAGCTTCAACCCACAGTGGCAGCGACTGATGCCTTACATCAGTTACCTGAAAGTCGATATCCGCCAAACCCCAATCAGTGTCTTGCCAGACAAGCTGGCGCAGCTGCGTGACTTTCATGGCAAACTGCTGGCTGAAAAGGTGGAAAGCCAGACCGAATTTGCCCAACTGCAACAACTGGGCTTTGATTGCTATCAGGGGTTCTTTTTCGCCCGCCCCGAAATGATGCGCCACAAAAAGCTCGGCCATCACCAAATGCATTTACTGGCCCTGATTGCTGAAGCGGCCGAGCCAGAGCTGGATTTTGATAAACTGGTTCAGATCATGGAGCGGGATCTGGGGTTGTCGGTCAAATTGCTGCGCTTTATCAACAGCGCTTACTATGCCCGCCCCAACCCCATCAAGTCACTGAAACATGCGATGGTATTTTTGGGTGCCGTTGAGTTGAAGAAATTCATTGCGCTGGTGGCGCTGTCCAATCTGGCTGATACCAAGCAGCCGGAGCTGCTGAAGCTGTCCATCGTCCGGGCGCGCTTTTGTGATCGCTTGCTGGAATCCGCCGGCCAACGTGACCTGCAATCCAGCGCCTTTTTAACCGGCATGCTGTCACTGCTGGATGCCTTATTGGAACAACCGCTGGAGCAACTGCTGCAGCAACTGCCGCTATCCAATACCATCAAAGATGCGCTGCTGCGGCAGCAAGGCCCCCTGAGCCAACCGCTGCAATTGGTGCTGGACTACGAGCAGGCCAACTGGGCATTGTGTCAGCAGCTGGCCAATCAATTGCTTCCCAGCAACACCGATGTCCGCAGCCTGTATCTGGATGCCATCGACTGGGCCGAACAGCTGCAGCTGTAGCTCAGACTAGTGCGGGCACTAAGGCCCGCTTGGCTCAATGGCCTGGATATGACGGCTGACCGAAATGTAAGAGCCTGCCAGGCCGAGCAGCACCGACACCAGCAACAGGGTCAAAAACTCGGCAAAGCTCATGGTCATCAGGGTAAAGCTGCTGTGGTATAACTCGGTGATCTGACCAATGGCACCTTCCAGCCACCAGACCATGAGCTCCACCACCAAAAACGCCAGCAAACCACCAAAAACGCCAAACCAGACGCCAGTGTACAAAAAAGGCCGCTGGATAAAGGCATCGGTGGCACCAACCAGCTTCATCACTTCAATTTCTTCTTTTTTGTTGATGATCGACAGCCGGATGGTATTGCCAATAATCAGCAGCACAGCCGTCAGCAGCAACAGGGCTATCGCCAGCACCGCCTGACGCATCAGCAGCAAGATGGCATCCAACCGTTCCAGCCAGGCGATATCCAACTTGCCAAAATCGACAATACGCTCCTGCTCAATGCGGCGGCGCAATTGCTCTGCCGCCTGAGGCTGGGTATGGCGTGGCAACACCAAGATCACATTAGGTAAAGGGTTCTCATCCAGCAACTGCAACGCCTGACCAAAACCCGATACCTGTTGAAATTCGGCCATAGCATCGGCCTTGGAAATAAACTGCACTTGGGCCACCTCAGGGTCGGCACTGAGCATGGTCACCAAGGTCTGAATTTGGGTTTGACTGGCCTCCTCGGTCAGGAAAAAACTGATCTCTGCCGACTGAGTGAAACTACCGCTGATGCTTTGGACATTCTTTACCAGCAAATGCAAGGTGGTTGGCAAAGTTAAACTGACCCCAAGCACAGCAATGGTCATCAACGAAGCCAGAGGAGTACGCCACAACTCACCAAGACTGCCGATGCACTGACGCAGGTGCTGCACCCAAAACATCAGCCAGCGCTGCAGCACTGGGATCTTTTTGCTGCTAGCGCCGGCAGCACGACCGGAAAACAGAATACTCACAGCGGCTCCTCGTATTGCAGCAAACCATCGTTGATCATCTTGCCCTGCTTCAGGGTAAGAGTTCGGTAACGCATGCGCGCCACCAGGCTGTGATCGTGGGTCGCCACCAACACCGAGACTCCCACCTGATTAAAAGCTTCGAACACCCGCATAATGTCTTTTGACAGCTCAGGGTCCAGATTGCCGGTCGGCTCATCGGCCAACAGCAAGGGCGGCTTGTTCACCACAGCACGGGCTATGCCAACCCGTTGCTGCTCACCACCGGACAGAGTTTCCGGCAAGCAGCTGACTTTATCCAGCAAGCCGACTTTATCCAAAGCGGCATGCACCCTTTTGACCATTTCTTTGCCGGTAAAGCCTTCGATCACCAGCGGCAGCGCCACATTGTCGAACACGGTGTGTTCCATCAATAACCGGTGGTTTTGAAAGATAATGCCGATGTCACGCCGGATATAAGGCACCTGAGAGCGACGGATGCGCTTTAGATCGACGTTGTTGATCAACACCCGGCCACTGGTCGGGCGTTCAATCAGGCTAATCAGCTTGAGCAAGGTACTTTTACCAGCGCCGGAGTGACCGGTTAAAAAAGCCATTTCGCCTTTTGCCAGCTCAAAACTGATGCGATCGAGTGCAATAAAACCGCCGGGGTAACTTTTACTGACCTGATCGAACGTCAGCATACTTAAGAGTCCTTGTTAAACAGTGCCTGGATAAAATCCGTGCTGTTGAAGGTGCGCAAATCATCAATGCCTTCACCCACCCCGATGTAACGGATGGGTACCTTAAACTGGTCGGCAATGGCAAAAATCACCCCACCTTTGGCGGTGCCATCCAGCTTGGTTAAACTGATGCCGGTTAGTGGCACCGCTTCATTAAAGATGCGTGCCTGACTTAACGCATTCTGCCCGGTACCGGCATCCAGCGTCAACATCACTTCGTGTGGCGCCTCCGGCTGAATTTTTTGCAGCACCCGGACAATTTTTTTCAGCTCTTCCATCAGGTGGGCCTTGTTCTGCAAACGGCCGGCCGTATCGGCAATCAGCACATCGGCTTTGCGGGCCTTTGCGGCTTGGTAGGCATCGAAAATCACCGAAGCGCTGTCGGCGCCGGTATGCTGTGCCACCACCGGGATCTGATTGCGCTCCCCCCAAACCTGCAATTGCTCGACCGCTGCGGCCCGAAAGGTGTCGCCCGCCGCCAACATCACGCTTTTTCCCTGCTGCTTAAACTGCTGTGCCATTTTGCCGATGGTGGTGGTTTTGCCTACCCCATTGACCCCGACCATCAGAATCACAAAGGGGCCGTCGCTTTGCTCCGGCTTCAACGGTTGTTCGACCTCTTGCAGCATGGTCGCCATATCCAGCTGCAACTTTTGATACAGCTGGTCGGCGTCCTTCAACGCTTTGCGATCGGCATGCTGCGTCAGCTGCTTAATCAGCTTCTGAGTGGTGTCGACCCCAACATCAGCCAGCAACAACTGGGTTTCCAACTCTTCGTACAGCTCGTCATCGATTTTTTTGCCCACAAAGAGCGAAGCCAAGCCAGCGCCCAGATTTTGGCTGGTTTTGCTCAAACCTTGCCGCAAGCGGGCGAAGAAACCCGTTTTGGCTGCAGGAGCTTGCCCGGTCGAAGCATCCGCTGCACTGGCCTGAGGGGCCGCAGCTGCCTTGGGTTCAGACTCAGCCCCCTTTTCAGGCTCTGCAGTCTCAAAACCGGTGGAGATGGGAGCGCTGGAGGCGGCCTGAGTATTGTCCTCAGGGTGCTCAGCTGGCGTTGGGGCGCTATCCGCCGTGGTTGCTTCCGGCTGCTCAGGTTCTGCCGCAGCTTTTTTGCCAAAGCCCAGCCAGGAGAAGAGTTTGGATTCTTTGCTCATAAGTCGGTGTCAGTGCCGTTCAAATCGGGTAAAATTGGCCGTTATACTAGCATCTTCACCAACAGGCATAAACCATTAGATGAGACGAGCAGCCAGCGCTAAAAAAGCCAGCAGCCCGGGCCAAATCCGCATTATCAGCGGACGCTGGCGGGGCCGCAAAATTCCGGTCGCCGACGCGGAGGGGCTCCGCCCCACCACCGATCGGGTTCGGGAAACCTTGTTTAATTGGTTGATGCAGGAAGTAGCAGGCCAACGGGTGCTGGATTGCTTCGCCGGCAGTGGCGCTCTGGCGCTGGAAGCCTTGTCACGGGAGGCCAGCTTTGCCCTGCTGCTGGAAAAAGACCGCCAACAAGCACAGCAGCTAAACAGCCTGTGCCAAACCCTGGCTGCCAGCGCCAAGGTCGTGCAGACCGACAGCCTGCACTATTTGCAGCAGCGCAGCAGCACCCAAACAGATAGCGATCAGCCCTTTGATTTGGTGTTTATCGACCCCCCCTTTCGACAACATCTGGCCGAACCCTGTTGTCAGCTGCTGGAGCAGCAAGGCTGGCTCAGCACCAATGCCTGGATCTACCTGGAAACTGAAAAAGAGTTGCCTTTGCAAGCGGTGCCAGCCAACTGGCAGCTGTACCGGGAAAAAATCGCCGGCCAGCTGGCCTATCGGTTGTTCCGTCGTCAGGCTTAACCTTTCTTCCTGGCTTTCGGCTTGCCTTTACTGGCAGCTTTGCCAGGCCGGCCTTTGGCAGCGGGTTTAGCGGCCACGGCTTTGCGCTTGCTGCCCGCTGGCTTTTTCGCACTTTTCACCACCACCTTGCCTGGCAAAGGCTTACTGGTGTCCTTGGCTTTGCCTTTGACTTTGGCTTTGCTGGGGCGTGGCGTACCGCTTTCTTCCAGCGCCAGATCAATGGTCCGGCTTTCCAGATTCACCGCCATCACTTTGACCCGCACCAAATCGCCCAAACGGTACCCCTGGCGCGAGTGCTCCCCCATCAGCACCTGACGCTCGGCATCGAAATGGTAGTAATCGTTTTTCAGTGAGGTGACATGCACCAGGCCCTCGATGTACAAATCGGTTAACCGGACAAATAACCCAAAGCTGGTGACGGTCGACACCACCCCATCGAACTCCGTGCCCAGATGATCTTGCATGTACTCGCATTTCAGCCAGTCCGAAACCTCACGGGTCGCATCATCGGCCCGGCGCTCGGTCATTGAGCAGTGTTCACCCAGTTGTTCAACTTGCTCGGGACTGTACCGATGCGCCCCTTTTGGCGTCTGGCCCTGCTGCTGCAGGATGGACTTAATGCTGCGGTGCACCACCAGGTCTGGGTAACGCCGGATGGGTGAGGTAAAGTGGGCATAAGCCGGCAGCGCCAGACCAAAGTGCCCTTCATTATCGCCCTGATAGACCGCTTGTTTCATCGAACGCAATAGGGTGGTTTCAATCAGCTCCCGGTCTGGCCGCTCGGCCAAACGCGCCAGCTCTTGCACCAGTTGCAGCGGCTCAGGTTCGTCCGGCAAGGTAGTTTCAATGCCCAGCTCCGCCAAAAAACGCCGGAAGTTGGCAAAACGGTCTGGGTCCGGCTGCTCATGCACCCGATAGAGCGCCGGTGTTTTGTGTTTTTCCAGGAAACGTGCCGCCGCCACATTGGCCATGATCATGCATTCCTCGATCAGCTTGTGCGCATCGTTGCGGTGCACCGGTACGATTTGCTCAATTTTGCGGTGGCTATTAAAAATAAAACGGGTTTCCACCGTATCGAACTCAATGGCGCCACGCTGGGCCCGGGTTTTCGCCAAACGCCGGTACAAGCTGTACAGGGTTTCCAGAGTGGTGATGTTGGCCTGGTATTGCTGGCGCAGGGCCGCATCGCCCTGCAGAATGGCGTACACCTTCGAATAGGTCAGACGGGCCTTGGAGTTCATGACCGCTTCAAAAAAACGGTAACTTTGCAGCTTGCCCTGGGCACTGATGTCCATTTCGGCCACCAGGCACAGCCGGTCCACCTGTGGGTTCAGCGAACAGAGCCCATTGGACAAGGCTTCTGGCAGCATAGGCACCACCTGGTCCGGGAAATAGACCGAGGTGCCGCGCAGCAATGCTTCCTGATCCAACGGTGTATCCACCTGCACATAGCTACTGACATCAGCAATGGCCACCCACAGCCGCCAACCGCCATCGTCGCGGGACTCGGCATAGACAGCATCGTCAAAGTCGCGGGCATCTTCACCATCGATGGTCAGCAGCGGCATCGCCGTCAGGTCGATACGGCCCGCTTTATCAGCAGCCGATACCTCAGCACCATAGCGGCTGACCTGTTTGTTAACGGCATCCGGGAATTGATGCGGGATCTGATGGTTGCGAATCGCCACTTCGATTTCCATGCCTGGGGCCATGTGCTCACCCAGCACTTCGATCACCCGGCCAACGGCATTCACCCGCTTGGTAGGGCGCTCAGTAATATCCACCAGCACCACCTGGCCATGACGAGCCTCACCTTGGGCTCCTTCCGGGATCACAATGTCCTGGCCGATGCGTGGATCATCCGGCACCACCACTGCCAGGGCATAATCACGGTAATAACGGCCGACCACCGCCTCGGTTCTGGGCTCCAGAATGCGAACAATACGGGCTTCAGTTTTCTGTCGGCCACGGCCTTCGGCCAGGGTGGCAAGCACCCGGTCGCCATGCAGCAAGCGATGCATTTCGTAATTGGGAATAAACCAATCCGGACCACCGTCATCCAGCTTTAAAAAGCCAAAGCCATCTCTGTGGCCTATGACCCGGCCTTTTTTCAGGTCCATCCGATCGACCAGACCATAGCGCTTGTTTTTGGTAAAAATCAGCTGACCGTCACGCTCCATCGCGCGCAGCCGCTTTTTCAGTGCGAAAATAGCGTCGTCGTCGGTCAATTTGAGCTCGGCAACCAATTCCTCAAAGTAGGCAGGTTGTTGCCGCTTTTCAATGTGCTCAAGAATGTATTCCCGACTTGGGATAGGGTTGTCGTACTTTTCTTGCTCGCGGGCAAGATGTGGATCTTGTATGGTCATGCCTGACCCTTGCGTTACCAATAAGACCTTTAGTGTAACACCTTCCGCAGATCCTTGTATGACATTCAGGAAACCGGACGCCGCGCCCGCTGCACCACCCGCTCAGGCATGCGCTGTTCAAACTGGCGCAGCAAGCGACTGATTTTTTGGTGGGTTGCGTTGTCCGCTGTTACCGAATGATGCAACCAGCGGTAGACCTGTTCGTAATCACGTGGGCTGCCGGCCTCGTCGAGCAAAATTTCCGCCAGCCGGATGGTCGCCGGCAAATTGCCCAGCGCCGCGGCTTCACGCAAATACAGAATGGCTTTTTCGGCATCCGGTTGCACAAAACGACCAATGTGGTAGTAACGTCCGACCTGCTCCAGCCCCTCCGGCAAGCCTTGAGCTGCAGCATCCAGCATCAGCTGCCAGCCGCGCTCAATATCCCGTGGCACGCAAACTGCGTACGCCAGCATATCGCCCCACAAGAACTGGTAGGACGGCAGTTTCATGATATCGGCCCGGGCTTCAATGTCGCGGACCAACTGACAATCGTCATCCTGCACTTGCCGCAAATGGCTGTTGGTTCGAATCAGCGCCAGCAGTTCATCTTGGGTATAGAGCTGCACAGCCTCCAGTTGCTGGATCCGCACCTCGTCCGCCAGCACAGACGAAGTCAAGCCTGCCAATAGTCCCATCACCACTAATCGCCGTACATACCGCATTTGAAACGCTCTCTTAGCCTTCACAGATTTACCGGGTTGAACAACACGCCCATCCAAACTATAGCATGGCCCAACCAGCTGCATGGTTAAAATCAAAGCAAAAAAAAGGCCAACTTATAGCTGGCCTTGGTGATTCAGCACGAACTAACGCTGAGTGCTAGTGCTCATCCCACTGCACCCAGAATGGCTGAGCCAGATTTCTGCGCGGTGCTTGCAAACGCACAGGACCGTCGGATTGCAGCAACAGGCTGTCAAAGTAGGACTGCGATGGCTCCGAGCAGGCATCATGTTGCACGTAATGCAAGGCTTCTTGCAATAAAGCCTCAGAAGTCAGTCCCCAATCGCCGGGAATGGTTTCTTGTACCGGACAGTTCGGCATCAAGCCATCAAAGTAATCCCCAAAACCCAGTGCATTCACTGTTTGAAAGTTGACTGCAAACATCACCTGACGACGACGGTCAAAATATTCTGGCTGTTGACCAACCGGCTTGCCACAGGTAGCTTCACCAATTTGCACCACATCGATAAAAGGCGTTAATGAGTTAATCACCAGCTCGCTGGATGAACAAGAGCCTGGAGATGTCAGCACCAGGACCCGCGACAAATCAAGGAAAGACTGGCCTCGTTGCCCCAGACTAAACTGCCATGTCTGGTTATTCTGAGGATTTTTATCGTTGTAGGCGAAGGTGACAAAGGTTTCGCCTTGCACCGAAGGCCAGGCAATGTGTGACGCCAACTGACTGGCGACCCGGATTAGACCACCACCATTGTAACGCACATCCAGCACCAGCTCATCGATGTTTTGCTCTTTGAAATAACTGAATGCTTGCTCAAGCTCAGTCTCCGACAGTTCGATAAAAGAGTTAAACACCAGATAGCCAACCCGCTTGCCCTGATGCTCCAGCACAGAACGATGCAATACGGTATTGGTCGTCACCTCACGCTTGATAAAATCAGCCTGAAGTTCGGTACCATCAGGCTTTTGCCAGACAAAATTGCGTAAAACCCCATCGCTATTAGGACCGAACATATCCTCGTTGCTGGCCGTACCGGCTTCAAGCTCTTCATTCCACTGGGCAATCGACTTGCCTTCAATCGCGACAATCCGATCGCCACGGCGTAAACCATTTTCTGCCGCAGAGCCATCGTCGTAGACAAAACGCACCTGCAATGCACTGTCGTTATCGACCCAGTTGAAGGACATGCCGAAGCCAAAAAAGCGAGCATCAATAAAACGTGCTTCGTAATCTTCCGCAGTCATGGTGTAGCTAAAACGATCATCAGGTGCACTCAAAGCCTGCACCAGCTGATTGGTGGTGCTGTATTGCAGCAGGTTTACTGTCTGCGGCATCTCTTGGTACCAGAGATAATCACGAAACATTAAACAAAAAGCTTCGGCATTGGCTGATAAGGTGGAAGGGCAATTGGCGCCAGAAAACTGCGCAGGATTCGGCCCCAGAGATCCGGCTGAATTCGAGTTAGAACCAGAGCCGCCACAGCCACCCAACAAAAGAGATGCAAATACAACAAGATACCACTTCATCTTACTAACCTCATTTTTACTTCATAAGGTATGATATAAAAAAAGCTGCCTTTTGGGCAGCTTTTCGGTGGCGTTTTAGCAAAATAATTCAGGCTTCTGTAAAAGGGTGCCGTAAAGTTATCGTTTCATTTCTGTCCGGTCCGGTCGAAATAATATCAATCGGCACGCCCGTCAGCTCTTCCAGCCGAGCAATGTAGTTGCGGGCAGCTTGTGGCAGAGCATCCACCGACTGGCAACCGAAAGTGCTTTCCTGCCAGCCCGGCATGGTTTCGTACACCGGCGTCACTTGCTCATAGCCCTCTGCAGCCAAAGGCGGCACATCCAACACCTCGCCATTGGGCATTTGATACCCGGTGCAGATGCTGACGGTTTCCAGCCCGTCCAGCACATCCAACTTGGTCAGGCAGAAGCCAGAAATGCTGTTTAACTGAACAGCACGGCGCACAGCAACCGCATCAAACCAGCCGGTGCGGCGCTTACGACCAGTCGTGGCACCAAATTCGTGGCCCTTGACGCCGAGATGCTCACCCGCGGCACAGCTAAGCTCGGTTGGGAATGGCCCCGCACCGACCCGGGTGGTGTAGGCTTTCACAATCCCCAGTACATAATCCAGATAACGCGGGCCGAAACCACAACCGGTTGCAACACCACCAGCGGTGGTATTGGACGAGGTGACGTAAGGATAGGTGCCGTGGTCAATATCCAGCAAGGTGCCCTGGGCACCTTCAAACATAATGGCTTTGCCATCGTGCCGGGCTTTATCCAGCAGGGCAGTGACATCGGTCACCATGGCTTTTAAGGTATCGGCAATGGCCAGCGCATCTTGCAGCGTTTGCTGGTAGTCGACCGCCTCTTCCTGATAATACTGAGTCAGGGTGAAGTTGTGCAGCTCCATCACGCTTTTCAGTTTTTCGGCGAAGAGCTCCGGATTGAAGAGATCACCAACCCGCAAGCCACGGCGAGCCACTTTGTCTTCGTAGGCCGGGCCAATCCCACGTCCGGTGGTACCGATGGCTTTAGCGCCACGGGCTTTCTCGCGGGCAACATCCAGTGCCACGTGGATAGGTAGAATCAACGGACAGGCTTCACTTAACACCAGGCGCTCTTTGACCGGGATGCCGCGCTGCTCCAGCATGGCCATTTCCTTCAGCAGGGCTTCGGGCGACAACACCACGCCATTGCCGATGACACAGGTCACATTATCCCGCAGGATACCCGATGGGATCAGGTGCAATACTGTCTTCTCACCGCCGATCACCAGAGTATGGCCTGCATTATGACCGCCCTGATAACGCACCACATAAGTGGCTTTATCGGTCAGCAAGTCGACAATTTTACCTTTACCTTCGTCACCCCATTGGGTGCCTAACACAACGACGTTTTTGGCCATGGTTCCTACATCATGGAAAAAAATTAGGCGTGGATTCTACCAAAAGTCTTGGCAAACTGCATCTGGATGGCTGAAAAAAAGTCAGTCCTTTGGCCGAAACTGCGCAAGGCAGCCTAAGTCAAACTGCTCAGCGCACTGATACAATGCAAAACCAAAACGCAGCCGATTGCCTCGAAAATCGGTAAGGATATGATGTTGCTTTAAAAATTCAGCAAGAGTAGCAGCCTCTTCTGCCGTTGGTAACGCAAAGGTCAGAAAATGGCCATGCTGCTTTACATCGCGCAGCAACAGCTGCTCCTGACGAAGCGCCTGCTGCGGTAGCTGGCTTAACTGCTGCAAAAAGTGCTGTTGCAGCTGCTGCACATAGCGATGGATCTGCAAAACGTCGATGCGCTCGCGTTGGAGCAGCTGCAACACAGCCCGCAGCCGAAACAGAGCGCTAAAGTCCATGGTTGCTCCGGCAAAGCGGAAACCATCAGGACTGTAAGGTACTTCGGTACTGCGGGCCTCCGTTAAAGCACCAAACTCGGCAAACCAGCCGGTATAAATGGGCCGGTAGTGGCTCCCTTTCGGACAGAGCATAAAGCAGCAGCCTTCACCGGCCTGGGCGTATTTGTAACTGCCCGCCAGATAAAAAATGCGATCTTCTATCGGCGCTAACGCCAACGGCAATGCCATAAACGCATGGTAGCCGTCGATGGCGATCATCGCATCCGATACCGCTGCCAATTGCTGCACAAAGGCGGTCAGATCGCATAGCGCCACGCCGGAATTAAAAAACACCTGACTGCAAAAAATCAGCTCAAAAGGCTGCGCCGCAGCTGCTGCTGCAAACCGCTGCTCAAAATCGGCAAAGGGCTCGGTGGGCACTACCGTCAGCTCGACCAGCGCGGCTTCCTGCATCCGGCTCACCTGACGCTGAAAACTGTAAAACTCGCTGTCGGTGGTCAAAATACGGATCGGCTGTCGCCAATCAAAGCAACTGAGTAGCCGCATCACCAACTCATGGGTGTTGGGAGCAAACACCAGTTGCTGTGGTTGCTGGCTGCCCAACTGCTCCGCCAGCAGCTGTTGCGTCTGTGGCAGCACCTGACCAAACACCTGCTGCCATTTTTCATCCGAGTGCATGGCACTGAGATCCCAGTAATCCAACATGGCCTGGCGAGTCACATCGGGCCAGAAATGATGCGAATGACTGGCAAAATGTTGTTTGCCACTATGGCCTTGCAAAAAGTGTTGGTACAAATGCTGATACATGGCTCTTACCTGCAAAAAAAGGCCCCGCAGGGCCTTTTGGGTTTCAGTACTGATAACAGGCCGATGTCCTGTTAGGGCCGACTCTGAATGGTTTTCATATGACGGAAGAAGTCGCTGTCCGGCTGAATCACCAAGACATCATCTTTGCTGCGGAAGCTGCGTTTGTAGGCTTCCATACTACGGATGAACGAGAAGAACTCGGCATCCTTGTTGTAGGTTTCAGCGTAGATGTTGGCTGCCTGAGCATCGCCATCACCGCGAACGGTGCGGGAGTTACGCTCGGCATCGGCTAACATAACCGTGATCCGGGCATCGACGTCGGCACGGATTTTTTCAGCTTCTTCCATACCACGGGACCGGTGCTCACGCGCTACCGCCTGACGCTCTGCCCGCATCCGGGCAAAGATGGAATTGCTGATCTCATCCGGCAGGTTGATTTGCTTCACCCGCACATCAATCACTTCAATTCCCAGCTCGTTGGCAGCAATACCGGCTTGCTGCAACGCGCTTTCCATCAGCTCGGTCCGCTCGCCGGAAACAATTTCCGGAATGGTGCGGGTACCAAACTCCGTCCGAAGGCCGTTGTTGATGTACTGTCGCAACAGCACTTCGGCCTGACGGGTGTTGCCACCGGTACTCAAGAAATACTGGCCGAAATCCCGGATACGCCACTTAACGTAACTGTTGACCAACAAGTCTTTTTTCTCGGCGGTGACAAAACGGTCGGCCGGATCATCCAGGGTTTGCACCCGGGCATCCAGTTTACGCACGGTTTCAATCAATGGGATCTTAAAGTGAAGACCCGGCTCAAAGGTCCGTACATCACCGGCAGCATCCCGCTGAATTTTACCAAATTGAATGACAATGGCACGCTCGCCTTCCGGCACCACAAAAAGTGCCGAAGAAACAATCAGACCAGCCACCACTAAAATTGCTACGATTAGGTTTTTCATGGCTTAACGTCTCCCATCACGACTGGTGCTGCCACGGATCCCATCCTGGCGCGGGGCGGTGTTCTGCGAGTCCTGCAGGTTACGCGGTGGCGTCACCGGTAGTGCACTGGAGGAACCCGAAGTCGAACCACCTTTGAGCATCTGATCCAACGGCAGATACATGATGTTGTTGCCACTGGACACATCCACCATTACCTTCGAGGTGTTGCTAAAGACTTCTTCCATGGTTTCCAGGTACAGACGCTCACGAGTTACCCGTGGGGCTGCCAGGTACTGAGGCAGCAACTGTTCGAAGCGCGCCACTTCACCCTGAGCACGAAGAATTACTTGCTGGCGGTAGGCTTCTGCTTCTTGCATGATACGGTTGACCTGACCACGCGCACGAGGCTCGATTTCACGGGCATAAGCTTCCGCTTCACGCACAAAGCGCTCCTGATCTTCCTGTGCAGCGATGGCATCGTCAAAGGCATCACGAACTTCTTCAGGCGGACGGGCATCACGGAAGTTGACATCCACGAGTACCAGACCCATGCGGTATGGCGTAATGATGGTTTCCAGCTCCTGACGGGTGTTTTGCCGCACCACTTCCCGGCCCCGGGTCAGAACATCATCCATCAGCGAGTGACCAATGACAAAACGCAAAGCGGCATCGGTGGCCTCTTGCAGGCTGTTGTCGGCATTGACTACCGAGAACAGGTAAGCCCGGGCATCAAACACCCGGTACTGCACCTCGAAAGTGACCCGAACCAGGTTTTGATCCTGCGTTAGCATAAAGCCATCGGTACGGAAGGAGCGAACGCTGGTTAAGTCCACCGGACGCACCTGATCAATGAAGGTCGGTTTCCAGTGAATACCAGGCCCCACTTCGGTATGGAACTGACCAAAGCGCAAGATCACGCCACGCTCGGACTCCTTAATGGTGTAAAAACCACTGAAAGCCCAAACCAGCGCCGCGACAATGGCCACCAGCAACAACAAGGTTGAGGCCGAGCCACCGCCCGATGAGCCTTGACTGCCCCCGCCGGAGCCACCAAAAATTCCACCAAACTTTTTACCAAAGTTACGAAACACTTCATCTAAATCGGGCGGGCCCTGATCACGACCACCCTGTTTCCAGGGATCGTTATCCTTGCCATTCTTGCCCGGCTCATTCCAAGCCATGGTCTACTCCACTCAATTGTAATTTGCGTTAATGTATCAAAAAAGCGATTCGCTGACGATATAGTTTTCCAGCACACCCCGACTTTGTTGCAACAAGCGTCCCCAGTCGGCGATCGACAGCCTTACCAGCAGCTCAGTCGCCCCTTCGTCGTTAAAACGCTCTTGCTGCACCGCCTGCAGTTGATGCAAACGCGCACGCCAGAGACCGGCATCGGCCGGCAACCGAAGCTGCAGCTCCAGATGGTGACGCGCTAACCGCTGGCTAATTGCTTCCAGCAATAAAGAGAAACCAGCCCCACTTTGAGCCGACACATAGACAGCGCTCGGCTGCCCTTCAGCATCGTAATCTATACGGGGTGCCAGCTCGGCTTGATCAATTTTATTCCACACCAGCAGCTGGGGTACTGCAGCGGCATCAATCTCAGCCAGCACTTTTTGCACCTGCGCCAACTTAGCCGGATGATCCGGGTCGGCATAGTCCACCACCAACAGCAGCAAATCGGCATCGCGGCTTTCTTGCAAGGTGGATTGGAAGGCAGCAACCAGATCGTGCGGCAGGTCGCGAATAAAACCAACAGTATCGGCCAGCACCACGGTACCAAACTGCGTCAGCTCCAACCGGCGTAAAGTCGGGTCCAGAGTTGCGAACAACTGATCGGCCGCATGCACATTGGCCTCTGTTAAGCGATTAAACAACGAGGACTTGCCGGCATTGGTATAGCCTACCAGGGACAATACCGGTACGGCAGCCCTTTGTCTGGCCTGCCGTCCCTGCTCACGCTGCCGACTTAGTTTTTCCAGACGCTGCCGCAGTGCCGTCATGCGCTGACGCAACAAACGCCGATCAGTTTCCAGCCGGGTTTCACCCGGTCCGCGCAGACCAATGCCGCCTTTTTGCCGTTCGGCATTGTCCCACCCCCGCACCAGGCGGGATGACAGATGACGCAGCTGCGCCAGCTCGACCTGCAGCTTGCCTTCATAGCTGCGGGCGCGTTGAGAAAATATGTCCAGAATGAGAGTGGTGCGATCAATGACCCGGCACTGACAGCAACGCTCCAGATTGCGGGTTTGGGCAGGACTAAGTTCGTGATTGAAAATCAGCACTGTCAAGGCTTCTGCCTCGACACGCTGTGCCAAGGACTCGGCTATACCCGAGCCGACAAAGTAACGGCTGTCTGGCCGCTGTCGACGGCAGCACAAAGTATCGACCACAGCAACGCCGGCGGTACGAGCGAGCAACACCAGCTCTTGCAAGCTGTCACGCGGAGTCTGTGCTGAAAAGCTAACCTGAACCAAGACGGCCCGCTCCTGCTCTGTCACCGCAGTTGCGAACCTGTCTTGCTCATTGGATGCAGCAGACTTAATCGTCTGATTCGTCAGAGTCATTCCCACTGTTGGCATGAGCCATCATGGTATTTACGGCCCGTGAAGGCACCACAGTAGAAATGGCATGCTTGTACACCATCTGACTGACGGTATTCTTCAGCAAAATGACGAATTGGTCGAACGACTCGACCTGCCCCTGCAATTTAATGCCATTGACCAGATAAATAGAAACCGGGATACGCTCCCGCCGTAAAGTGTTCAGGAAAGGATCCTGTAATGATTGGCCTTTTGCCATGTGCCGCATTCCTTATTGTTATAAGTCCGCTAGATTTATGGTTTGTTTCGATTTTTTCAAGTTGCAGAACCGACTTTATTTTTTTGCATGCCAAATTTAGCTTAGCGAAGATAACACTGCTTGCAAGTTTTCGCTCGGTTTTGCTTCTGTTTTCAACCAGTTCACATCTGACCAGCCCCGCAACCAAGTGAGCTGGCGCTTGGCCAATTGCCGGGTAGCGGCAATGCCTTGCTCCAGCAGTTGTTCTGCATTCAACTCGCCATCCAGATACTGCCACATCTGCCGATAGCCGACACAACGCATCGAAGGCAGTTGCAGGTGCAAATCGCCACGCTGACGTAATTGCTGCACTTCCTGCTCAAAGCCTGCTGCCAACATCTGCTGAAAGCGTAATGCTATACGCTGGTGCAGCTCGGCCCGATCGGTCGGCGCGATGGCAAATTGCTGCACCGGGTACGGCAAGGCTGCGCCTTGTTGCGCGGTTAGCTCCGTCATGGTTTTGCCGCTGATGCGGTAAACCTCCAGCGCCCGGTTAATCCGCTGCGGATCATTTGGATGTATCCGGGCAGCTGAGACCGGGTCAATGCCGGAAAGTTCCTGGTGCAATGCCTGCCAACCTTTTTTTTGCGCTTCTTGCTCCAGCTCTGCCCGAATGTTCGGATCGGCCGCAGGCAAGGGCGAAATGCCCTGCAACAAGGCTTTAAAGTACAGCATAGTGCCCCCCACCAGCACCGGTTGCCGGCCTTGCTGGTAACTGCGCTCAATGCAAGCCAGCGCATCGCTGCGAAAATCAGCCGCCGAGTAGGCTTCCACCGGATCTTTAATATCAATCAGGTAGTGCGGTGCCAGCGCCTGCTCTTCCACGCTGGGTTTGGCTGTACCAATATCCATGCCCCGATAGATCAGTGCACTGTCGACACTGATAATATCGACCGGCAACTCCCGTGCCAGCGCCAGCGCCAGATCGGTTTTACCGGAGGCCGTTGGCCCCATTAAAAAAATCAGTGGCGGCTGCACGCTACACCTCCAACGCCTGGATGGCCGGGCTGAGGTCAAGGGGCACCGCAGCATCGGCCAGCTCAGTTGTCAGCAGCTCTGGCAGCAAGTCTGCCAAAAAACCAACATCCAGCCAATGCGCCTTTAGCAGCATATCGCAGCCAGCTGCCAGCCCGGCCTGCTGCCACAGTTGGCAAAAAGGCAGCAAGCATTGTGCCAACGGGCTCTGTTGCAGCCAGAGCGGCACAGCCCGGACAATTAACAGCTTTTCGTGCAGTACCAAATCAAAACCCGTCTGCGCCAAATCGGTTGCCAGTTGCTGCAGCAGCTGCACGTCCTCATCGACCAGCTTCAGCCGCAGCGGGATCAGCAGCGCTTTAGAAACAGATTGCCGGGAACTGAGTTGAGCCAGGGCTTTGGCGATGCTGCGCAGCTGCAGACCATCCCCCTCTGGCAACACCACAAAACGATTCTCAACCACCAGCAACGAAGGGGCTGGACTTGGCGCTTCCTCGCGAGGCGCAGCAGGGGCCATCACATAACCAGGCTGGGGATTTTCTCTCAGCTGGTCCAGGTAACGCAGTTGCCGGGCAACCTCGCTGCTAGCGGGTCGGTTCGCCGGATAGGATGAACTGCGATGAATAGTGCCGCGGCCAGCAGCGGCGGCGACGGCTGTCCCGCGTTCACTGGCAGGGCGCTGCTGAGCAACTGGCTGCCCAAGGTGCGCTGGCTCTGCCAACGCCGAGGTATCGATAGCAGCTGATTGAGTCAGCGCCTCGGGGGCAAGCTGACGCAAGGCATTTTCCAGTGCAGAGCTAACAAAGTCGTGCACCAGCCGGGCCTGATGAAAACGCACCTCATGTTTGGCCGGATGCACATTGACGTCCACTTCCGAGGCCGGCAACTCCAGGAAAAGCACAAAAGCTGGCTGCTGCTCCTGCGTCAGTAAGTCACCATAGGCCTGCCGAATGGCATGGTTCAGCAACTTATCGCGCATCATCCGGCCATTGACGTAACTGTACTGACAATTGGCCTGACGTTCGATGGCCGCTGGCGGCAACAACCAACCCCACAGACGCAACTCCTGGTGCTGGTTCTCAATCCAGCAAGCGCTGTCACCAAAACGGCGGCCACACAAGGTGGCGACCCGTTGCAACTGTCGGGCCTGATCCGTGGCAGGCTTTAATCGCCGCAGCACCTGGCCGTTGTGACTGAGCGTCCAGCCGACGTCAAAGCGACTTAGCGCCAGCCGCTTGATCAGCTCATCAATATGAAAAAACTCGGTTTTCTCGGTACGAAGAAACTTGCGACGGGCCGGGGTGTTAAAAAACAAGTCCAGCACCTCGACCGTGCTGCCCACCGGGTGGGCCGCAGGCTTTAATTGCACCTGCATCTCCCGACCTTCGGCACTGGCTTGCCAGGCGGTGTCCTGAGTTTGCGGGCGGGATGTCAGGCTTAGCCTGGCGACCGAGCTGATACTGGCCAGCGCCTCGCCACGAAAACCCAGGCTGACAATTTGCTCCAGATCATCCAAACTGCTGATTTTACTGGTGGCATGACGGCTAAGTGCCAGGGTCAGCTCATGCTGCGCAATGCCACAACCGTCGTCACGAATACGGATTAAACGGGCGCCGCCTTTTTCAATCTCGATGTCGATTTGGCGGGCACCAGCGTCCAGTGCATTTTCGACCAACTCTTTGACGACAGAAGCAGGACGCTCCACTACCTCGCCGGCAGCTATCTGGTTGGCCAGCTGCGGCGGTAAAATCTGAATCGCCATCAGTCGGGGATCCGCAGTACCTGGCCAATACGAATGGTATCGCCACTGAGTTGATTGTGCTGGCGTAACGCCTCGACACTCACATTGTAACGCTGCGCCACCAACGACAAGGACTCACCGCGCTGCACCCGATGTTCACGCGAACGATACTGCGCAAAGAGTGAGTCGGCCGGAGGCGACTCCCTAAAATGCCGGCGTAACCCCTGAAACATCGACTGCGCCAGCCGCTGCTGATGCTGGCTGGTCCGCAGTTGCTGCTCTTCCTGCGGGTTGGAGATAAAGCCCACTTCCACCAAAATGGATGGAATATCCGGCGAGCGCAACACCGCCAGACTGGCCGCCTGAGGCTCCCGCCGGTGCAGCCGGGTGATCTGGCCAAGCTCCGCCAATACATGAGTGGCAGCCTGATGCGCCGATACCATGGAATGATTCATTGACAAATCCAGCACGGTTTGCGCCAGGTAGCGCTCTTGCGCCGAATCGCGGATAATTTCACCCACCCCGCCCAGCAACTCGGAGTGCCGCTCTTTTTGCTCCAGCATGCGGCCAACTTCTGAAGTAGCACGGCGCAGCGACAACACCCAGACCGCAGCGCCCCGCGGCTGCGGCGAGGTGAAAGCATCGGCGTGGATCGATACCAGCAGGTCAGCCTGCAACTCCCGGGCAATATCGGTACGGCGATTTAGGTGCACAAAGTAATCGCCGGTGCGAACCATCACCGCTTTCATACCCGGCTCGTTGTTGATCAATTCGGCCAGCCTGCGGGCAATGGGCAACGTCAGGTTTTTTTCAAAGGTGCCTGCCGGGCCTATCGAACCAGGATCCTCGCCTCCATGACCGGCATCGATGGCAATGATGATATCGCGGCCAGGCTGGCGCTGGGCTCTGGCCTGTGCCACCGGCAGCTCACGCTGTTCGCCTTTGAAATCGACCACCAGACGATGGCCGTAAGGGCCTGTTGGCGGCAAACTGAACACATTAGCACTGGCTTTCTCGGATAAGTCCAGCACAATGCGCAGGGTTTGGTTGCTGGCGGTGTAACTTGAGCGGATGCTTTGAATCAGACTGGCTTCACCGCTGGCAGCTGGCAACCTTGGCTGAGACCGACTTTGGCGCAAATCAATGACAAAGCGATCCGGGTTATCGAGCGCAAAGCTACGGTGATCCGGGGCTGCAGCCAAATCAAACACCACCCGGGTATTTTCGGGCGAAGGCCAAATCCGAATACTTTTGACTTCGTTGCCGGCAGCCAGCAACCAGTTGGACCAACTGCATAACAGCAGCGCTGCCAAGCCGATAAAACTGATGTTTTTGTTATTCTTATTCATCCGTACGCATCGCTTCCACTAGTGTACACCCCAGCCGGGTTTGCCCAGTCAGGCAAAGCACGCGCTCGGATGGCTCGTCCCCAGCCCGATAGTTCAGTTGCAGTACCAGATCAGGCTCGGGTAAAAAGCCAACACCGCGCTCCGGCCACTCGATCAGGCATATGGCCTCTTCGCTGAAATAATCTCGCCCGCCAATAAACTCCAGCTCTTCCGGGTCCGTTAAACGGTATAAATCAAAATGATAGACTTGTCTAGTTGCCAGCTGGTAGGGCTCTACCAGGGTATAGGTCGGACTTTTTACCGCGCCCTGATGCCCCAGCGCCTGCAAAAGCCCTCGGCTGAAGGTGGTTTTACCGGCTCCCAGCGGGCCTTGCAAAAACAGCACGGCTTTTGCGGGCAACAAAGAAGCCAACCGGGCAGCCAACTGCTGCGTCTGGCTCTCATCGGTTAATGCAACATCAAGACTAGGGGACACCGACACAGCTGTTCTCTTTGGTTTAGGGGTATGACCGGTGATTTTAACAAAAATTCCGTGCAACTGTTATCCTTATGCTACCATCCGGCCATGCATTGCCAATCCAAACTTGGGCTATGGATCTAAACGCCCTCGCTGCCGACATTAAAACCTGGGCCAAAGCACTGGGATTTTCCGACTGCGGTATTACCGATACCGATCTGAGCCTTGAAGAGCCACGACTAAAAGCCTGGCTGGCCAAAAACTACCACGGCGAAATGGACTACATGGCCCGCCATGGCATGGTGCGGGCTCGCCCTCAGGAGCTACTGCCTGGAACCTTGCGGGTGATATCCGTGCGCATGGATTACCTGCCCCAAAACGCGGCTTTTGCCACCAATCTGAAGGATCCGCAACAAGCGTACATCAGTCGCTATGCGCTAGGGCGTGATTACCACAAAGTGATTCGCAAAAAGCTCAAGCAGCTGGCCGAGCGCATTGAAAGCAGCGGACTACGCCTCGGCTACCGGCCCTTTGTCGACTCAGCGCCGGTGCTGGAGCGTCCTTTGGCGCAAAAGGCAGGCCTTGGCTGGGTGGGCAAGCACAGTCTGCTGTTAAATGAGCAAGCCGGCTCCTGGTTTTTTCTTGGCGAGCTGCTGGTGGATATTCCACTGCCGGTCGATGCACCCCACAGCGGCGATTGCGGCAGCTGTGTCGCCTGCATCACCAGTTGCCCGACCGGTGCCATTGTCTCGCCCTACGTGGTGGATGGCAGGCGCTGCATCTCCTATCTCACCATCGAATTAAAAGGCGCCATTCCGACCGAGTTACGGCCGCTTTTGGGCAACCGCATCTATGGTTGCGACGACTGCCAGCTGGTGTGTCCGGAAAACCGCCAGGCGCCACTCAGTCTGGAAGCCGACTTTCAAATCCGCAACCACTGGCGCGATCAAAGCCTGGTGGCGCTGCTGGGCTGGGATGAAGCCACTTTTTTGCAGCGCACCGAAGGCAGCCCGATTCGGCGCATCGGTTATCAGCGCTGGCAGCGCAATCTTGCGGTGGCGCTTGGCAATGCCCCTTATTCGGCCACCATTGTGCAGGCGTTGCAACAAGCCCGTGCCCAGGCTTCCGAGCTGGTGCAAGAGCACATTGACTGGGCCTTGCAGCAGCAAAAGAAAAAGCAGTGGCTTCATGCGTCGCTGTTGCCGCGTCAGACTGAGCGGCTGGTGCGGATTATTGAAAAGGGCTTACCACGGGATGCCTGAGCTCAGGTCGCAGGGGAAAACTCATGGGCTATAAACCACAGAAGCAGAAAGCAAAAAAGCAGCCAGAAGGCTGCTTTTTCAGAATTTGGAGCGAGTAAC
>JAFIFR010000266.1 GCA_020831935.1 Alkalimonas sp.
CGGGTGCCGTCTTTAAAGCGCATATGGTCGAGGAAAAAGAAGTTATCGCCCCAGCTGGTATTGGCGGCGTGTTCAATGGTAAACACATGGCGGGTGGGATCGCCAATACGGTAATTTTCGCCATACAAATAGGTTAAGCGAAAGTCCTGCCATAGCACCTTGGCTTCGAGCGGAAATAGGGACAAACCGAAGAGGATCAGTAAGATGCGCATCTTTGGTTCCTGTTAAACCAGCGGGTAAACAGAGTAAAGATGCATTTAGCCAGCCTCGCAAGTCAGACTGGCAAAAATACCATTATTCTGGCAGTGGTAAGTGACGTACCAAGGTGGTGAGCTGGGCGATGGTACTCAGGCTTTGCCGCTGCATAATCAGCTGGCGACCCAGTGTCAGTGCAAAGCGTTCGCTGCGGGCGCGGTGTGGCTCATGACGAATTTGTTCCAGGTCTGCCACATGCGCCAGGCCGACGGTGCGACGTATTAGCTCGCAGCCAGCATAGCCGATGCTGTCTGCCAGCACTTGTTGCAGGAAAAAGCTCTGGTAGTTGCTGTTGGCAAAGCTGCTTTCTTTGGTCTGGGTTTGCATCAGCTGGTTGAAGGTGCTGGCAAAATTTAGCCAGAGTGTTTCAATTTGTTCGAGCAGATAGGCTTGTTGCTGTTCACGGGCAGCAGCATCGTCCTGCAAACCAAACTGACCGGCATAACTGAGCAATAAATTCCCCAGCAGGCTGCCGACATCAAAGCCGATGGGGCCATAAAAGCCAAACTCGGCATCGATCACTTTGCACTGCTTCTCACTGACAAAAATACTGCCGCTGTGCACATCACCATGCAGCAATGCCTGTGGCTTGGACAGAAAATCTGCTTTAAGCTGTGCGACCTCTGCGTGCAAGGCTTCATCGTGCCATAGCTCGCGAGCTTGCGGTAAAATGGCCTGATGGATAGTGTTGCGTTCGTGATTGCAGTAGGGATCGGTAAAGAACAAGTCTTCGGTGATCAGGCAAAGCTCCGGATTTAAAAAGCGGGCAACCTCGGATTTCTTCTGCAAGCCATTTAACACAAAGTCGCTGGTATGAAACAAGGTCTGGGCCAGGTACTGCGCCATCTGACTGGCCAACAAGGGAAACTGTTTGCCAGCAACCAAGGCGCTACGCAATATCTCCAGCTGGCCCAAGTCTTCCATCAAAATGGCGGCTAAAGTTGCATCGTAATGCAAAACTTTCACGGTATGCTCCGGGCACAGCCGGCCATGGCGTAGCAAGACTTCGGCTTCTATCCGGGCCCGGTCGATGGTCAATGGCCAGCTTTCGCCGACACAGCGGGCATAGGGCAAGGCTTGCTTGACAATCAGGCTGCGGCCTTGCTGGTTTTTCACCCGAAATACCAAATTCAGATTGCCATCACCAAACTCCTCCGCCTCAAGCTGATCGCTGTCACGAAAAGCATCACCATGGCTAAAGGCAAAGTGTTTGGCATCATCTGCAGTAAAAGTTTGGTAGTCACTCATTGGGGATCCGGACTTGTCAGGCCAATAGAAGAACTGCATAATCGCAAACATTCTAGACGTCTGCAAGGCTAAATAAGGCATAACCCATGAAAAATCTCAGCGCGCTTAGTATTAAGACCGAGCAGGGTCAGCTGTTTATACTGGATCAAACGCTGCTACCGCATCAGCAACGCTGGCTGCATTGCCAGCACGTTGAGCAGATGGTTACGATGATTCAGCAATTGCAGGTACGCGGCGCTCCGGCCATTGGCATTGCGGCCTCTCTGCTGTTGGCCTACCGGGCTGGCCAGGGCGATAGCCGGGCGGAACTGTTGCACAGTGCTGAAGTCCTCAGAGCGGCCCGGCCTACTGCGGTCAATCTGATGAATAACCTGGATGCGATGGTTGTTGCCTTGCAGCAGTCCGATTATGTCCGAGCCGCTGTGGCTTGTGCCGAGCAGCTGTTTGCCGAAGATGTGCAGCTGTGTCAGCAGATGGCTGAGCATGGTGCGGCTTTGGTCAAGCCGGGTGAGCGTTTACTAACGCATTGCAATACCGGCGGTCTGGCAACGGCTGGGGTTGGCACAGCGCTGGGCGTGGTGCGGCTGGCGCACCAACAGGGCAAGCAGATCCAGCTGTGGGTCGATGAAACCAGGCCTCTGTTGCAAGGTGGACGTTTAACGGCCTGGGAGTGCCAGCAACTGGGCATTCCGTATCAGCTGATCTGCGACAATATGGCAGCCATGCTGATGGCGCGTGGCGAGGTCGATCGCATCTTTGTCGGCTCGGACCGGATCGCGGCCAATGGTGATTTTGCCAACAAGGTGGGGACCTACAATCTGGCGGTGCTGGCGCAGTATCACCAGATCCCGTTCTACGTCGTGGCCCCCCATACCACGGTCGACCCCAGCTGCAGCGATGGTAGCCAGATCCCGATCGAGCAACGCCCAGCCGCTGAAGTACGCGGTGCTGCTGGTAGCTTTGGCAATGTGACCTGGGCTCCGGAGCAAGCGCCGGTGTTTAATCCTGCTTTTGATGTCACGCCTGCCAGGCTGGTTAGCGGCTGGGTGCTGGATAGTGGTGTGCTTGATCAAGCCGCTGTGGCTGCCGGCGCGTTAGCCCAGTTAAGTCCTGCCTCATAAAAAAGCCCGGAGCGAGCTCCGGGCGAAAGACAAGGATAGACAGGGTGGAACCGCCTTTTCGGGGCGACA